>JANXUE010000006.1 GCA_025352005.1 Frankiales bacterium
GTGCCGGTCTGTCCACGCGGGGGATCGCCGGCCGGACCCACCCGCGCCGCAGCGGCCCGGTGACGCAGCTGGTCGTGCTGGCCGCCGCCGTGGTGGCGGGAGTGGGAATCGGCGCGGTCCTGCTGCTCGCCGATGCCCGCAGCTGGTCCGGCGCGCGCACCTCGTCGGCCACCGTCACCGGCCGCTCCGCCACCGGGGTCACCGCAGACGCCGACGGACGAAGCATCACGCTGCACCTGGCCCGGATCCCGGCTCCGGGCACCACGATCGCAGTGGAGGTGTCACCGGACGGGCGAGCCAGGCCTGCGTCGTACAAGCAGACCTGGCTCAAGGCGACCCGGTCCGGTGTCGCCGTCAGCGTGCTGTTGACCGTGCTCATGCAGGCGTACCGCTTCGCGGTGACCCGCCGCCAGCTCTAGCGGGGCGAGGGGGTCCGGGGGGACGTGCTGCGCGGGCGCTCGCTCTGCGGCCTCGGCGGCTGGCCCTGCGGCCGGGCCGGCCGGTCGCTGTAGGTGCGTCGACCGGAGCGACCGGGACGATCGGAGTAGGCCATCCGCACCGGGGCGGTCACGACGATCGCCTCGCCGGACTCCGCGATTGCCCGCACGGCCGGGTGCCCGGGTACGACGGTCTGCGCGCTGACCTCGATGCCGGCCCGCTCACGCATCCGCTGGTTGTCGCGGACCTCGTCGGACAGCACGAGGGACACGACCGTGCCACGCGCGCCGGCGCGGGCGGTACGGCCCGAGCGGTGCAGATAGTCCTTGTGGTCGGCAGGCGGGTCGTAGTGCACGACCAGGTCGACGTCGTCGACGTGGATACCGCGTGCCGCGACGTCGGTCGCGACCAGCACCCGCGAGTGACCGCTGGAGAATCCTTCGAGCGCGCGCTTGCGGGCGTTCTGGGTGAGGTTGCCGTGGATCGCCATGGCATTGACGCCGCTGGTCGACAACTGAAGTGCCAGCCGGTCGGCGCCGTGCTTGGTGCGCACGAAGAACAGCGTGCGGGCCGGGCGGGCGGCGATCTCGGTGGCGACGGCGACCTTGGCGTCGCGCTGCACGGCCCACACCAGGTGGTCCATGGTGTCGACGGGGCTGGCTGCAGGGGCAACGGCATGCATCGCCGGGTCCTTGAGGTAGGCCTGAGCAAGCTTGTCGACCCCGCGGTCGAGGGTGGCGGAGAACAGCATCCGCTGGCCGGTCGAGGGGGTCAGGTCGAGCAGCGCCGTCACGGCCGGCATGAAACCGAGATCGGCCATGTGGTCGGCCTCGTCGAGAACGGTGATGACGACCTGGGACAGGTCGCACTCGCGCTGGTCGATGAGGTCTTGCAACCGGCCGGGGGTCGCGACGACGATGTCGGCGCCGCGACGCAGCTGGTCGATCTGCCGGCCCATCGAGGCGCCGCCGTAGATCGTCATGACCTTGAGGTCCAAGGCCTGACCCAGCGGCGCGAGGGCGTCATTGACCTGCTGGGCGAGCTCGCGGGTCGGGACGAGCACGAGCCCGCGGGGCAGGCGGGCGGCGCGGGTACCGCCGACGAGGCGGGTCAGCATCGGCAAGCCGAACGCAAGGGTCTTGCCCGAGCCGGTCTGGCCCCGGCCCAGGATGTCCCGGCCGGCGACGGCGTCCGGGATCGCGCGGGCCTGGATGGCAAAGGGGACGCTCACGTCGCGACGGGCAAGCGCGCTGATGAGCCGGTCGGGCAGGCCGAGCGACTGAAAGCTCGGGACGGGTTCGCCGGCAGCGGCCAACGAGAGCTCTGCGGCCGCGTCGAGACCGGTCTCGAGGGTGCTCTTGACCGGGTCGGGCCGACTGGCCCGCGAGCGGGCGGATGAGGAAGACCGGCCCGATGAGGAGGGCCGACCGGAGGCCGGGCGTCCACCGGTCCTGGGGGCCGCGGAACGCGACGAGGCGGACCGGGACGTGGACGTGCGGGGGCGATCGAAAGCAGAAGGCAAGGCAAGAACTCCGTGAGGCTCGTGGTGCTTCGTGCGGGGCCGCGTGTGCTGCACCAGCGTCGTGACGAGAGATCGAGAGACGGTTGGTGCAGCGCTGTGGGAAGAGGCGGTCCTGGAGGACGAGGCACGACACACGAGCGACCGTGCGGGCAGGGTGCCCGACTGGTGAGGACACAGGGTCCCTAAGGGCAGACTACCTACGCGGTGCCCCTCGGCGGCGTTTCAGAGCTGTGCGCTGGGTCACCGGGCCCCATAGTCTGCAGCCGTGACTGTCCCGCCGCCCCCGCCGCCTGGGTATGCGTCCTACCCATCGGCGTACCCACCTCCGCAGGAGGACACGACGCTGGCCGTCCTTGTCCACCTGTCGTTGTTCGCGTTCAGCCTGATCGGACCGCTGGTGGTCTACCTGGTGACCAAGGACGACCTGGGCAGGCCGATGACGCGCTACCACGCCGCCGAGGCGCTCAACTTCCACCTGTCCCTGCTGATCTATGCGATCGTCAGTGCGCTCCTCATCCTGGTCGTCATCGGGCTGTTCCTGCTGCTGGCCCTCGCGATCGGGTCGGTCATCTTGGCCATCGTCGCGGCGGTCGCCGCCAGCCGTCGCGAGGCCTACCGCTACCCGCTGACGATTCGCTTCGTGCACTAGCCGGACTCAGTCGACGAGGTCGCGCACCACCGCGTCGGCCAGCAACCGGCCGCGCAGCGTGAGCACCGCGGCCCCCTGCTGGTGGGCCGCCCGCTCGAGCAGACCGTCCTCGACGAAGCGGGCCGCGGCCGCGAGCCCTGGACGGCGCAGCACGTCCAGCTTCAGCCCGGTCCTGAGCCGGACCTCCAGCAGTACCCGCTCGACCCGCTCGTCCTCGGCGGTGAGGACCTCCCGGGCCAGTGCCGGGCTACGACCGGCAGCGAGCCGCTGCGCGTAGGCCGCCGGGTGCTTGGCGTTCCACCAGCGCACTCCCCCGACGTGGCTGTGCGCACCCGGTCCGGCGCCCCACCAGTCGCCGCCCTGCCAGTAGGCCAGGTTGTGCCTGCACGGCTCACCCCAGTTCGACACCTCATACCAGCCGAGCGAGGACAGGGACGCCTCCGCCATCAGGTAGCGGTCGGCCAGCACGTCGTCGTCGGGCATCGGGACCTCGCCGCGGCGGACCTGGGCGCCGAGCTGGGTGCCCTCCTCGACGATGAGTGCGTAGGCACTCACATGGGTGGGTTCGGCAGCCAGCGCGACGTCGAGCGAGGTCTGCCAGTCGGCGTCGGACTCGCCAGGGGCGCCGTAGATCAAGTCGAGCGACACCTGCTCGAAGCCGGCCCGACGGGCCTCGGCGACGGCCTGCTCGGGTCGGCCCGGGGTATGCGTGCGGTCCAGCGCCGCCAGCACGTGCGGGACTGCCGATTGCATGCCGAGGCTGATCCGTGTGAACCCGGCGGCGCGCAGCTCCTCGAGCGAACGGGCGTCGACCGAGTCCGGATTGGCCTCCGTCGTGACCTCCGCCCCGGGAGCCAGGCCGAAGACCTCGTCGATGGTGCGCAGGACGAGGCCGAGGTCGGCGCTCGGCAGCAGGGTCGGGGTACCGCCGCCGATGAAGACGGTCTCGACGGGCGGGGTCTGACCGAGGACTCGTCGAGCCAGGTGGAGCTCCCGGGCCACCGTCTCGGCGTACGAGCTCTGGAGGCCGTCGAGGTCGGTGTAGGTGTTGAAGTCGCAGTAGCCGCAGCGCGTGCGGCAGAACGGGACGTGCACGTAGACCCCGAAAGGCTTGCGCCCGAGGCGTTCCAGGGCATCGCCGGGCAGCGTCCCCTCATCGGGGACGGGCTCTCCGTCGGGCAGGGGACCGGGCACCCGTCCCACGCTAAACGCCTCGGGGCCGGGCGACCCGCGTGACTACGGTGGGGGCAGCTACCTGCGAGGAGGAGCCATCACCGACGCCGTCATCGTCGACCAGCTCGTCAAGGCCTTCGGCACCACCAAGGCCCTCGCCGGGGTGTCGTTCTCCCTGCCCGAGGGCACGGTGCTCGGCCTGCTTGGACCCAACGGCGCCGGCAAGACGACCGCGGTCCGGGTGCTGGCGACGCTGCTCCGCCCGGACAGCGGGACCGCCACGGTCCTCGGACTCGACGTGGTGAGGCAGGCCGAGCAGGTCCGCCGGGTGATCGGCCTGGCCGGGCAGTACGCCGCGGTCGACGAGAAGCTCACCGGGCGCGAGAACCTGCGGCTCGTCGGTCGGCTCTACCACCTGCCCACAGCCGAGATTTCGTCCCGAGCAGACGCGCTGCTCGAGCGTTTCGAGCTCAGCGACGCGGCCGACCGGGTCGTGAAGACCTACTCCGGGGGCATGCGAAGACGCCTGGACCTGGCCGCCTCACTGGTCAACCGCCCCAAAGTGCTGTTCCTCGACGAGCCGACGACGGGCCTTGACCCACGCTCACGCCTGTCCCTCTGGGAGGTCATCGAGGACCTCGTCCGCGACGGTACGACGTTGCTCCTCACCACCCAGTATCTCGAGGAGGCGGACCGCCTTGCCGACCGGATCGCCGTCGTCGACGGCGGGACCGTCATCGCCGAAGGCACCTCGGACGAGCTCAAGGACAAGGTCGGGGGCTCGGTACTCATTGCCCGCCCGTCCTCGCCCGCCAGCCTCGAGGCGCTCTGTGAGGTCTTTGGCCGGCTGCGGTCGGGTGAGGTGAAGCGCCTCCCGTCGGGCGAGGTGTCCGTGCCCGCCACCGGGATCGCCCTGGTCGCGAAGGCCGCCCGCGCCCTCACCACCGCGGGCGTCGAGGTCAGCGAGCTGGGCCTGCGCCGGCCGACCCTCGACGACGTGTTCCTCACGCTGACAGGACACCTGGCCGAGGCAACCGAGCCCGCGGCTCCCACCAAGAAGGGCCGCCGATGACCAGCACGTCACCGTCCCCTGCCGCGTCGGGCGGGTTCCGCTACGCCGTCCAGGACGCCATGACCCTGGCCGGTCGCAACCTGCGGCACACCACCCGGCAGCCGGAGCTGCTCGTCTTCTCGACGGTGCAGCCGGTTCTGTTCGTGCTGCTGTTCCGGTACGTCTTCGGCGGGTCGATCAACACCGCCGCAACGGGCGTCAACTACGTCAACTACCTGATGGCAGGGATCTTCGTGCAGACCACGGCCTTCGC
This sequence comes from Frankiales bacterium, assembly GCA_025352005.1. Classification (GTDB taxonomy): domain Bacteria; phylum Actinomycetota; class Actinomycetes; order Mycobacteriales; family SCTD01; genus RYN-111. The sequence continues at coordinate 5,108 of JANXUE010000006.1, forward strand.
CTCGACCTCGACCGGGGTCGGGCTGGCTGAGGACCTGAGCAAGGGCATCGTCGACCGCTTCCGTTCGATGCCGATCTCACGCTCGGCCGTGCTGGCCGGACGCACCCTCGGGGACCTGGTGCGGATGGTCGGGATCGTGCTCATCATGGCTGTCGTCGGGATCGCCGTCGGCCTACGTCCACACTCGCTCGTGGGTTTCGTCGGCGCCGTCGCACTGACGGCGCTGTTCGGGTTCAGCTTCTCCTGGATCTCGGCCTGGATCGGCCTGTCCGTCAAGGACGTCGAGACCGCCAACGTCGCCGGGTTCGTGTGGCTGTTCCCGCTGACCTTCGCCTCGTCGGCCTTCGTCCCCCTCGCCAGCCTCCCGGGCTGGCTTCAGGCGTTCGCCAAGGCGACTCCCGTGACGCCGACCTGCGACGCGGTCCGGGTCATGCTCACCGGCCACGGCAGCCTGGGCCGACCGCTCACGATCTCGCTGCTCTGGATGCTGGTGATCCTCGTCGTCTGCAGCGTTCTGTCGGTGCGGAAATACCGCCAGGTCACCTGACCGGATCCACGGCGCCCGCCGTGAGCCGTGGGGGCAGAAAAGTGGCCCCACCTCTCGCCACCCCCGCGACGTCCCCCGGGTTGGAGATGGCGCACCGCCGAAGGGACAAGCAGCCGCAGCAGATGCAGGAGTCCAGGCCGTCGCGCAAGGCTTCCAGTGCCTGGATCTGCTCGTCGAGTCGAGATCGCCACGCGCGCGACAGCTGCGCCCAGTCGGCCTTGGTCGGGGTACGCCCACCATGGAGGCGGGCCAGCGCATCGCGGACCTCTTCCAAGGACAGCCCGATGTTGCGCGCAGCCCTGATAAAGGCCAGCCGCCGGAGGACGTGCCGCGCGTAGCGGCGCTGCCCACCGGCCGTGCGGCTCGCCGTCACGAGTCCTTCGCGCTCATAGAAGCGCAGAGCGGACGTCGCGAAACCGCTGCGCTGGGCGACCTCGCCGACCGTCAGGAGGTGATGCGGTCCCATCTCACTCCTCACTTGACATGAAGTTGACTTCAACTATGAGGATGGCGGGGCCTCCTGGTGGACCGGGCCTACGAGGAAGCGTCCGCCCGGGACTACCTGTGGCACGAGTTCGGCGACAGCTGCCTGCTGCTCCCCTGAGGGCCACCGCTTCGACCCAGGTCCGCCCGCACCTACCCTGGCCCGCATGGAGCTCGTCCTCGTTCGCCATGGCCTGCCCGTCCGCATCGACGCGACCGAGGACGGCAGTCCTGCCGACCCGGGACTGGCCGAGCTCGGGCACCTGCAGGCACAGCGGGTCGTGACCGCTCTCGGCGCAGACGAGGTGACCCACCTCTACTCGAGCCCGGCGGCTCGGGCCCTCCAGACGGCCCAGCCGCTGGTCGAGGCCCTAGGCCTGCCTTTGCTCGTCGAAGAAGGGCTCGCGGAGTTCGACGTCGCGCACTCGACCTACATTCCGATCGAGGAGCTCCGGGCGGCGGCCGACCCTCGCTGGGACGCGCTGGTGCGCGGCGACCTGCTCCACGCGGACGTCGACCCGGTGGCCTTCCGCGGGCGCGTCGTGACCGCGATCGAGGCGGTCGCTTCCCGGCACCCGGGCGGACGGGCCGTGCTGTTCACGCACGCAGGGTCGATCAACGCGTACACCGGTCACGTGGCCGGCCAGGAGCGGCCGCTGTGGTTCGCCCCGGCCTACGCGTCCTTGACCCGAGTGGGAGCCGCGCGCGACGGCCGCAGGGGTCTGGTCAGCCTTAACGAGACCGGCCACGTCCGGGACCTGCTGACCCGCTGAGGGGGGCGGGGAGTCTCGTTGTCCGCGAGGACTACTTCGGCTTCTCCTCGCCGGTGGAGAGCGCGGCGATGAACGCCTCCTGGGGAACTTCGACCCGGCCGACCATCTTCATCCGCTTCTTGCCTTCCTTCTGCTTCTCCAGCAGCTTGCGCTTACGGGTGATGTCGCCGCCATAACACTTGGCGAGCACGTCCTTGCGGATCGCGCTGATGGTCTCGCGGGCGATGACCTTCGCGCCGATCGCGGCCTGGATCGGGACCTCGAAGCCCTGTCGCGGGATCAAAGTCCGCAGCTTGGTTGTCATCGCGTTGCCGTAGGCGTAGGCCTTGTCCTTGTGCACGATCGAGCTGAACGCATCGACCGGCTCGCCCTGCAGCAGGATGTCGACCTTGACGAGGGCGGAGGCCAGCTCGCCGGCCGGCTCGTAGTCCAGGGAGGCATAGCCACGGGTGCGCGACTTCAGGTTGTCGAAGAAGTCGAAAATGATCTCACCAAGGGGCATCGTGTACTTCAGCTCGACCCGGTCCTCAGACAGGTAGTCCATGCCGAGCAGCTGCCCCCGGCGGCTCTGACACAGCTCCATGACGGTGCCGACGAACTCGTTCGGAAGCAGCACCATCGTCTTGACGACGGGCTCGAAGATCTCCGAGATCTTGCCCTTGGTCGGCCACTCCGACGGGTTGGTGACGACGATCTCCTCCCCCGTCTCCATGACAACCTTGTAGACGACATTCGGCGCGGTCGAGATCAGGTCCAGGCCGTGCTCGCGCTCGAGCCGCTCGCGCACGATCTCCAGGTGCAGCAGGCCGAGGAAACCGACCCGGAACCCGAACCCGAGGGCGGCGGAGGACTCCGGCTCGTAGACCAGGGCAGCGTCGTTGAGGCGCAGCTTGTCAAGGGCCTCTCGCAGCGCGGGGTAGTCGCTTCCGTCCAGGGGGTAGAGCCCTGAGAACACCATCGGGCGCGGGTCGCGGTAGCCGCCGAGCGACTGCGTCGCGGCATTGCGCACGGTCGTGAGGGTGTCGCCGACGCGTGCCTGGCGGACGTTCTTCACGCCCGGAATGACGTAGCCGACCTCGCCTGCGGTGAGGAAGTCCTTGGGGGTCATCTCGGGGGAGACGACGCCGACCTCGAGGATGTCGTGGGCGTTCTGCGTGGACATCATCAGCCCGCGGTCCTTTGTCGACAGGGAGCCGTCGATGACCCGGACGTAGGTGATGACGCCCCGATAGGAGTCGTAGACGCTGTCGAAGATCATCGCGCGGGCGGGACCGTCCGGGTCGCCGATCGGCTGCGGCACGTCGCGGACGATCGCGTTCAGGACATCCGGCACGCCGACGCCGGTCTTCGCGCTGATGCGCAGCACGTCCTCGGGCTCGCAGCCGATGATCTTGGCGATCTCGTCCGCGTACTTGTCGGGCTGGGCCGCCGGCAGGTCGATCTTGTTGAGCACCGGAATGATGTGCAGGTCGTTCTCGAGCGCCAGGTAGAGGTTCGCCAGGGTCTGCGCCTCGATGCCCTGCGCGGCGTCCACCAGCAGCAGGGTTCCCTCGCAGGCGGCAAGGGACCGGGAGACCTCGTAGGTGAAGTCGACGTGCCCCGGGGTGTCGATCATGTGCAGCACGTAATCCTTGCCGTCGTCCGCCCGCCAGGGCAGCCGGACGTTCTGTGCCTTGATGGTGATCCCACGCTCGCGCTCGATGTCCATCTTGTCGAGGTACTGCGCGCGCATCTGCCGCGCGTCGACCACCCCGGTGACCTCGAGCATGCGGTCGGCCAGCGTCGACTTGCCGTGGTCGATGTGGGCGATGATGCAGAAGTTCCTGATGGACTCCTGAGGGGTCGTGGGCACGTGCCATCCTACCGGTGGCGCGCCGGGAGCTGCCCCCCAAACCAGTCCACGCCGAAGGGGTCAGACCAGTCGGGTCACGTCGACCGTGACGCCCAGGGACTGGGAACCACCCCCGGCGTACACGCCCTTCAGCGGTGGGACGTCGGTGTCGTCGCGCCCGCGGGCCACGATCACGCGCCGCTCGCCCGACGGCGTCCCGATGGTCGGGTCGAAGCCCCACCCGTCACCGAGCCACGCCTTCACCCATGCCGGTGGCCGTCGAAGAGGTTCCCCATCGACATCACGCTAGGCAATCGTTGTGTCATACGTGTTGCACAGGCGTGAACTCCCTTTTGGGGCTGTTGCGCGACAGGTCCTCGCGCCGACCAGGTGGCAGGCTGACAGGGTGGGGGCTGCCGGGTGCGACTGCTAGCCTTACTCGACCGCGTGCGATGTGCGCTTGCCTTCTCGCGCGCCCATCGACGACTCACCCCATGACGAGGATTCTTCAGCAGTGGCGAACATCAAGAGTCAGATCAAGCGCATCAAGACCAATGAGAAGGCCCGCCTTCGCAACAAGTCGGTCAAGAGCTCGCTGAAGACGGCTGTCCGCAAGTTCCGCGAGGCCGCCGCCGCCGGCGACGCCGCCGCTGCCACAACCGCGATGCAGACCGCCAGCCGCCAGCTCGACAAGGCCGCCAGCAAGGGCATCATCCACACCAACCAGGCCGCCAACCGCAAGTCGGCCATGGCGAAGCAGGCAGCGGAGCTCGCGTCCAAGTAGCGCCGGCTTCAGGCAGTTCCTCCTGCCGCGCACTCGCGTCCCACCGTCAAAGGCGCCGACCCCACCCGGGTACGGCGCCTTCGTCGTACCCGAGCACGTCAGGTGGGTGGGTCTGCTGGCCAGGCGTCGCGGCCGTCCGTGGGCTCGCGGAGCAGCCCGGCCATCAGGTCGTTCGCCTTGACGACCATCGCCACCGCCAGGGGCAGCACCACGATCGACCAGGCCGACGCGAGGTCGGCCATCGCGAGCAGCGCACCGACCAGCGCCATGCCCTCCCCCAGGACCGCCCGCTGCCAGGCGTTGGGGTGGAGGTGCCTGAGCCGCAGCAAGGCTGGGTAGATCGGGCGCTTGGTCCGGAGCCGGCTAGCCGGGGCATCGGGGCCACGGTCGTCGGGCATGGCCAGCCCGTCCGTCACCGGACATCCCGGCGGGCCGTGACGACGCTGAGCAGCGCCCGCTCCACGGCGTAGGCAGCATCGGCCGCGCCACCCTTGACGTCGCCATCGGCAACGGCGACGGCCCGCAGGGCAACCGACAGGCTCTCGGGGTTCCAGCCGCGCGCCTGTCGCTGAGTCTTCTCCACCTTCCACGGCGGCATGCCGAGCTGGCTGGCGAGGGCGTTGACTGGCTGGCGGCCGGCCGACCCGACCAGGGCCACCGAGCGCAGCGTGCTGGCGAGGGCGCTCGTCACGAGCACGGAAGCCAAGCCCGTCGACTGACCCCAGCGAACCAGCTCGAGGGCACCGGCGAGGTCGCCATCGACCGCCTTGTCGGCGATGGCGAAGCCACTCGACTCCGCCCGTCCCCGGTGGTAACGCCCGACCACCTCTGCCGTGATCGGCCCGTCGGTGTCGGACAGCAGCTGGCTGGCCGCAGAGCACAGCTCGCGCAGGTCGTTGCCCACAGCGTCGAGCAGGGTCGTCACGGCGTCCTCGGACACCTGGCGACCGTCGGACTTCAACTCGCTTCGGACCAGGTCGCGCCGCTCGCCGGCCTTGGTGATCTTGGCCGCATCGACCCGGCGCGCGCCCGCGCCGACGAGCGACGCGAGCAGGCTCTTGCTCTTGGCCCCACCCGCGTGCACGGCGACCAGGCAGATCTCCGGGATCGGGTCGGCGGCGTAGGCGAGGACCTCCTCAGCCATCTGTTTGGACAGGTCCTGGGCACAGCGCAGCACCACGACGCGCTCGTCGCCGAACAGCGAGGGGCTGAACAGCTCCACCAGATCACCCGGCTGCAGCGTCGCGGCATCGAGGTCGCTCAGCTCGGTCTCCGGATTGCGGGCGCGGGCCGCGCGGACCACCGCGCTCACGGCGCGGGAGACCAGTAGCTCCTCCTCGCCGACGACGACGGTCAGCGGCGACAGGACGGAGGGCGGCGACACCGCCTCATGCTCCCACGGCGGCCCCCGGGCGCCCGGCGACACCGCCGGTCCGACCCGATCCTGCGGAACCCACGGGTCGGCAACCGCCAGGACCGAAGGCCCACCCGGCGCAGCGTCCGGGGCACCCGAGTCGCACAGGGTCATCGCCTCTGCCGGAACCGCGAGCAGGGCGGGCGCCGCCCCAGTCGCCGCGGGTCCACCAGGCACCCCCTCCCCTCCCCGGCCGACCGAGCTCACCCGGCCGGCCCGCACCACCACGGCCACATCACCGTCCCGGTCACTGCGGTAGGTCCGGGCACCGTCCCGCTCGAGCCGTTGCAGGGTGGCCGCAGCAGGGTGGCCGTAGGGGTTTCCCGCCCCCACGGGGGTGAGGGCGATCTTGGCGTGCACGGCATCGAGGAAGTCGGGGTCCTGCTTGCGACTGCCGTGATGCGGGACCTTCAGCACATCGGCCCGCAGGTCCACGCCCCGCTCGAGCAGGGACCGCTGGGCATCGCCCTCGAGGTCGCCAGAGAACAGGACGACCACGCCGTGGGTGACCAGGCGCAGCACGATCGAGCTGTTGTTGGGGTCGCTGTCGGTGCCGTGCCGGGCGGTCGCGTCCAACACCTCCCAGCGCACGCCATCGCTCTGCCGCACCTCGCCGATGGCAGCGCGCACGACCGGGATACGCCGGGCACCGAGCCAGCCGAGCAGCCGTTGCCGCTCGACGACGGGCTCGTCCAGGGGTCCGATCTCGACCGCCCCGACCTGCCGCCCCTGCAGCAGTCCCGGCACACCCTCGACGTGGTCGGCATGCAGGTGCGTCAGCACCAGCAGGGGAACCCGGTTGATCCCGAGCCTCGTGAGACAGGCGTCCATTTTCGGGGCGTCCGGGCCGTTGTCGATGACGAGGGCGCTGCGCTCGCTCAGCCGTATGACAAACCCGTCGCCCTGCCCGACGTCGCAGCTCACCAGGACCCACCCGTGCGGTGGCCACGGTGGCCGCGCGACCACGAGGGCGATCATGGCGACAAGCACCCCGACAACCCCCGCCGCGGACGCCCGGCGAAGGCGTCGGCTGCGCAGGACGCACCCCGCGACCCCGATCACGGCCAGCGCGGCGAGCGCCCCGGGCCACCCCCGGACCAGGCTGAGGCCAGCGCCCGGCTGGCGGGCACCCACGTGCGCGACGAGCACCAGCCAGGCCGTCGGGAGGTACGCCAGCCATGCGGTGACGTGAGCCAAGGACATGCTGAGCGGGGCGAGCAGAGCCGTCACCACGCCGAGCACGGTCGCCGGTGCCACGGCGGGGACGGCCAGCAGGTTCGCGGGTACGGCGTACAACCCGACCTGGCCCGAGATCGCCACCACGACAGGAGTGCAGGCCAGCTGGGCCGCCGCGGGTACGGCCAGCGCCTCCGCCAGCCAGCCAGGCAGGTGCCGGCCAAGGCGCTCACGCCAGACCGGGGCAATCAGCAGCAGCCCTGCTGTCGCGAGGGTCGAGAGCGCGAACCCCGGCTGGGAGGCGAGCTCCGGCGAGAGCAGGACCAGCACCAGGACCGCTGCGCACAACGCGGGCAGTGCCTGTTTGCGGGATCCGGTCGCGAGAGCCACCAGGGCGATCACTCCCATCACCGCGGCTCGCAGGACGCTCGGCGACGGGCGGGCGAGGATGACAAAGGCCAGCAGCACCAGCCCCGCCAGCGGCGGTCGCCAGCGCAGCCCGATCCGCATCCAGCCGCAGACCACCAGCGTCGCGGCGAGGACCACGGCGACATTGGTCCCTGAGACGGCCGTCAAGTGGGTCAGGCCGGTCGTGCGGAAGTCGTTCTGCAACCTGGGGTCCAGACGGCTCGTGTCCCCCTCGACGAGTCCGGGCAGCAGGCCCCGCTCGCCCGACGGCAGGGGGGCCGCAGCCTGCTGCAGCCCGCGCCGAAGCACCCCTGCCGTGGCCTGCAGGGGCGACGGCGGGGCCAGGACAACCGGTGCCCCGCGCGCCGAAAGCAGGGCCGCGACGTCATCACCGCGGCCCGGTGCCTGCAGCCGCCCCTCGACGCGCACCCGCTGGCTGGGCAGCAGCCCGAGCCAGTGTGCGTCGGAGGTGAGGACCAGCACCGGTTGCCGCTGGTGAAAGACCCGCCCCGCCACCTCGAGCCGCTCCACCCGCACCCGTGCGACGATCAGCTGCTGGAACGACAGCACGTCCCCCTTGGGCGGCACGACCCGCGGGTCCTCCAGCAGCACGCCCTCCACGCGCACCGACGCCTGGGCCGTCGCAGCCTGGGCGAGTGGTCCGTGGGTGCGGGCGTACACCCGCGCCGCCGTGGCGAGACCGGCCGCCGCCGCGCAGACCAACGTGGCCGCAAGCACCGCTGCTCGACCGGCACGTGATCGCAACAGCACGCCCGCGGCCACCAGCAGCAGGACCACCGCACACCCCATCAGCAGGTACGGCGACAGCAGCCTGCCCTGCCAGGCCGTCACCCACGCCGCGGCCGAGGGCAGTCCGAGCCGAAGGTCCGGCGCCTCACCGGTCGGCTCGTCGAGCAGCCCGGACATTAGACCCGCACCTTGGACTTGAGCGCCTGGTACTTGGCTTCACCGATCCCGCCGACCTCGCGCAGCTGGTCGATGCTCGCGAACCGGCCATGGTCGGTGCGCCAGGACACGATCTTGTCGGCGAGGACCGGACCGATACCGGGAAGGGCGTCGAGGTCCTGAGCGGTGGCGAGGTTGAGGTCGACCTGCCCGCCGGCCCTGGTGGCCCCGGGACCGGCCACCGAACCGACCATGCCGCCCTCGACGCCCACGAGGACCTGCTCGCCGTCGGCCACCTTGCGGGCCAGGTTGAGCACTCCGGTGGCGACCCCGGGCAGCACGCCACCGGCTGCCCGGAGGGCGTCGTCCACGCGGGCGCCCACCCGCAGCCGGACCAGCCCGGGGCGGCGTACCTTGCCGGCCACGTCGACCACCAGCTCGGGCCCGCTGCTGCTGCGCACCTCACCGGCAACCGCCGGGACCGACAGCGGCTGCTCCGACGGCCGGCCGCGCAGCAGGATGAGGCCAGCCACGACCGCCGCCACCAGGGCCACCCCGGCGAGCGCCAGCACACCCCTGCGTCCAGGGTCGAGCCGACCCGAGCGGAGCAGTCCAGCCACCGAGGAAGGCGCCGCCGGGCCAGCAGCTGAGCCCGCCTCGGAAGCCGGAGCCTGCGGGAAGGTCGCGACCGGCGCCTGCGAGGGTGTGTCGCCGCCGGGCGTCCAACCGCCTCCCTGGGGACCACCGAGCAGCGCAGCCACGCGCGCATCAGCGCCGGGCGGGTCGGCGCGGCAGCGGAGGGGCACCCATCCGACGCTAGGAACGCCCGCCACACACCGGCACCGAGCAGCGAGATCTGTGGATCGTCAGCGGGGCTGTGGACGCAACCGGGTCAGGATGTTGCGGGTGTGCCGCACGATGACGACCAGTGCGATCGACGCGGCCCACCAGATGTCGTGCCCCGCGACGACCGCCACGACGAGTACCGCGACGGCCGCGCAAACGGAGGCGAGCGCGATCCAGCGCGAGACGCCAAGCACGACCAGCCAGGTCAGGAGCACCCACACGACCCACAGCGGGTGCGAGCCCAGGATCGCTCCGGCCGCGGTCGCCGCGCCCTTGCCGCCGTGGCCACGCAGGAAGGGCGAACTCACGTGGCCGAGGACGGCGGCCAGCCCGGCGACGAGCCCGGCCCGGTGGTCTGCCGCCGCGAACGCCGCGGCGGGCACCGCCCCCTTGGCCACGTCCAGGACCGCCACCACCACCCCGGTACGCCGACCCAGGGCCCGTCCCGCGTTCGAGGCCCCCGGGTTGCCCGATCCGACGGTCCGCAGGTCCACCCCACGGGCCCGGGCGATCAGGGTGGCCGGCGAGACCGCCCCCACCAGGTAGCCGACGACCAGGGCCAGCGTCAGGGTCAGGGTTGGTGTCGCCACACGGCCACCGCCAGCATCCCCGGACCGACGTGCGCGCCCACGACCGCCCCCACCTCCGAAAGGTAGGACGCCCCCAACCCCGGTACGGCGGCCCGCAGCTGCTCGGCGAGCAGCGCCGCCCGAGCCGGCGCGGCGAGGTGGTGGACAGCCACGTCGACCGGGGCGTCACCGGCGGCCTCGCAGACCAGCTCCACCAACCGGGCCAGCGCCTTGGAGAAGGTCCTGACCTTCTCCAACAGGACGATCTCGCCGTCCCGTACCCCCAGCAGCGGCTTGACGGCGAGGGCCGTACCGACCAGCGCGGACGCGGCTGTGACCCGGCCGCCGCGGCGCAGGTGCTCGAGGGTGTCGACATAGAAGAAGGCCCGGGTCGCGTCGACCGCGGCCCGCGCAGCGGCCTCCACCGCGTCGACGTCCGCGCCTTCACCGGCGGCGAGGGCTGCGGCCAGGACCGGGAACCCCAGGCCCATCGCGACGGAGCGGCTGTCCACGACGCGGACGTCGATCCCCTCGTCCTTGACGTCGGCGGCCGCGAGGCGGGCCGAGTCCGTCGTACCGGACAGCGCGGAGGACAGATGGACGCTGACGATCGTCTTGGCGCCGGTGGCGCGGTAGGCACTCGCGAACTGTCCGGGCGTGGGTCTCGAGGTGGTGACCTGCACGCGTCGCGCACCGAGGGCCGCGGCCACGTCGGAGGGCGCGACCTCGAGCGACTCCTGGCCGGACCAACCACCGAGCGCGACGTGCAGGGGGACGACTACGATCGCGTGCTGCTCGGCCAGACCGTCAGGCAGGTAGGCCGTCGAGTCGGTGACGACAGCGACGACGGCGACTGCCCTGGCCGGTCCCATGGCAGGCAGGCTATCGGTCAGCCTTCTCGAGCTTCACCCCCCTCTCTAGTAAAAACGCTAGAAACCCCGATACGCTCCAAGACATGGAGCCCCGCCGCAACCCCTTCGCCCCTGGTGCCGGTCAGCGGCCCCCCGAGCTGGCCGGCCGAGAGGCCGAGCTGGCCGGCTTCGGCGTCGTGGTCGACCGGTTGTCGGTAGGACGTCCGGGTCGGGGCCTCATGCTCTCCGGGCTGCGGGGTGTGGGCAAGACCGTGCTGCTGGGCGAGCTGCGGTCACAGGCGATCGCCAGTGGCTGGGCGACCGGCAAGCTGGAGGCCCGCCTGGACCAGAGCCTGCGCCGTCCACTGGCGACCGCGTTGTTCACGGCGACCCGTGAGCTGTCGGCGCGCCGCCGGGCCGCCGACCGGGTCCGCGGCTTCTGGGGAGTGCTCAAGGCCTTCAGCCTCACCGCCGGACCGGACGGCGGCTGGGCCTTTGGGCTCGACGTCGAGGCGTCGCGCGGCCGGGCCGACTCCGGTGACCTCGAGATCGACCTGGTCGAGCTGTTCGCGGATGCCGCCGAGCTGGCCCACGACCACGACACCGGGATCGCGCTGTTTCTTGACGAGCTGCAGGACGCACCTCCCCGGGACCTGTCCGCCCTGTGTGCCGCAGTACACGAGATGGGGCAGAGCAGCTCCCCGCTCGTCGTCGTCGGCGCAGGCCTGCCGCACCTGCCCACCGTCCTCACGGCGGCCAAGAGCTACGCCGAGCGGTTGTTCACCTACCACCTCATCGACCGGCTCGACCGGGCGTCGGCCACCCTCGCGCTGACGGTGCCCTTGGCCCGCGAAGGTGTCACCGTCACCGACGACGGCCTCGACGCGCTTCTGGTGGCTGCCGACGGCTACCCCTACTTCCTCCAGGCGTACGGCTCGGCGGCCTGGGACGCGGCGACCCTCGACCCGATCAGCAGGGACGACGTCCTCGCCGGTGTCCAGGAGGCCGACGCGGAGCTCGCGACCGGCTTCTTCGGATCTCGTTGGGAACGCGCGACGACAGCCGAGCGGACGTACCTTGTCGCGATGGCCGAGCTGCTCGACGGGCGGGACGGGGCGGTGGCCACGGCCGACCTGGCAGCCCACCTCGGCCGACGTACCGCCAGCCTGAGCCCGGCCCGAGACACCCTGCGCCGTAAGGGCCTCATCTACAGCGAGCAGCGCGGCACGGTCGCCTTCACGGTCCCGCATTTCGCCCGCTTCGCCTTGCACACCGACGCCTGACCGGGGAGCAAGCCTTAGCCCGGCACGACGTTGACGAGCTTCGGGGCTCGCACGATGACAGCCCTCGGCTCGACGCCACCCAGCAGCTCGACGATGCGAGGCAGGGCGAGCACCACGGCGCGCAGCTCGTCTTCTGAGATGCCCGGTGGCACCTCAAGCTTGTCGCGCAGCTTGCCTGAGACCTGCACGACGCAGGTCACCACCTCGTCGACCAGGAGCGCCGGATCGGCTGTGGGCCAGACGGAGTCGTGCACCGAGTCGCCGCTGCGTACGTCATGGCCCAAGGTCGACCAGAGTTCCTCCGCCGTGTACGGCGCGTAGCAGCTGAGCATCACGGCCAGGGCGTGGACGCCGTCCCGCAGGGAGGGCTCACCGACCCCGGCGTCGACCGCGCGGCGAAGTGTCGTCGTCAGCTCGTGGAAGCGGGCGATAGCCACGTTGAGCCGATGCGACTCGATCAGCCGGGTCACCTCGTCGACGGCTTTGGCGACGGCTTTGTCGACGCCCGCGTCACGCTCGCCACCTGAGGTCGCCGCGACGTCGGTGGCGACGCGCACCACGCGGCCCAGCCACTTCAAAGTGCTGGCAGGCGACACGTCGGCCCAGTCGATGTCCTCCTCGGGCGGTCCCGCCGCGACGATCGTCAGTCGGATGGCATCGACGCCGTACGCCGCCAGCTGGCCTCCGAGGTCGACCCCGTTGCCCAGTGACTTGCTCATCGCCTTGCCGCCGTTGATGACCTGGCCCTGGTTCATCAAGGACGTGAACGGCTCCACGAAGTCCACCATGCCCATGTCGTGCAGGACCTTGGTGAAAAAGCGGCTGTACAGCAGGTGCAGGATCGCGTGCTCGACGCCCCCGACGTACTGCGCCACCGGCATCCATGCGCGGACAGCGTCGAGGTCGAAGGGACCCTCGGTGTACCGCGGCGAGCAGTACCGAAGGTAGTACCAGCTCGAGTCGACGAAAGTGTCCATCGTGTCGGTGTCGCGCTTGGCCGGACCACCACAGCTGGGACACCGAACGTTGACCCAAGCCTCGTTCGAGGCGAGAGGCGACTGGCCCTTGGGCTTCAGGGCCTCGCCCTTCATGTCGTCCGGCAACCGCACCGGCAACTGGTCGTCAGGCACGGCGACCTCCCCGCAGGAAGGGCAGTGGACGATCGGGATGGGCGCGCCCCAGAAGCGCTGACGGGACAGCAGCCAGTCACGCAGCCGGTAGTTGACCGCCTTCGCGCCGGTCTTGCGGTCCGCCAGGATCACGATGGCCCGCTCGATCGCCTCGGCCTTGCGCAAACCGTCCAACGGACCGCTGTTGACCAGCACCCCGTCACCGGTCGTCGCCACGCCCGAGACCGCAGGGTCCTCGGCGTCACTCTGCACAACGACCCGGATCGGCAGGTCGAAAGCGCGGGCGAAGTCGAGGTCACGCTGGTCGTGGGCAGGCACCGCCATGATGGCGCCGGTGCCGTAGTCGGCCAGCACGTAGTCGGCGGCGAAGACCGGCAGCTCCTCGCCATTCAGGGGGTTGACCGCGGTCACACCCAGCGAGACCCCCGTCTTCGGCCGGTCGGTCGCCTGCCGCTCGATGTCGTTCAGCTTGCGGGTCTCGATCCGGTAGGCCTCGAACGCCTCCCGAGCCGACGGTGCGCACAGCTCGTCGGCCAGCGTGGCGTCCGCGGCGACGACGAAGAAGGTCGCGCCGTACAGGGTGTCGGGGCGGGTCGTGAAGACGGTGACGGGTCGGTGCCCCTGCTGGCCTGCTTCCGTTACGGGCTTGACCACGAAATCCACGTGCGCCCCGACCGACCGGCCAATCCAGTTCTTCTGCATCAGCAGGACCCGCTCGGGCCAGTGGCCCTCCAGCTGCTTCATGTCGTCCAGCAAGCGGTCGGCGTAGTCGGTGATCTTGAAGTACCACTGGGTCAGCTCGCGCTTGGTCACCTCCGCGCCGCAGCGCTCGCACTTGCCAGCGACCACCTGCTCGTTGGCCAGCACGGTCTGGTCGTTGGGGCACCAGTTGACGGCGGAGTTGCGCCGATACGCCAGGCCCCGCTCCCGAAACCGCAGGAACAGCCACTGCGTCCAGCGGTAGTACTCCGGGTCGGAGGTGTGCAGCCGGGTCGACCAGTCGAAGCTGATGGCGTATCGCCGGAAGCTGTCGGCCTGCACGTCGATGTTGGCGTAGGTCCACGCCGCCGGGTGCTCACCGCGCTTGATGGCGGCGTTCTCCGCGGGCAACCCGAAGGAGTCCCAACCGGCCGGGTGCAGGACGTCGAAGCCGCTGCGCATCCAGTACCGGCTGACGATGTCGGCGATCGCCCAGGCCTCGGCGTGACCCATGTGCAGGTCGCCGCTGGGGTAGGGGAACATGTCGAGGACGTACTTCTTGGGCGCACCAGCGCGACGTCCCGCGCGGTTGAGGTCGAGGGCGTCCCACACCGGCAGCCACGTCTGCTGCACCGCATGCGGGTCGTAGGCCGCAGGCCCGGTCTCGGGCTGGTCCTCGCTCATGTCGTCCCTTCCATGTACGCCTGGTCGTCGAGAAGCATGAAAAAAGCCCCCGTGGTCACGAGGGCGCCGTCCTGGACTCAGGGAGTCAGGACGGCTCGGGAAGGAGCAGCGACCGGTGCATGGAAGCATCCTACGACCCCGCTGCCAGTGACTTCGGCGACGCGGCAATTAGGCTGGTCGGCGTGACGGCACAGGTGCGGGAGATTCCCGAGGAGGAGTCGCCGGAGCTCTCCGCCTGGCAGCTGGCCGGGCCGCGAGCCCGTAGCCGCCGCCGGCGGCTGCTGCTTCTGGTCGTCGTGGGCTTCACCGTGCTGACGGCGGTCACCGGTTTCCCCACCGGCCGTGAGGTCCTCACCTTCTGGTTGCTGGTCACGTTGCTTGCCGCGTGCAGCGGAGACGTGCGGCTGTGGCGCAGGGCTGTCGTCCGGGACTGGCTGCCGCTGCTTGGCGTGCTGTTCGCCTACGACCTGCTCCGCGGGGTCGCGAACGAGGTCGGCGGCTACCTGTTCGACCTCGACCGCTACCGCAGCGCAACCTCTGTGGGGCAGACAGCACGGGCCCACCTCACCGAGCCGATCGCGGTGGACAAGGCGCTCTTCGGAGGCCACGTGCCCACCGTCTGGCTGCAGGAGCAGCTATTCACACCTGGCGTCGCCCACTGGTACGACGCCGTCATCGTCCCCATCTACCTATCGCACTTCTTGGTCTCGCTGCTGCTCGCCGTCGTGCTGTGGTGCGTCAACTACCCGCTCTTCCGGCGCTACCTCACCGCGCTCATCACGGTGACCGTCGCGGCGCTCGCGACCTACGTGCTCTACCCCGCCGCTCCACCGTGGATGGCAGCGCTCAACGACAAGCTCGGAGTGGGCGTGCCGATCCACCGCGTCGTCCAGGAAACCCTGGTGACCCTGGGTGGCAACACCCTCAACAGCGCCGTCGAACAAGGCGCCGCGTACTCCAACCCGGTCGCCGCGATGCCGTCACTGCACGCTGCGATCCCGCTGATGCTGGCGCTGTTCTTTTGGAGCAGCGTCCGCCTGCGCGGCAAGATCATCCTCGCCCTGTACGCCGGTGGCATGGCCTTCGCCCTCGTGTACGGCGGCGAGCATTACGTGATCGACATACTCGTCGGCTGGGTCTACGCCCTGGTCACCGTGCTGACGCTGCGGGCCCTCGAACGACGCCGGGCAGCCCCCAGCAGCAGCGCGGTCTAGACAACGGCCGTCTCCGCCATCGCCAGGTCGCCGTCGTCCGTGGCGGAGCGCTGAGCAGCCAGTCCGCCCTGGCTGCGCAGTGGGACCTCCTTAATGAAGAAGGTGCCTATGAAGGCCGGGATGCAGGCCGCCGCGACGACGAGAAACACCGTGTCCATCGAGTCGGCGAACCCGCTCAACACGACATTCCTGGCTGCAGCGGGGAGCTTGGAGAAGTTGCCGGTGTTGTCGAGAGACACCGTGCGGATGGCGTGCAGCGCCGCGGCCGGGAAGTGCGCCTCCGCAGCCCGGTCCAGGATGTTGCCGCGGACCGAGCCGAACAAGACGCCCAGGCTCACAGCGGCACCGAGGGTCCCGCCCATGGACCGGAAGAACGTGACCGACGAGGTGGACAGGCCCATGTCGCTGGGCGGCAGCGCGTTCTGCACGGCGATCACCAACATCTGCATGGTCAGCCCCAGACCGATGCCCATCACGACCATGTAGCTCATCACCTGCGGGATCGGGGTGGTCAGCGAGAGCGTCGAGAACAGCAGCGCGCCGACGAACATGATCGCCGTACCGAAGATCGGGAAGATCTTGTAGCGGCCGGTGCGCTGCATGATGCGACCGACGGTGAGCGACGAGCCCATCAGACCGGCCATCAGCGCCGTGAGCTGCAGGCCGGCCCTTGTGGGCGTCTCCTGCTTGACGATCTGCAGGTACAGCGGCATGAGGACCAGTCCGCCGAACATCACCATGCCGACGAAGAAGGCGACGACGCTGGTCACAGAGAACACCTTGTTGCGGAAGACCCGCAGCGGGAGGATCGCGTCCTCGCCCATCTTGGCCTCACGCGGCAGGAAGGCTACGAGGGAGACGACCGAGACGGCCAGCATGCCGAGCGTCAGTCCGGAGCCCCAGCCCCACTCGCGACCCTTCTCCGCCACCAGCAGCAGCGGTACGACGGTCGTGGTCAGCAGGGCGGCCCCGAGGTAGTCGATCCGTCGCTCGGTGCGGTGCCGCGGAAGGGTCAGGTGGCGCTGAACGGTCCAGAACGCGAGGGCACCGAGCGGCAGGTTGATGTAGAAGATGTAGCGCCAGCCGTCGATGCCGAGGATCTGGTCCTGGCCGGCGAAGAATCCGCCCAGGACCGGACCGAGCACGCTGGAGGCCGCGAACACGGAGGTGAAGTAGGCCTGGTACTTCGCGCGCTCGCGCGGAGCGACGAGGTCACCGATGATGGCGAACGCCAGCGAGAGCAGGCCACCGGCACCCAGGCCTTGGATCGCGCGGTAGCCGGCCAGCTCGTAGATCGAGTGGGCCTGGCCGCACAGCACGGAGCCGACCAGGAACGCCCCGATCGCGAACAGGTAGAACGGCTTGCGGCCGTAGAGGTCGGAGAGCTTGCCGTACAGCGGGGTGCTCACCGTGCTCGTCACCAGGTACGCCGTCGTGACCCAGGCCTGGGCCGTCTGGCCGTTGAGCTTGTCGGCGATCGTCCGCATGGCGGTCGAGACGATGGTCTGGTCCAACGCGGCCAGGAACATGCCGAGCAGCAGCCCGGACATGATGGTGAGGATCTGCCGGTGGCTCAAGCCTTGGCTCTCAGGGGCCGTGGTCACCGCTTCGGGGGTGGTCATGCGTTCTCCAGTCGGGCTTCGGTGTGGTCGTGAGGTGGCCGGTCTTGGCGGTCCGCGTTGAGCTCGAGGTCGTGGTTCAGGCGGGCGAGGCGGGCCGTCAGGTCGTCGATCTGCTCGGCCGTCCAGTCCGGGGTGAGGCGCTCGAGCGCGGCAGCACGCTCTTGACGCAAGGCGGTGACGACCTGACGGCCGGACTGGGTGAGCACGAGGTGCTGGGCCCTCAGGTCTGACGGGTCCTTCTCGCGGGCCACCCAGCCACGGCGCTCCAGGGCGGTGACCTGGCGGCTGACGCTGGACGGGTCCAGCCCGAGTCCCTGCGACAGGTCGGTGAGCCGGACAGGGCCGAGCTGCTCGATCCGGCCCAGCACATGCATCCCGGCCAGCTCGCCGGGAACCCCGGTGGCTTCGATGCTGCGCGCAGTCAGGTGCTTCATGCCGCGCAGCAGCACCGCGACCTCACCGCACAGGCGTGCGTAGCTCTCCATGGGCTGTAGCAAACTACTTGTTGGCTACAAGCACAAGTTCTAGCCCGGGCGATCTCCCGTGACGCCGAACTCCAGGAGCAGTGCGCGGACGCGGACGTCGATCTCATCGACGATCCGCCGGACGGTCTGCAGGTCCTGGCCCTTCGGGTCGTCAAGCTCCCAGTCCACGATGCGCTTGCCCGGTACGTACGGGCAGGCCTCACCACACCCCATCGTCACCACGATGTCGGCTTCCACGACGCCTTCCCGGGTGAGCTGCCGCGGCGCCTCACCCTCTGTCGACAGGCCACGCTCGTGCAGCACCTCGACCACGACCGGGTTCAGGCCGGCACCGGGCTCGGAGCCGGCGGACCGGACCGTCAGAGCACCGTTCGCGTAGTGCTGGGTGAGGACCTTGCCGGCCAGGCTGCGGCCACCGTTGTGGACGCACGCGAACAGGATCACGGGCAAGGTCACGAGAGGTCCTGACGGTCTGAGTTGAGGTGCGTGAGGTCGTCGGCGACCTGAGCCGCGTCGGGGTAGAGCACGAGGACCGCAGCGAGAGCCAAGGCGCCACCAGCGAGCTGCATGAGGACGAAGCTCGGGACGCTGCTCGGAGCGATGCCGGCGAAGGTGTTGCTCAGCGTCCGGGCCACGGTGATGGCGGGGTTGGCGAAGCTGGTGCTGCTGGTGAACCAGTAGGCGGCGGTGATGTAGCCACCGACGGCGAGGGCGACGACGGGGGAACGACCGCTGCGCACGACGCCGAAGATCACCACCAGCAACCCGAAGGTGGCGACGACCTCGCCGAGCCACTGGCCGCCGGTGCCTCGGTGGTGCGTGCTGAGGGTGACGGCATCCAGGTCGAACATCAGGTTGGCCAGGACCGTGCCCGCGCAGCAGCCCACGACCTGAGCAGCGATGAAAGCCGACGCCTCGCCCGTGGTGATCGCCCCGAAGGCCCGCTCCGCAAGAGTGACGACCGGGTTGAAGGCGGCCGACACCGGTCCCAGGGCCAAGATCAGCGCGACGAGGGCGGCGCCGGTGACGAGGGCGTTCTCGAGCAGCTCCAGGCCCCGGTCGTGGGGAGACAGCGACGCTGCCGCGATGCCGGACCCGACGACGGTCGCAGCGAGGAGCAGGCTACCGAGAAACTCGGCGAAGACCTTGCGCGCAAGGGGGGGCAGCCGCAGGCCGGGCCGGGCCGGGGTGCTGAGCGTTGTCACGGTGGTGGCCCTCAGCAACAGGTCGGGTCGAGCACGCGGACGAGCGCGCGGAGGGCCTCGGACTGAGTCCGGTAGAAGACGTTGGTGCCCTTGCGACTGCCTTCGATGAGCCCCGCATCGCGGAGCTGCTTCAGGTGGTGGCTCACCGTCGCCTCGGTCAGCCCGACCGCTGGGGCAAGGTCGCAGGTGCAGATCCCAGTCCCGGGCTCGGCGAGCAACATGCTCATCAACTGCACCCGGATCGGGTCCGCCAGCGCCTTCAGACGCAAGGCGACCGCGAGCGCGTCACCGGCGCCCATGACGCCGGCGCCAAGCGGCGCGCAGGAGACGGGCTCGGTCAGGTCGAGGAGAGGCAGCGCTCGTGGCATGAGGCCATCCTGGCACAGGTTCGATAGATGTCGAACTATTCCTTGACATGCGTCTAACAAAGAGCTGCGGACTGCTCCGCGGGAGACAACGCTTGCTGCTGCGTGGACGATGCGACGGTGATGCTTCTGCTCCTGCACGCTGCGGCCACCTGCTTTCTGGCCGGCCTGTCCTGGGTCGTGCAGCTGGTCGTCTACCCCAGCTTTCGTATCGTCGGACAGACCGAGCAGTGGCCGAGCTTCCACGCCGCCCACAGCCAACGGATCACCTATGCCGTCGGGCTTCCCTGGCTCGTGCAGGGCGGGACGCTCGCGGCCCTGATCGTCACGGATACGGGACCTCGATGGCTGCTCTCGCTGGCTGCCGCGTGCGCTCTGGCCACGGTGGCCCTGACCCTCTGGGGTGCTGTGCCGGCACACGAACGCCTCAGCGCATTCGACGACGGCCTGGTCCAGCGGCTGCTGCGGATCAGTGCCTGGCGCACGGCGGCGTGGACGATCGGCGCGGCCGCCAGTGTCGCCCTCGTCGGGAGCCACTGAGCTCCAGCCCCGCCGAGAGCAAACGCCGCGAGCGTCCTGCAGCGTGTAGCTGTAAGGAAGGGCGACGATGGTCCGCGCCCGTATGCGGCAGACTGTCGGCTCGCTCCGAGAAGAGGACATCAACCGTGCTCAGCTACCTGCAAGCCGTTGTCATAGGACTGACACAAGGCGTCACCGAACTGTTCCCCGTGTCCAGCCTCGGCCACTCTGTCCTGCTGCCCGCGGTCATCGGTGGCTCCTGGAAGCCGCTGGTGACCCAGTCCTCCTCCGCAGACAGCGGCTCGTCGTTCTACCTGGCCTTCATTGTCGCTCTACACGTGGCGACGGCCACCGCGCTGTTGCTGTTCTTCCGCCAGGAGTGGGTTCGCATCATCGGTGGGTTCTTTCGCAGCCTCAGGCCGTCTCTCGCCGCGCGACGGATCGTCGCCGAGGACGATGACAGCCGTCTGGCCTGGCTGATCGTCATCGCCACGATCCCCGTAGGCCTCACTGGAGTCACCCTGGAGCACACGTTCCGCACCATCTTCGCCAAGCCCTTGGCCGCAGCGATCTTCCTCACCCTGAACGGCGTTATTTTGCTCGTTGGCGAGCGCCTGCGCCGGACCTCCGAGGTTGCGGTGGCCGCCGGCGGGCTCAACGGTGAACCGGGCGAGCCGAGGCACGGCACGCGGCCGATCCTTTCGCTGTCCTTCAAGGAGGGCCTCGGTGTCGGGGCCTTCCAGGTAGCCGCCCTGTTCGCGGGCATCAGCCGCTCCGGTGTCGCCATGGTGGGCGGCCTCGTCCGCGGCCTGTCGCACGAGGACGCTGCCCGCTTCTCGTTCCTGCTCGCTACGCCGGTGATCTTCGCAGCGGGGCTCCTGAAGCTGCCGTCATTGACAGGACCGGCCGCTTCGCACATCCATGGGCAGATCTTGGTCGGCGTCGCCGTCGCGTTCGTCTCGGCCTACCTGTCGATCCGGTTCCTCGTGAAGTACTTCGAGACCCGAACCCTCGCACCGTTCGCGATCTACAGCCTGGTGGTCGGGATTGCCTGCGTGGTGCGCTTCAGCGTTTGAGCGCGGGAGGCCCTCGATCAGGCGTCTCGCCGGGTGACGACAACCCTCGCACCGAGGACGAACGCTGCGACCCACAGGACCATGAGTGTCACACCACCGCCCGGGGTGAGCTCCCCACCGATTGCAGGGGTGTCGGAGAACATCGCCTGTCCGGCACTCAACGGCAGGTAGTGGGAGGCGGTGGTTGCCCAGGAGGTGCCGAGAGCGGCCAGGATGCCCGAAGCGGCCAGAAGTACACCACACGACGCCGGCGTCCAACGATGCATGGCCGGCGCGCCCGTTGCCCAGGACCGAGCAAGCCGGTGACCACCCCAGGACGCACCGTGAAGGAGACGGCGTCGACGGCAGTCTCCTGGCCCTACCGCTTGGTCAGCCCTGCTGCTTCGATCAGGCGGCGACTGTCGGCACAGCTGCTGTGAGCAACCTGTGGGCTGGGAGCTACTTTGCCAAGAAGGCGAGCAGCACCCGGTTGAACTCCTCAGCGTGGGAGGCATTGATGGCGTGCGGCCCGCCCTCAACGACGTGCAGCTCCGCGTCCGCGATGAGCTCTGCTGAGCGTTTCCCGCTTACCTCAAAAGGAACGACCCCGTCGGAGTCGCCGTGGATGACGAGTGTGGGCACGGTCACCGCGTCCAGGTCGCCACGGAAGTCAGTGCGTCCGAAGGCCGCGATGCAGTCCAACGTGCCCTTCGGGGACGCGAACGCCGCCATGTCGATGGCGTAGTGCCGCTGCGCCTCGCTGACCAACAGGTCCGCACCGGCGCTGAAGAAGACCGTGGCGAAGCTATCCAGGAACGCCAGTCGGTCCCCCGTCACGCCGCCTTCGAACCCGGCGATGGCAGCGTCATCGAGACCGCCGTCCGGGTTGTCCTCGCTCTTGTACAGGTACGGCGGCACCGCCGCCGCGAGCACGACCTTCGCGATCCGCTCCGCACCATAGGTGCCGAGGTAGCGCACCACCTCGCCACCACCCATGGAGAAGCCCACCAGGGTGGCTTCGCCCGGCCGGGGTAGTTGCCCGGCTCATTTATCATTCCCCACTGGTCGCCGCCGAGGTGGTCGGCCCCGGCGCGCCGGTGTAGATCATCACCGGGGCGATAAGTGCGAGTTGCCACCAGCGGTTCAATAGAAGCCCAGGAACCCGGCCGGCGCCGAAGACCTCCTGGGCCATGACGGCGAACAGCACCGGCGCGGTGAGGATGGCACCGACACTCACGCGCCGCGTCAGGTCGTGCAGCTACTGACGGCGTGAGAGGGCTTCGCGAGCCTCGTCCGCCGCAGCGTCCACTGGGTCAACCCCGGCGGCCACAGGCACAATTGACGGTGCGGACCCAGGCGCCGCGGGAGTGACGGTAAGGGTGCAGTGAATCACGTTCATCGCGCACGAGAACGTGAACTCCCCCTCGCGCTCCGGCAGGAGCCTCACGACCGTCTTCTCTTACGCCGGAAGCGCCGCGCTTACCGCGAAGTCGGGGAACACCACCCGACTCGTGCAGTCACCGGACTCCTGCCGGTTGAAGGTGATCTCCGTCGGCAGCCCTGCGACCGCCTAGAGGTGCTGGGGGGTATAGCCACCTCGCAACAAGACGGCCAGCCGCTGGACCTTGTCCGTCACGTCAGCGCGTTGTGCCGCCGGTCGACTCCCGAAGAAGAACCACAACAGACCCCCGGACAGCGTTGCCGTGGCGACGAGGACGAGGACTTCGCTGGCGTTCATGACGACTTCCGTTCTCAGGCTGGTTCAGGGTGACTAGTGGTGGCTGCTGTGATCGACGGTGGGCAGTGCGGGCCCGGCATCGCCGGTGCCGCTGATGGCGGGACCGATGACCCAGGTCGACAGGGCGAACATCGCAGCGAAAGCGGCGATTCCGATCGCCGGAGCGGTCCAGTTGCCGAACCTGCGGCGAAGGCGGAGCAGCATCGGTACTGACAACACAAGGCCAAGGACACCGAACAGGGCAGTGCCTCCCGAGCCGGCGACCAGCGCTGTCCCAGCGAGAACGCTGACGTGGTGCAGGACGTGCGGGGCCAAGCCGACCAGGACACCGACGACGCCGGTCGCGGCGTTCCAGCGCGCGCGCCACCACGATGGGGCACTCGCGGTGGATGTCGGTGACGACGTCCTGACGTGGGTGCTCACCGGCTGCGGACGTAGCGTCGGACCGCGCTGACGAGCTCCGCGACTACTTCCTCGGTCCCGCCGGTATCCATCGCGGCGCGAACGCACGCATTGATGTGGTCGGTGAGGATAAGGACAGCAACCGCGTCGATGGCTGCCGTGACAGCCGACAATTGGTCGAGCACATCGATGCAGTACCGGTCGCCTTCGTACATCGAGGTAACACCGGCAAGCTGTCCATGAGCTTTGCGCAGCCTCGACAGGACCTCCGCCTCCTGCCGTCGGGAGGCGCGGCGCGGTCGGGTAGTCGGAACAGTCGCCGTACTCATCGCCGCCTCTCGGCGCGGTCGCGCTCGGCGCTCAGCTCAACGACTTGGCGCTCGAGGTCCAGGATGCGCTGGTCACTGCGGAGATCGACCGAAGGCGCTTGCGCGTCGTGACGCGTGTCCTTGTCTTCGCCGCCCATGTCATGTCCGCCATGCATGCCCCGCATCATGAAGACCATCATCAGCGGGCACGCCAGGATGAAGAGCAGCGGAAGGTAGTTGCCCATCGTGCTCACCGCCCACTGTGCGACGGGGCGGATCCGCCGGTGCGCAGCAGCTCACGGCTCCGGCTGAATTCCTCACCGTCGATCTCGCCACGGGCAAAACGCTCGGCCAGCAGCGCGTCGGCGCGATCGGCTGGTGCCTGGGCACGGTCTAACCGAAGGCTCCGGACGACCCACACCCCCAGCGCGATCATGCCGCCCCAGAACACGATCATCAGGGCACTCATGGCGACCCAATCGCCGACGCCCCATCCACTGTTGCCCCAATCCATCATGAGACTCACCTCCTCGTGAAGCGCGGGAACTTCCCGCTACCGCACAAGCAGACTGTGCTGCTCCGATACCCCCGAGGGGCAGTGCCGAAGGTCCGCTTCCACACGGCCAACAGACCCTGAGGGGGTAGGCCCTGCTGCCCAGCCGGTGAGGAGGGGTCTTTAGGCCCTAGTGAGGATTGCCGTCCGCGAATCACCTTTAGTGACCGAAGTGGGCGGGTTGACCGTTGGATGGCGTGGCTGATCAGGTCAGCGCGGTGGGACGCTGAGCGTCCACTGCTGCACTTCGGGAAGGTCCTCGAAGTGCTCCACGACGTAGGCGGCGTGTTCGCGGAGCTTCAGCTCACACCAGGTTCTGAGGTCGGCCGCGCCGCTGAGTTGACGGGTGGCGTTGTTGAGGGCGTCGATCACCAGGTGGTACCGCGAGACCTGGTTGCGCACCACCATGTCGAACGGCGTGGTTGTGGTCCCTTGTTCGATGAACCCACGAACCCGGAAGCGGTCGGCATCGGGGCGGCCGTGGACGAGCTGATGGATGGCACCGGGGAAGCCGTGGAAGGCGAAGACCACGTCGATCGTGTCGGTGAACAGTTCGGAGAAGTACTCCTTCGCCATTCCATGCGGGTGGTCTCGGGGGCGCAGCAACCCCATCAGGTCGATGACATTGACGACCCGGACCTTCATGGCGGGGATCCGTTCACGGAGGATCTGCGCAGCGGCGACCGTCTCCATCGTGACGATGTCGCCGGCGCAGGCGAGCACGATGTCGGGGTCGCTCGAGTCGTCGTCGTTGCCGGCCCAGTCCCAGATTCCCGAGCCGTGGGCGCAGTGCTCGGCTGCCTGCTCCATCGACAACCACTGAAGTTGCGGTTGCTTGTCGATGACGATGAGGTTGACCAGCGACCGTGAGCGCAGGCAGTGGTCGGCCACCGACAGCAAACAGTTCGCGTCCGGTGGCAGGTAGACCCGAGCGACCTCGCCCCGCTGGGTGATGACGTTCTGCAGCAGGCCGGGACCTTGATGGGAGAAGCCGTTGTGATCGTTGCGCCAGGCCGTAGACGTCAGCAGGATGTTCACACTGGGTACCTTCGCGCGCCACGGCAACCGGGCAGCCTCCTCCAGCCACTTGCTGTGCTGCACGGTCTGCGAGGCACTGATCATCGCGAAGGCTT
>JANXUE010000024.1 GCA_025352005.1 Frankiales bacterium
GGCGCTCGATCTTGATCTTCACGTCGAGGCGGCCGGGCCGCAGGATCGCGGGGTCGATCATGTCCTCGCGGTTGGAGGCGCCGATCACGATGACGTTCTCCAGGCCCTCGACGCCGTCGATCTCGCTGAGCAGCTGCGGGACGATGGTCGTCTCCACGTCGGAGGACACGCCCGAGCCGCGGGTGCGGAAGATCGAGTCCATCTCGTCGAAGAACACGATGACAGGGGTCCCCTCGGAGGCCTTCTCACGGGCCCGCTGGAAGATCAGCCGGATGTGGCGTTCGGTCTCCCCGACATATTTGTTGAGGAGCTCAGGGCCCTTGATGTTGAGGAAGTACGCGCGCCCGTCAGGCTTGCCAGTGACCTCCGCGACCTTCTTGGCCAGGGAGTTGGCGACGGCCTTGGCGATCAGTGTCTTGCCGCAGCCGGGCGGGCCGTACAGCAGCACGCCCTTCGGCGGCCGAAGCTGGTGCTCCTTGAACAGCTCCTTGTGCAGGAACGGCAGCTCAACCGCGTCCCGGATGGACTCGATCTGCGCCGCCAGGCCACCGATGTCGGAGTAGTCGATGTCCGGCACCTCTTCGAGGACGAGCTCCTCGACCTCGGACTTCGGGATCCGCTCGTAGACGTAGCCGCTACGGGTCTCCAACAGCAGCGAGTCGCCGGCCTTGATCGGCACGTCGAGCAGCGAGTCGGCGAGCATCACGACCCGCTCCTCGTCCGTGTGGCCGACGACGAGCGCACGGTCCCCACCCTCGAGCAGCTCCTTGAGCGTGACGACGTCGCCCTGCTTCTCGAAGGCCAGCGCGGCGACCACGTTGAGAGCCTCGTTGAGCATGACCTCCTGGCCGCGCCGCAGCTCTTTGGCCTGCACGGCGGGGCTTACCGTCACCCGCAGCTTGCGACCACCGGTGAAGATGTCGACCGAGTCGTCGTCGTAGATGCCGAGGAAGACGCCGTAGCCGCTGGGTGGCTGGGCCAGCCGCTCGACCTCCTCGCGAAGCGCCACGATCTGGTCGCGGGCCTCCTTGAGGGTGCTCACGAGGCGGTCGTTCTGCCCCGAGGCGCCCGCCAAGGACTGCTGCGCGTCCGACAGGCGCTCCTCGAGCGCGCGGACCTGCCGCGGTGAGTCCGCCAGCTTGCGCCGCAGGACCGCGACTTCTTCTTCGAGGAAGCCCACCTGCGCCGTCAGGTCAGCAACCTGCTCGGCCCGGTCTTCGGAGCCTGTTCCACGCGTGCCAGCCATCGGGCCCACCTCCCCGTCATCTGTCGGGTCCTGCTTCAGGTCGCATCCTATGTACGCAGGAGGCCTTCCTGCCGTGTTCGTCCTTCGGCACGCCCGCGGATGGCCTTCAGTGGCGATGTCTTCCTGTGCTGCTCAGGGCAGGTTGGGACGGAAGGGTTCCTTCGGAAGGTCCGGCGCGTCGGTCACCGCGGTCGGAGCGGTCCTTTCCGTGAGCGCTTCGCCGTACATGCCCTTGGACGGGCGGCGTCGGCGCAGCGGCGGCTCGACACCGTCGGCAAGGCGACGGGTGGTGCACAGGAAGCCGGTGTGGCCGACCATCCGGTGCTGGGGACGCACTGCGAGGCCCTCGACGTGCCAACCGCGGAGCATGGTCTCCCACGACTCGGGCTCGGTGAAGGTGCCGTGCTCGCGCATCCCCTCGACCGTGCGTGACAGCTGTGTGGTGGTCGCGACGTAGCAGCACAGGACGCCACCGGGGCGCAGCGCCCGGGACACGGCATCGAGGCACTCCCAGGGCGCAAGCATGTCGAGGACGACCCGGTCCACGTCGGTCTCGTCGAGCTCCTGCTCGAGCGACCCGACGGTGATCGACCAGGCCGGGTGCGGGCCGCCGAAGAAGCGCTCCACGTTGTCCTGGGCGATCTGCGCGAAGTCCGCGCGTCGCTCGTAGGAGCTCAACCGGCCACCCTCACCCACGGCGCGCAGCAGCGACATCGACAGCGCGCCGGAGCCGACCCCCGCCTCCACGACGTGTGCTCCGGGGAAGATGTCGGCCATCCCGACGATGTTGGCGCTGTCCTTGGGGTAGACCACCTGCGCGCCGCGCGGCATCGACAACACGAAGTCCGGCAGCAACGGCCGGAGGGCGAGGTACGTCGTGGTCCCGATGCCGACCGTGACGGCGTCCGGGCCGCCGATCAGCTCATCGTGGCTCAGGATCCCGCGATGGGTGTGGAACTGCTTACCGGCCTCGAGGGTGATCGTGTGCATCTTGCCCTTCGGGTCGGTGAGCTGCACCTGGTCCCCGACGGCCAGCGGTCCACGTCGTCGTGCTGCTTCGTAGGTCACCGCGGCAAGGCTAGGACCCCATCGCCGCGGCTACGTCCGCGCTGACCAGCACCCTCGGCAGCGGCCCCGGTACGACGTACTCCGACGCGGGCGTCGACCGCATGGCGGTCAGCAGCTGTTCGCCCACGAGACTCGAGTCCAGCAGCAGGCCCGGCTCGACCCGCCGCGCACCGTCGGCAACGACGACCCACGGCCGGCGCTCCTCCGGGACCTGCCGGACCCAGGCCTCGCTGACGATCCCCTCGAGCCGGCCGTTGCCGTCGACGACGACCAGGGCCCGGGCGCCCTGCTCGTGCGCGAGCCGGACCGCCTGGGCCAGTGGCAGGGTCGCGGCGACAGCCAGGGCCGGTCGGGCGAGGGATGCCACAGAGACGCCGGGAAGCTTGCTGACGAGCTGGGAGCGCCGCAGGTTGGCGGCGGCGCCGGCGTAGATGAACGCCCCGACCAGGGCGCTCAGCAAGATCGTGCTGATGCCCCGGTTCCCCACTCCGAAGGCCGGGAGCACCCCTATCAGGGCGACCGGCACGACGACGAGGGCGATGACCATGCCCGAGCGGGCGCTCGCGCGGGTGGCCCGCTCCGGGTCCTTGCCCAGCTGCCACAGGATGCTGCGCAGGACCCGGCCGCCGTCCAAAGGCAGTCCCGGGAGCAGGTTGAGTGCAGCGAGGCCCCCGTTGGTGACCGCCACCCCTTCGCACAGCAGCCGGGGCAGCGACCCGGGGTCGAACAGCCCCACGCTGGCGACGCCGACAGCCGCGAGCAGGAGCGAGACCATCGGACCGCTCACCGCCACGGCGTACTCCCGCGCCGGCGTCTGCGGTGGCTCCGTGATCTCGGTCAGGCCGGCGAGCAGCGTCACCG
>JANXUE010000032.1 GCA_025352005.1 Frankiales bacterium
AGCTGGGGCCGGTCCGGTGCACCTGCCCGGTCGGGTCCGCACGCCCGAGAAGGTCCACCTGCCCGGTCGGGTCCACCCGCCCGAGCAGGCGCCGTCATCATCGGAAGGGACCGCCACACCTGGACGTCGTGCAGCAGGTACTCGGTCGCGTGGGTGGCTGGATCGGCGTCGTCGATCAGCGGCAGCCCCCAGACCCTGGCGGCGGACCGACCGCACGCGACGGCGACCAGGCGGCTGCGCCGGGAGCCGTCGGCACGAGGGTCGCCGTACTCCATCGGTTGTCCTGCTCCGCCGCTGGCGAGGACCGCGGCCTGTGCCCACTGGACGGCGGACAGCTCGTAGCCGGCGTCGGCGTAGACGCCGGTGAAAGGGATCTGCCACGACCTGCTGGCGATCCGGTTGAGGGTCCCGCGGGTCATGAGGGCGAGGGCCTGGGGTCGGGTCCAGAGCCCGAGAGTGCCGTCGCCAAGCGAGCTGAGGTCCATCCGGCGAGCCTGGCCCCGCAGGCCGGCTCGGGGGAGCCGGCGGCCACATCTGTGGACGACGCCGCTCTGGTGTGCCAACTGCACCGGGCCACGCCGGTGTCGAGGGTGCAGATGTCACACCAGGCGGGCGCGCCGCGGTGGGACGTAGCCTGGCGACATGCCTGTCGAGAGCCTGTTCCCCCGCCTGGAGAAGCTGCTGCCCCAGGTCAGCAAGCCGATCCAGTACGTCGGTGGCGAGCTGAACAGCACCGTCAAGGACTGGGACGACGCTGGTGACCTGACGGTCCGCTGGTGCCTGATGTACCCGGACGCCTACGAGGTGGGGCTCCCCAACCAGGGCGTCATGATCTTGTACGAGCTGCTGAACGAGCAGCCGGGCGTCCTCGCCGAGCGGACGTACTCCGTGTGGCCGGACCTAGCGAAGCTGATGCGGGAGGCGGGTGTCCCCGCGTTCAGCATCGACGCCCACCGGCCGGTGCGGGCCTTCGACGTGCTGGGGATCAGTTTCAGCACCGAGCTCGGTTATACCAACATGCTGGAGGCGCTGGACCTTGCCGGGATCCCGCTGCACGCCAAGGACCGGACCGAGGACGACCCGATCGTGCTGGCCGGCGGGCACGCCGCGTTCAACCCGGAGCCGATCGCGACGTTCATCGACGCGGCGGTGCTGGGCGACGGCGAGCAGGCCGTGCTGGAGATGACCGCGATCCTCCAGCGGGCCAAGCGCGAAGGCCTCAACCGACAGGACACCCTGCTCGAGCTCGCCAAGACCGGCGGCGTCTATGTGCCCCGTTTCTACGACGTGGAGTACCTCGAGGACGGCCGGATCGCTCGGGTCGTGCCGAACCACCCCGACGTCCCGTGGCGGGTGCACAAGCGGACCGTCATGGACCTCGACGAGTGGCCGTACCCGAAGCAGCCGCTCGTCCCGCTCGCCGAGACCGTCCATGAGCGGATGAGCGTCGAGATCTTCCGTGGCTGTACCCGCGGCTGCCGCTTCTGCCAGGCTGGGATGATCACGCGTCCTGTCCGGGAGCGGAGCATCACCGGCATCGGCGAGATGGTGAAGGCCGGCCTCGAGGCGACCGGCTACGAAGAGGTTGGCCTGTTGTCGTTGAGCAGCGCCGACCACTCCGAGATCGGTGCGATCGCCAAGGGCCTCGCCGACCGGTACGAGGGGACCCAGACGTCCCTGTCCCTGCCGTCCACCCGGGTCGACGCGTTCAACATCGACCTCGCGCAGGAGCTGTCCCGCAACGGCCGCAGGTCAGGGCTGACGTTCGCCCCTGAGGGCGGCAGCGAGCGGCTGCGCAAGGTGATCAACAAGATGGTGAGCAAGCAGGATCTCGTCGACACCGTCACGGCTGCGTACGGTGCCGGCTGGCGCCAGGTGAAGCTCTACTTCATGTGCGGTCTCCCGACGGAAACCGACGAGGACGTGCTCGAGATCGCCCAGATGGCAAGGGAAGTCATCCGTGCCGGCCGTCAGGTGACCGGCACCCGGGACGTGAAGTGCACCGTCAGCATCGGAGGCTTCGTCCCCAAGGCGCACACGCCGTTCCAATGGGCCGCGCAGGCCGACCCCGAGACGATCGACCGCCGGCTGCGGCTTCTCAAGGACGCGATCCGCGACGACAAGAGCACCGCGAAGGCGATCGGCTACCGCTACCACGACGGTCAGCCCGGCCAGGTCGAGGGACTGCTGTCCCGCGGTGACCGCCGGATCGGCGCGGTCCTCGAGGAGGTCTGGCGGCAGGGCGGGATGTTCGACGGCTGGAGCGAGCACTTCTCCTACGACCGTTGGATGGCGGCCTGTCAGACCACCGGCATCGACGTCGCCTGGTACACCACCCGCGAGCGCGACGAGCTCGAGGTCCTGCCGTGGGACCACCTCGACTCGGGCCTGGACAAGGAGTGGCTCTGGAGCGACTGGCAGGAGGCCCTGGCTGAGGTCGACCTGGACGACTGCCGCTGGATCCCCTGCTTCGACTGCGGCGTGTGCCCGCAGATGGGCACCGAGATCCAGATCGGGCCGACCGGCAAGACGCTCCTGCCGCTGACCGTGGTGAGCGCCCCGGCCGGGTGAACTGGCCGGCACTCGGCCGTCACGCTCTGTCGGGGCGTCAGCCCCCAGCTGCTCGCCACCCCGCCATCTTGCCGCCCGGCTGCTCGTCGGCGGCTCGTTAAGTGACATCTGCACCAAACCCGCCGGCGTGGCGCGGTGCAGAAGGCGCGCGACTGCGGTGGCGGCCGGTGGCCGGGCGCTCCGCCGCAGGCAGCCCCCGCCGGTAGCCTCGGGAGCACTGTGGCCAACAAACCTCCTGGCGCCCCGCAGCCGGCGCCCGTGCAGCGGCTACGGATGCGTTACACCAAGCGCGGTCGGCTCCGCTTCACCAGCCACCGCGACATCGCGCGCGTCTTTGAGCGGGCGCTGCGCCGTGCGCAGGTACCGATGGCCTACAGCTCCGGCTTCAGCCCGCACCCCAAGGTCAGCTGGGTCGGCGCGGCAGCGACGGGCGTCGCGAGCGAGGCGGAGTACGTCGAGATTGCCCTCGCCCAGGTCTGCGACCCGGAGGCGATCCGGGCCGCACTGGATGCCAGCCTGCCCGATGGGATCGACCTGATCGAGGCCGTCGAGGCCACCCCCGGGACGTCCCTTCCCGACCTCGTCCAAGCCAGCAGCTGGGTGGTCGAGCTCGGTGGCGTGAGCCTGGTGGACCTGAGCGCAGCCGTCGCGTCGTTCCTCGCCGCGCAGGCCGTCGAGGTCGAGCGGATGACCAAGAACGGTCGCCGTGTGTTCGACACCCGTAGCGCTGTGGTGTCCATGGTCGCCACGGAAGGTGACAACTGTGCGATACTGGCCATGGTCGTGCAGCACGT
The DNA here is from genome assembly GCA_025352005.1 of Frankiales bacterium. GTDB lineage: Bacteria > Actinomycetota > Actinomycetes > Mycobacteriales > SCTD01 > RYN-111. Next base: position 3,366 of record JANXUE010000032.1, read on the forward strand.
GACGCCTGCCGTACGACCCGACGACGTCCTCTCCGGACTCCGTTCGGTGAGTGACCTCGTGATGCTCGTGCCGCCTGCGGCTACGCGCCTCGCGCAGGGTCCGCTCACCTCGGACGGTGAGGTCGCCGACCCGCTCGCACCCGATCGCTTCGCCGCCGGCAACGCCGGCGCGAGTGCCGGGGCAACGCGACAGGTCGACGAAGTGGTCGGCACGACGCCCCCTCGCTGACGCGGGGGAGCGGAGGGCACCTACAGACTTTTGCGACCCGCGTCAGCCGACCTGGTCGGCGCGGGAGACACGACCCACTGGTCCTCACGGCAGCGTCACGCGAGGCCGGACCGGAGCACCGTGCTCGACAACGAGCCGAACGACACGAACACCCCCGACGCCCCCACTGCAGGTACGTCGGACAGCACTCCCTCCTCCACCAACTCGGCCACCACCCCCGTCGGGGCCAGCGCCTCTGACGTGACCGGAGCGGCGGCCGGGGCGCCGAAGAAGGCCCCGCGCCGGCGGGCCACCAAGGCTGCGGCCGCGCCCGTCGCCGAGGCGCCCGCGGCCGACCCCACCGTTGGTGTGGCCGTTGGTGATCGCACCGTTGGTGTGGCCGTCGGTGACCGCACCGTTGGTGTGGCCGTCGGTGACCCCACCGCTGGTGCTGACGGCCCTACGGCTGATGCTGCCGAGGCAGCGCCGAAGAAGGCCGCCAAGAAGGCGCCAGCCAAGAAGGCGGCCCCGCGCAAGCGGACCGCTAAGGCCGCTTCCGACGCGGCACCCACCACAGACGACGGCCGCACCCTCGACCAGACCCCCGCGGCCATCGCGGAGCTCGACCCAGACCTCGACCCTGACCTCGACCCGGAGCTCGACGCGGACCAGACCGCGGCCTCGCTGGCCGCTGCGTTCGCCGACCCGGCGTCGCTCGCGGGCGACGAGCCGACCACCGCTCGCCGCCGCAGCCGGGCACCCGCCGTCGTCGTGACCTTCCAGGCGCCTGACGCTGGCGCCGCACCTGCCCGTGCCTCCCGCGGAGGCCAGAAGGCCCCAGCCGGCGGCGGCACCCGGGGCACCGAAGGCACTGACGGCAGCATCGAGGGAAGCACTGACGGCAGTACCGACGGGGGTGCGCCCGCGCCGCGCCAACGCCGCCGGGCCGGCACCGCCGGTACGGTCCGCCCGGCTGAGCTCCTCGCCACCGACGAGAACCTCGCCGCGACGTCGGCGGGGCCAGGTGAGAGCGAGGAGTCCGAAGACGAAGACGGCACGGGCAGCGGTCCGCGCCGGCGCCGGCGCGGCCGTCGCGGCCGTGGCGGCCGCCCTCAGGGCGAGGCCGGGGAGCTCGGCACCGACGACGACCCGAACGACCCGACCGACCCGACCGACCCGACCGACCCGACCGACCAGAACGGACCGACCGAGGACGACGAGGACGACGAGGACGGCGCGGCTGCAGGCACCCGCCGCAGGCGGCGCAGGCGTCGTAGCAGTGGCGGCGGCCAGGGCGGCGACGGCGACGAGGACGACGTACCGACTGTGGTGCACGTCCGGGAGCCGGGCGGCGGCAACAGTGGCAACAGCGGCAGCGGCCAGCAGCGCCAGCGGCAGCGCCCGCAGCGCGACCGCGACGGTGGCGGCGCGGCCGACGAGGACGGTGTGCGGGGCATTGCGGGCTCGACCCGGATGGCCGCCAAGCGGGTCCGTCGCCAGGAGGGTCGCGACAGCGGGCGCAAGCGCCCACCGATCCTCACCGAGGCCGAGTTCCTGGCCCGCCGCGAAGCCGTCGACCGCCAGATGGTCGTACGCCAGAAGGGCGACCGCACCCAGATCGCGGTGCTCGAGGACGGGATCCTCGTCGAGCACTACGTGACGAAGGCCAGCGCGACGAGCTACGCCGGAAACGTCTACCTCGGCCGCGTCCAGAACGTCCTGCCGAGCATGGAAGCCGCGTTCGTGGACGTCGGCAAGGGGCGCAACGCCGTGCTGTACGCCGGCGAGGTCAACTGGGACGGCGTCTCCGGTGGCAGCCGCAAGATCGAGCAGGTCCTCAAGTCCGGTCAGGAGGTCCTGGTCCAGGTCAGCAAGGACCCGATCGGTCACAAGGGCGCCCGGCTCACGTCGCAGATCAACCTGCCCGGCCGCTACCTGGTCTACGTGCCCGACAGCAACATGACCGGCATCAGCCGCAAGCTCCCCGAGAACGAGCGCACCCGCCTCAAGAACATCCTGCGCAACGTCGTCCCCGAGGATGCCGGCGTCATCATCCGCACCGCCGCCGAGGGGGTGTCGGAGGAGGAGATCGCCAAGGACGTCGGCCGCCTGAAGGCGCAGTGGGAGGTCATCTCGACCAAGGCGAAGCAGGGCGGTGGTCCCAAGCTGCTGCACGCCGAGCCCGACCTCGTCATCAAGGTCGTCCGCGACATCTTCAACGAGGACTTCACGGGCCTCACGGTCCAGGGCGACTCCGAGTGGGACACCATCCGTGAGTACGTCGAGTTCGTCGCCCCCGACCTCGCGCCTCGGCTGAAGAGGTTCGCCGGCAACGGCGACGTCTTCGCCGAGTACCGCATCGACGAGCAGCTGCTCAAGGCCCTGGACCGCAAGGTCTACCTGCCGTCCGGCGGCTCGCTGGTCATCGACCGCACCGAGGCGATGATCGTGGTGGACGTCAACACCGGCAAGTACGTCGGCAAGGGAGGCAACCTCGAGGAGACCGTCACCCGTAACAACCTCGAGGCTGCCGAGGAGATCGCCCGCCAGCTCCGCCTGCGCGACCTCGGCGGGATCATCGTCGTCGACTTCATCGACATGGTCCTTGAGTCCAACCGCGACCTCGTGGTCCGTCGCCTGGTCGAGTGCCTCGGCCGCGACCGCACCAAGCACCAGGTCGCCGAGGTCACCTCGCTCGGACTCGTGCAGATGACCCGTAAGCGCGTCGGCCAAGGCCTGCTCGAGTCGTTCTCCGAGACCTGCGAGGCCTGCAACGGCCGCGGCGTCAAGGTGCACCTCGACCCGGTCTCCAGCGGTGGCGGTGGCGACCGCGACCGTCGGCCCGGTGTGGGTCCGCGGCCGCCCAAGCCCGGCCCGCAGGGACCGTCGACCGTGGCCGTCGAGGACGACGGCCCGTCGTTCTCGTCCTCCTCAAGTGGCTCGTCCGATGGCTCGCCTTCCTCGCCCGATGGCTCGGCCGGTGGTGGCAGTCGCAGCCGTCGTCGGCGTGGCGGTCGGGGCACCGGTTCGGCGACCCTCCAGCCCGAGAACGAGCTCGCCGAGCTCCTGGCCGAAGCCCCGCAGGCACACGTTGCCGAGCAGGCCGCGTCGGCTGGGTTCGAGACGAGCCGGAGCGCCGAGGTTGCCCTCGAGGCTGTGACGCCGGTCGAGGACGCCCTCGAGATGCCGGTCGAGATGCCGGTCGAGGACGCCCTCGAGCAGGCCGTCGAGGTCGACCCGGAGCCCGACGCCAGTCCGCGCGACGTGGCCCCCGAGCCGGCCGAAGAGACCACGGTCCCGGAGGCTGCCGTCGTACAGGCTG
>JANXUE010000033.1 GCA_025352005.1 Frankiales bacterium
TCGCGGGCCGCGGCGAGCAGGGCCAACCTGGTCGTGGCGGCCCTGCTCGACACGGCCGGGCCGGTCATACCGAGCGCTCGCTGAACGGGATCCGGCGGTGGCTCGTCACGTCGCCGATGTCGGACCACTCGTTGGCACCGAGCCGGGCCACCGGTCGCAGGAGCGAGATCTCCGGCCGGCCGTCGCGCAGGACGGCCTCGGAGACGACGAGATGCACGACCTGCCCGAAGACCACGGTGCAGTCGCCGAAGGACTTCGTGTCGACGAGCCGGCACTCCATCGCGACCGGTGACTCGGCAACGCGCGGCGGCGCGACCTTCAGCGACGGCTCCCGCGTCAACCCGACCGCGTCGTACTCGCTGACCGAGGCAGGGAAATCGGTGCCGGTGAGGTTGACCTGGTCGCGGAGGTCCTCGGTGCACACGCTGACGACGAACTCGCCGGTGGCGAGGATGTTGCGCAGGGAGTCCTTGGTGCCCACCGAGGTGAAGCTGACGACGGGCGGGTCGACGCCGGCGATCGAGAAGAACGAGTGTGGAGCGAGATTGTCGACGCCGGCCATGGAGCGGGTCGAGACCCAGGCGATGGGGCGGGGTACGACCACGCTGGTCAGCCAGGGGTAGATCCCGGAACCGAGTTCGGCTGGGTCGATGTCCAAGCGGTTCACCGCCTCACCCTCTCAGACCGGTACGCCGACGGCCCACCGTTCCCCAGCTGCACCGCATCTGCGGCCTATTAGGGCTTAGAGTGCCGCACATGCCTCTCTACCGGCTCTCGGCAGCCGCGCGGCTGCTGGGTGTCAGCGACGACACGTTGCGTCGGTGGGCTGATGCCGAGCGCTTGGCGACCACCGAGGACGATGACGGCCGCCGCGTCGTCGAGGGCTCCGTCCTCGCCGCCTTCGCGGTCACCCTGGCAGGACAACCGAGCGGACCGGAGGCGACGAGCGCCCGCAACGTCTTCGAAGGCATCGTCACGCGCGTGCTGCGCGGGGACGTGGTCTCCCAGGTCGAGGTGCAGTCCGGTCCGCACCGCCTGGTCTCGCTCATGACCACCGAGTCCGTCGACGACCTGGGGCTGGCCCCCGGCATCCCAGCCCGAGCGTCCGTCAAGTCCACCCACGTCGTTGTGGAGCTCTCATGAACCGTCGCTCGGCCCTGCTCGTCCTCGCCCTCGCCGCCTTGCTCGCAGCCTGCGGGTCCGGGTCCTCCAAGAGCACCACCGTCGCAACGAAGCGAACCATCACGGTCTTCGCCGCCGCGTCGCTGACGAAGGCGTTCACGGCCGAAGGCAAGGCCTTCGAGGCCAGCCACCCGGGGCTGCACGTCACCTTCTCCTTCGCCGGCTCGCCGACGCTGGTGGCGCAGATCATGCAGGGTGCTCCGGCGTCGGTGCTCGCCACCGCCGACATTTTCTCGATCGACCAGGTCAAGGACAAGCTTTCCGGAGCGCCGGTCGTCTTCGCCCACAACCAGCTGGCGATCGTCACTGCCAAGGGCAACCCGCTGAAGATCACCACCCTCGCCGGACTCGCGAAGCCGGGGCTGAAGGTCGTGCTCGCCGGACCGACCGTGCCCGTTGGCAAGGCCGCAGCCAAGGCCCTCAAGGCGGCCCATGTCACGGTCACACCGGTCTCGCTCGAGGACGCCGTCACGGGGGTCGGCACCAAGGTCCGACTCGGTGAGGCAGACGCCGGGATCGCCTACGTGACCGACCTTGTCGGCTCTGACGTCGGCTCTCAGGTTGGCGGCGTCCCCCTCCCCGGTACGACGACCTCGCTGGCGATCGGCGCCGTCAAGGGCAGCAACAATCCTCACGACGCCGACGCCTTCATCGGCTACGTGCAGAGCGCCGAGGGTCGGAAGGTCCTGATGTCCTACGGCTTCACATGACGTTGTGGTGAGAGCCCCCCGTGCGGCGGCGGCGAGGCCACCGTTGCTGCTGGTGCTTCCCGCCGTCGCCGGCTCCGCCCTGCTGCTCATCCCCCTGGCGGCCCTACTCACCCGCACCCCCTGGAGCCGCCTGTCCGACCTGCTCGGCCGTGCCGACGTGCAGCAGGCACTGTGGCTCTCGCTGCGGTGCGCTGGGGCCGCGACGGCCCTGTCGCTGCTGCTCGGCGTGCCCCTGGCCTGGGTGCTGGCGCGCACCCGGCTGCCCGGTCGGCGGCTCCTGCGCGGCCTGGTCACCGTTCCACTGGTCCTACCGCCCGTCGTCGGCGGAGTGGCTCTCCTGCTCGCCTTCGGCCGGCGCGGCGTCCTCGGTCCACTGCTCGTCGAGGCCGGCGCCGTACCCGCCTTCACCCCGTGGGGGGTGGTGCTCGCCGAGTCCTTCGTCGCCCTGCCCTTCCTCGTGCTCACGGTTGAGGGAGCCCTGGCGGCCCTGTCCCTGGCCTCCGAGGAGGTCGCGGGGACCCTGGGCGCGCGACCGGGCCGGGTCTTCCTGACCGTGACCTTGCCGACGATCGCGCCGTCGGTGGCGGCCGGAGCCGTCCTGGCCGGGGCCCGCGCGCTCGGGGAGTTCGGGGCGACCATCACCTTTGCGGGGAGCCTGCCGGGACGGACCCAGACCGTCCCGCTGCTCGTCTACGCCCTGCTCCAGGACGACCCCCCGGCGGCCTACGCGCTGTCGGCAGTCCTGCTGGCGGTCAGCGTGCTGCTCGTGCTGAGCCTGCGCCCGCGGCTGCGATGAGGGCCTCCATCACCTCGGCCCTGGTCCGCGCCGACCTGGTCGCCGAGCCCGGGCAGGTCGTGGCCGTCGTCGGCCCCAACGGAGCCGGCAAGACCTCGCTGCTGCGTGCGCTCGCCGGCCTGCTGCCCTCCACCGGGACCGTGGAGCTGGCCGGCCGGGACGTGAGCGCGCTGCCGCTGCACGCCCGCGGCATCGGCTGGGTGCCACAGTCACCGTCGCTGTTCGCGCACCTGTCGGCCCGCGACAACGCCGGCTATGCGCTCCGGGCACGGGGCATGTCCCGGCGGGCCGCCCGGACGGCGGCTGACGAGTGGTTGAGGCGCCTGGGTATCGGCCACCTCGGCGACTCCCGCCCCGGCGCGCTGTCAGGCGGCCAGGTCGCGCGGGTCGCCCTGGCGCGGGCCCTGGCGGCCGACCCGGCCCTGGTACTGCTCGACGAGCCGCTCGCTGCGCTCGACGCGGCCACCAAGGACGAGGTACGCCGGCTGCTCCGCAGCACCCTCGCGGGTGGCCGCGCCCCCGTGCTGGTCGTCACCCACGACCCGGTCGACGTCGCGGCCCTTGCCGACAGCGTGCTCGTACTGGAGGACGGCGCCGTCGTGCAGCACGGCTCCCCGGCGGAGGTCGCGGCCCGGCCACGCAGCGCCTGGGTGGCCGGCCTGCTCGGCCAGAACGCCTGGCGCGGCATCGCCGACGAGACCGGCCTGCGGACTGCTTCCATGGGCTCGACCGGGCACGTGACTGGACACATTGCAGCCGCCGAGACGCTCCCCGCGGGGACCCCTGCCCTGGCCCTGTGTGAGCCGGCCGCGGTCACCCTGCACCGGCAGCGCCCGAGCGGTTCGGCCCGCACCGTGCTGGCCGGTCAGGTCGGCGAGCTCCGGTCCCTGGGCGGCCGCGTCCGAGTCACCGTACGCAGCGATCCGCAGGTAACCGCGGAGGTGACCGTGGGGGCGGCGACCGAGCTCGGGCTCGCCGACGGTGGACTGGTCTGGGCGGCCATCAAGGCCACCGAGGTGCGCCTCGTCGCCTTGTGACCGCACCGACGTAGTGTCGACCCATGAGCCAGCCGACGAGTCCCGACGTCCCGCAGGCCCTCTCCGTGGCCCGTGAGGCGCCCGACCGGAACATCTCGCTCGAGCTGGTCCGCGTCACGGAGGCCGCCGCCATGGCCGCCGGCCGGTGGGTCGGTCGCGGCGACAAGAACGGCGGCGATGGCGCGGCCGTCGACGCGATGCGCCAGCTGATCGGCACGGTCAGCATGAAGGGCGTCGTCGTCATCGGCGAGGGCGAGAAGGACGACGCACCGATGCTCTACAACGGCGAGGAGGTCGGCAGCGGCGAGGGCCCGGACTGCGACGTTGCCGTCGACCCGATCGATGGCACCACCCTGATGGCCAAGGGCATGCCCAACGCGATCGCTGTCATGGCCGTCGCCGAGCGCGGCACGATGTACGACCCGTCGGCCGTCTTCTACATGGAAAAGCTCGTCACCGGTCCGGATGCCGCCGACTCGGTCGACATCACCGCGCCGGTCGCCCACAACATCAGGGCAGTCGCCAAGGCCAAGGGCGCCGCGGTCGAGGACGTCACGGTCTGCATCCTGGACCGGCCTCGTCACGAGGACCTGGTACACGCCGTGCGCGCTGCCGGCGCCCGCATCACCTTCATCTCCGACGGCGACGTCGCCGGCGCGGTCATGGCGTGCACCGAAGGGACCGGCATCGACCTGCTGCTTGGCATCGGCGGTACCCCCGAGGGCATCATCACGGCCTGCGCCGTCAAATGCCTCGGCGGGGTCATCCAGGCAAAACTCTGGCCGCAGAAGAAGAGCGAGTTCGTCAACGCCGCTGCCGCCGGCCTGGACTTGGACCAGGTGCTGTCGACCGACGACCTGGTGCGCAGCGACAACGTGTTCTTCGTGGCCACAGGCATTACTGACGGTGAGCTCGTGCGTGGGGTCCGGTACCGCGGCGGCGGCGCGTCGACGGAGTCGCTGGTCATGCGCTCCAAGTCCGGCACCATCCGTCGGGTCATCTCCGAGCACCGGCTGTCGAAGCTCTCGGCTTACTCCTCGATCGACTTCGAGCACGCCCACCGCTGATGCGCGCCCAGCCTGGTGGCGCATCTGACAATCTGGCCACATGAGGATCGCGACCTGGAACGTCAACTCGGTCGGCGCCCGACTGCCTCGCCTGCTGCCCTGGCTCGAGGACATCGCGCCCGACGTCGTCGCCCTGCAGGAGACCAAGACGGCCAACTTCCCGACGGCCGACGTCCAGGCGCTAGGCTACGAGGTCGCCCACAACGGCGACGGCCGGTGGAACGGCGCGGCGCTGCTGTCCCGGGTGGGCCTGGCGGACGTCGCCCTGCATTTTCCCGGCCAGCCCGGCTACGCCGGCGACGACGACGCGCTGTTCGAGGTCCCCGTCGTCGAGGCGCGAGCAGTCGGCGCCACCTGCGGCGGGCTGCGGATGTGGTCGCTCTACGTCCCCAACGGCCGCAGTGTCGACCACGCGCACTACCGCTACAAGCTCGCCTGGCTCGACGCGCTGCAGGCCGCACTGGCTCCCGAGGTTGCCGCCGGCCCGTTCGTGGTGACCGGCGACTTCAACGTCGCGCCGACTGACGACGACGTGTGGGACATCGCCGACTTCGCCGGCTCCACGCACGTCACGCCGGCCGAGCGCGAGCGGCTCACAGCACTGCTCGGCCTGGGCCTGCGGGACGTCATACCCCGCCCCGGAAAGAACGACCGGCCCTTCACCTACTGGGACTACCGAGCCGGGATGTTCCACAAGGACAAGGGGATGCGGATCGACCTGGTCTACGCCAGCACCTCGCTGACTGTCTCGGACGCCTACGTCGACCGGGCGGCACGCAAGGGGACCGGACCTTCCGACCATGCCCCTGTCGTCGTCGACCTGGAGATGCCATGACCGAGCGAGGACACGAACACCCTGACCACGTCCACGACGCCTCCTGCGCGGCCGCCCACGGTGCGGTCGCGCTGCCGCCCGACCCGCGCGGTGTCGTCGTCGTCTTCGCCTCCCCGGTCGCCCACGAAATCGGCGTACTGGCTCGGCGCCTGGGTTGGCCGGTCATGCTGCTCGATCCGTTGCCGGGCAACCTCGACAGCGCTGACGTACCCACCACGAACGCCGTCGTCAACGCAGGTCTCGGCCCAGGCACGGACGTCGTGTTCTGCGACCACGGCCGTCCCGAGCTCGGTGACCTGCTCGCCGAGGTACTGACGCATCCCACGCGCTGGGTAGGCGTGATGGGGTCCGCACGCCACACGGCGCCGCACGTCGAAGCGCTGCGCAGCCGGGGCGTTGACGAGACCAGCATCGCCCGTGTGCACCGCCCGATCGGCCTCGACATCGGCTCGCACACCCCCTCCGAGATCGCGATCTCCACGGTGGCGGGGCTCCTGGCCGACCGCAACGGCCGCTCCGGTGGCTTCCCCGCAAGGGCGTAGACCACGCCGCTCCTCATCCCCTAGCCGTGACGCGTCCACCCCTTCCGCCCTCCACCGCCGAGACTGCTGGGCGGCGTCGAGTTCCGCTCCTGTCACGTTTGTCGGCATCCAGTGGCCTGAGCGCGGTCACCAGGCGCGCGTAGCGATGGCCGAGTCCGCACCCCATCGATCCGCGGGTGGCCATCGGCGCTCTGTTCACCTCGCCTGGCTTGCTCTATGTTGCGAAGATCATGGCCGAGGGGCCACGAACACCGGGGGGTTCGTTGTGACAGTCGTATCGAGGTTTTCTTCGCGACGTGGTGTGCCGTTCGCTGTCGTGGCCGTCGGATTGGTGTCGCTGCTCGTCGGCGGGGTTGCCTATGCGTCCCTTCCGTCCACCACCAGTGGGCTCATCACGGCCTGCGTCAACAAGACCACTGCCGCGGTCCGCATCATCGACTACCAGGCGGGTCGGCGTTGCGCGGCAAGCGAGACGACCCTCAGCTGGGGCAAGGGCTACACCTACCGTGGTGCCTGGAACGCGACAGCGACGTACGCGGTGCAGGACGTGGTCGTGGCCGGGGGCTCGACGTACGTCGGCAGGAGGGCGTCGCGGAACGTCGCGGTAACCAACGTGACCTACTGGGGAGTACTGGCCGCCCGCGGGGCACCCGGTGCCCAGGGAGTTCCCGGCTTGAAGGGGGACCAGGGGATCCAAGGGGTCCAAGGACCTCCCGGAACCCCAGGGATCCCAGGGATCCCTGGGATGCAGGGAGACCAGGGGGTGGCTGGCACGCCCGGTGCTTCTGGCTGGGAACTGGTGACACAAACTTTCACCGTCAACCCTTATTTCAGTGGCGTCGGATACATGAGCTGCCCCGCGGGCAAGCGACCGGTCGGTGCGCCGGGCT
>JANXUE010000060.1 GCA_025352005.1 Frankiales bacterium
GGATCACTGCGGTGGCGGAGGCTTCTCGGGGCGCCCCCAGCCCAGGGCCGTCAGGCGCCAGCCACCGTCGCGCTGCTCGACCAGACCCGCGGCCAGCAGCGACGGCAGGGCTTGCTGGACGAGCAGGGTCGACACCCCAGCGGTGCGGGCGATCCTGGCGACACCGACGGGCAGGCGAACGGGAACGGCGTCGAGAAGACGGCGTACCGCCTCCGGCAGGCCGTCGCGAGGGTGCACCGCCCCGCGGGCAGGGCGCAGCAGGTGCTCCCCCATTGCCGCGATCACCTCCAGGACCTCGGACGCCTCGCTCACCAGCACCGCTTTGCCGGCGCGGATCAGAGCATGGCACCCGGCCGACTGGGCAGACGTGACCGGCCCGGGCACCGCCATCACCGGTCGGCCCAAGTCCAGCGCCCGACCGGCTGTGGACAGCGACCCGCTCCGCAGCGCGGCCTCGACGACGAGCGTCCCCCGCGACAGGGCGGCCACGAGCCGGTTGCGGACCAGGAAGCGCATCCGGGTGACGCTGCACCCGGGAGGGACCTCGGTGATGACGAGGCCGTTCTCGGCGACCTGGGTGATCAGCCGGTCGTGCCCGCGTGGATAGGGGACGTCGAGGCCGCCCGCCAGCACCGCAAGCGTCGGGGCCGAGCCGGCAGCAAGGGCCGCCCGGTGGGCGGCGCCGTCGATCCCGTAGGCAGCCCCGGAGACGATCGCGACCCCGGACTCGGCGAGAGCGAAGGACAGCTCCCCCGTCACCGCCGCCCCATAGGCCGTGGCGGCCCGGGCACCGACGACCGACACCGAGCTCTGACAGGCGTCCCGAAGGTGAGCGGGGCCGTGGGCGAACAACACCCAGGGGGGTGCCATCTGTTTGACCTCCCCGCCCATCGACCCGAGCGGCCACACCACGCCCTCGGGCCACTCCGGGTCCCCCGGGCACAGGACACGGCCGCCGAGACTTCTCACCCGTTCGAGGTCGCGCTCCGGGTCGTAGCCGGCGACCCGCCCGGCAAGCCCAGCCAGGGCCCGCTCACCGAGGGCCCCAAGGGGCGCACCCTCGCGCACGGCGTCCCACACCTGCTCGGCGGGCAACTGCTGCAACGCGAGGTAGACCTCATGCGACCCGGGCTCGGCGACGCGCGCCAGGGCCACCCTCGCGAGCCGCTCCGCCTCACTCGGCGCGCGCAGGGCCGGTGGGTCGAAGGCGGCGCTCACGCGGACATCCGCCTGGTCCAGAGGTCCCCGAGGCGCAGGCTCAGGGCAAGCTGCACGTCGCCCCGGGACGGGCTGCTGCGCCCGTCCAGGTCAGCCATGGTCCACGCCAGTCGCTGCACCCGACCGTAGCCGCGGGCGGTCAGCATCCCGTCGTCGAGGAACCGACCGGCATCGACCAGCGCGGATCTCGCGATCGGCCAGCGCTGGGCCAGCACGGTCGGGGGCACGTCCCCGTTGGTCCGCCACGGCGTGCCGGCCAGCCGCAGCTGCGCGGACTCCCGGGCCCCGGCGACCCGGGCGGCCATCAGCTCGGAGGAGTCGACGAGCCCCCGCTCGGCCGTCACCTCGGACCTGGTGATGGCGGGCAGACCGATCGAGATGTCCATCCGGTCGAGCAACGGCCCGGACAGCCGCGCCAGGTAGGTACGTCGGCGCTCGGGGGTGCAGGTGCAGGCGCTCTCGGACTTCGCACACGGGCAGGGGTTGGCTGCCAGCAGCAGAGCGAAGCGTGCCGGATACGTCGCGGTCCCGCCGACCCTGCGGATGCTGATGACGCCGCTTTCCAGCGGCTGGCGCAGCGCGTCGAGCACACCAGCCTTGAACTCGGGCGCCTCGTCGAGAAACAACAGGCCACGGTGAGCCAACGACGCCGCACCGGGACGAGCAATGCCGCTACCACCGCCGATGATCGATGCGGCCGTCGACCCGTGGTGCGGTGCCTCGAACGGCGGCCGGGACACCAGGGGAAAGTCCTTGGGCAGCACGCCTGCAACGGAATGGATCGCGGTGACCTGGAGCGACTCCTCCAGGGTCAGCGCCGGGAGGATCCCCGGCATCCGCTCGGCAAGCAGGGTCTTGCCGCACCCCGGTGGCCCGGTCATCAGCAGGTTGTGACCGCCGGCCGCGGCGACCTCGCACGCCGTGCGGCCGACCGGTTGCCCGGCGACGTCCAGGAAGTCCGGCGCGTGTGCGTCGGCAGTGGCGACTGCCGACGATGGCAAGGGCAGCTCCTGGACCGGGTCGCCCTGCAAGAGCGCCACCAGGTTCGCCAGCGACGAGACCCCCCAGGCCGTCACCCCGGGCAACAGCCGGGCCTCCGCGAGGTTCGCCAGCGGCACGACCACCTTGCTGAAGCCGAGCGCGAAGCCCGCCAGCACGGCTGGCAGCACCCCGGAGATCGAGCGGACGCTCCCGTCGAGCCCGAGCTCCCCGAGCAACAACACCTCCTCCAGCGCCGCCCGCGGCACCACTCCGTCGGCGGCCAGCACCGCCACCGCCAGCGCGATGTCGAAGCCACTGCCCCGCTTGGGCAGGGACGCCGGCGACAGCCCGATGGTCACCTTCTTCGACGTGGGCCACGCCTGCCGGGAGTTGGCGACGGCAGCCCGAATCCGGTCGCGTGCCTCCTGCAGCGACGCGTCCGGAAGCCCGGTGATCGCCAGCCCGGGGATGCCTTGCGCGAGGTCGGCCTCGACCTCCACGAGGTGCCCCTCGATTCCGACCAGCGCGACCGACCAGGTGCGGGCCAGCGCCATCAGAACGCCCCCTGCAGGTGCAGCAGGTCCGGCGGCTGCGCTCCGGAGCCGCGGACGATCGCGATCACGTCGAAGCGAAGGTCGTGCCACCCTGGTGGGCGGCACTCGGTCAGCCAGCGCGCCGCGAGCCCGTGGATCCGGTGCGCCTTCAGGGCGGTGACGGCCGCCGCCGGCTCGCCGTACGTCAGGCTGCTCCGGGCTTTGACCTCCACGAAGACGAGCTCCTTGCCCAGGCGGGCGACGATGTCCAGCTCACCCTGGCGGCACCGCCAGTTGCGGGCGAGCACCTCATACCCCGCTGCCTGCAGGTGCTCCACGGCGAGGTCCTCACCCCACCTGCCCAGCGCTTGCCGGTCCACCACGTCGACCACCTCCGGGCACCACGTTGGTGCCCAGAGGCCCTCAGCAGCGGGTCAGCAGCGGATCTGTGGACGAGCGAACGACCTGTGGACTACCGCCCGGCGCCCCCCTCGACTAGGAGCCAGGAAGCTCGAGGTCGGGCTTCTCGAGCTTCTCCACGTTGACGTCCTTGAACGTCAGCACCCGCACGTTCTTCACAAACCTCGCCGGGCGGTACATGTCCCACACCCACGCGTCGGTCAGCGTCAGCTCGAACCACACCTCGCCGTCGGACGTCCGGGGCACGACCTCGACCGCGTTGGCGAGGTAGAAGCGTCGCTCGGTCTCGACGACCCACTCGAACTGCCGCACGATGTCGCGGTACTCCCGGTAGAGCTGCAGCTCCATCTCGGTCTCGTACTTCTCGAGGTCCTCCGCGCTCATGCGGGACTCAGGGGGCTGTTCATCGGGGGCTCACGAGGCCACATCCTGCCTGATCGCCGCAGGCTTCACGTTGCCCTGCACATTCACGTAGGAGAACCGGTGCTCCGGGCAGGGCCCGTGCTGCCCGAGCGCCGCCATGTGGTCCGGCGTCGAGTACCCCTTGTGCCGGGCGAAGTCGTACACCGGGTATGACGCATGCAGGGTCCTCATCAGCCGGTCCCGCGTCACCTTGGCGACCACCGATGCGGCCGCGACGCAGGCCGCGACCCGGTCGCCCTTCCACACCGCCAGCGTGGGTGCGGGCATCCCCGCGATCGGGAACCCGTCGGTCAGGACGTAGGACGGGCACGGGTCGAGGCGGGCCACGGCCTGCCGCATCGCGCGGATGTTCATCACGTGCAGCCCGGCCCGGTCGACCTCCTGCGGTGGCACGACCACCACCGACCAGCACAGCGCCCGACGCACGACCTCGTCGTACGCCTTCTCGCGGGCCCTCTCGGTCAGCAGCTTGGAGTCGGCCAGGCCTGGGACCTCCCCGCGCCGGCCGGCCGGAAGGACGACGGCGGCGACCACGAGCGGTCCGGCGCAGGCGCCACGGCCGGCCTCGTCGGCCCCGGCAACGTGCGGGAAGCCATGGTTCTGCAGCACCCGTTCCAGGGCCCACAGGCCGTTCTCGGTGCGTACGACGGGCCGCGGTGCCGTCAGCACGCGACCCTCCTCAGCAGGGCCGGGAGGTCCGCCGGTGACAGCCGCTCCGCCGTGGCGTCGAGGTCGGCGAGGGTCCACCAGCGGTGCTCGCTCATGCAGGCGACCTCGATCTCGCTGAAGCCGCTGGTGTCGACCTCGTGCCGCTCGACTCGGGCGACGAAGAACCGCTCGTACTGGTGGTAGGCACGCCCGGCGATCTCGGTGTCGACGTTGCGCTCGAGCACCATGTCGCTGAGCGCGGTGACGTCCAGCCGAAGCCCGGTCTCCTCGAACAGCTCGCGCACGGCTGCCTCGGCGAAACCCTCGCCGTCGTCGAGCCCGCCACCGGGGGTGATCCACCACATCCCGCGGTCGGGCCGCTCGGGGTCGGCCCACCTCAGCAGCAGCACACGGTCCAGGCCATCGAGCAGCAGCACGCGCGCCGCACTCCGAGGGCTTCCCATGACCTCCCGATCGTACGGCGCGTGGCCTCAGGCCCGGCGCACCGCGCGGCGACGGCGCAGCACCGCCACCGGCAGCGCACCGAGCGCACCGACCGCGTAGGACGCCCCCGGGACGGCGAGCGCGGAGGTGAACGTCGACGGCACGCCGAGGACCGACGCGTGCGGGACCGGCCAGACGACGACGAACGCCCGTCCGACGACCTTGCCGACCGCGATCGTGCCGTGATGGGCGTCGGTGTAGTGATAACGCGAGTCGGCCGAGGCGCCGCGGTGGTCGCCCAGGACGAACAGCCGGCCGGCCGGGACGAGCAGTCCCTGCGCCCCCGCGGGGCAGAACGCCCGGTCGTGCCCTGCGGCGCAGAAGAACTTGTTGGGGTCGACGTCGACGCCGGCATCGAGCAGGTACGGCTCGTGCAGCTCCACCGCAAGACCACCGGCCGGCTGGACCACCACGTTGCCGGACGGGCTGCAGCACATGACCCGGTCGCCGGGAAGGCCGATGACGCGCTTGATGTAGTCCTTGTCGTCGGACACGACCCCGACGAAGGCGCCCGCCTTGTGGAGCACCCTCAGGAAGGGGTTGGACGGGGTCGACGCGCTCCCCTCGGAGGCGCCCCAGTCGTCCTTGCCGTTGAAGACGACGACCTCGCCCCGGTGGATGCCACGCACGTCGTAGACCAGCTTGTTGACGAGGACCCGGTCACCGACCTCGAGGGTGTGCTGCATCGATCCGGACGGGATCGAGAACGCCTGCAGCAGGAACGCCTTGATGAGCAGCGCCAACACGACCGCCAGGGCCACCAGGAACGGCAGTTCCCGCCAGGCAGAGCGTTTGCCGTCAGGGCGCGAGCCCTGCGCCGTGGGCTCGACGGGAGCGGCCGTTACGGAGGCGTCACTGGTCACGGCACCCCCAACGGGGCGGACCGGTGAGAAGTGCCGATCAGGCCTTGGGAGCGGCGGAGGCAGCGGGACGGACGTCGCGCTTCTCCTTGATCTTGGCCTTCTTGCCGCGCAGCTCGCGCAGGTAGTACAGCTTCGCGCGTCGGACGTCACCGCGGGTGACGACCTTGATGTCCTCGATGACGGGGGTGTGCACCGGGAAGGTGCGCTCCACGCCGACGCCGAAGCTCACCTTGCGCACGGTGAAGGTCTCGCGCACTCCACCGCCCTGGCGGCGGATGACGACGCCCTGGAAGCGCTGCACCCGGGAGCGGTTGCCCTCGACGACGCGCACACCGACGTCGACCGAGTCGCCGGGGCGGAACTCGGGCACGTCGCTGCGCAGCGAGGCGGTGTCGAGGTCGTCGAGGATGTGCATCGGTGTCGCCTACTCGTGATGGGTGTGACTGTGGGTGTGACTGGGGGTGCGTCTGCGTCTACGTCTACGTCTACGTCTGCGTCTGCGGATGTGCCGACAGCAGCGCTCTATGGTGCCACAGATCCGTCTGGGCCAGCCAGCAGATCCGGACGCACGGCGAGGGTGCGCGCGAGGGACTGCTCGTGACGCCAGCGGGCGATCGCCTCGTGGTCTCCGGACAGCAGCACCGGCGGTACGTCGTACCCGTGCCAGGTGGCCGGTCTCGTGTACGCCGGCGCCTCGAGCAGGCCTCCCCTGGCCGGGCTGAAGGAGTCGTCCTGGTGGGACTCGATGTTGCCGAGCACGCCGGGCAGCAGGCGCGCGACGGCCTCGATGACGACCAGGACCGCGGCCTCTCCACCGGCGAGCACGTAGTCGCCGAGGCTGATCTCGTCGACGACCATCGTCTCCCGGGCGCGCTCGAAGACACGGTGGTCGATGCCCTCGTACCGGCCGCAGGCGAAGGCCAGCCATGGCTCGGCGCTGAGCTCCTGCGCGAGGGCCTGCGTGAACGGCCGGCCGGCCGGGGTAGGGACGACCAGGCGGGGGGCCGCGGTCGGCCCGGTCAGCGCGTCGAGCGCGCGTCCCCACGGCTCTGCCTTCATGACCATCCCGGGTCCGCCGCCGTAGGGGCTGTCATCGACGGTCCGGTGGACATCCTCGGTCTGCTCCCGCAGGTCGTGTAGGCGCACGTCCAGGGTGCCGCGCTCGATGGCCTTACCGACCAGGGACAGCTGCAGCGGGGCGAGGTAGTCGGGGAAGATCGTGACGACGTCGACCTGCACGGTCAGCCTTCGTCCGCGCGGCGCTCGCTGAGGTCCAGCAACCCCTCAGGCGGTACGACGACGACGACTCCGGCGGTCAGGTCGACCGTCGGCACGATCTGCTTCACGAAGGGGATCAGCAGCTCCTGGCCCTTCGCGTCGAGACCCCCCGTGCTGCGTTCGACGGCCAGGACGTCGCCTCCCGGCAGGTGCAGCACGTCCACGACCGACCCGAGCTCGGTGCCGTCCTCGAGCTGGGCAGCCAGCCCGACCAGCTGGGTGTCGTAGTACTCGTCCTGTTCCGACAGCGGCGGGAGGTCGGAGGTGCTGAGCAGCAACATCGTGTCGCGCAGCTGCTCTGCGTCGTCTCGGTCGGTCGGGCCCGCGAACCGCACGATGAGGTACCTGCCCTGCATCCGAGAGCTCTCGACCGTCAGCGGGCCGCGCTCGGCCGGCTCGGTCTGCAGCACCCGTCCCGGGGCGAAGCGGTCGTCGGGGTCGTCGGTGCGGACCTCGACGGTGACCTCGCCCTTGATCCCCTGGGGACGACCGATCCGGCCAACGACGATGAGGTCCGGCTCCCGCTCAGCAGGGACCGGACCTCTCTCGCTTGGGTCTGCGGCCTCGCTTGCACTGGGACGTCGCTGGCCGGCGACGCGCTTCACCACGACCTGCTCAGCGGACCTCGTCGGTGTCGACGACGTCGACCCGGACACCCTTGCCACCGATCGCGGCCACGACGGTGCGGAGGGCCTTCGCCGTACGACCCGAGCGGCCGATCACCTTGCCGAGGTCCTCGGGGTTGACACGCACCTCGAGGGTGCGGCCACGCCGGCCGGAGACCAGGTCGACGGTGACGTCGTCCGGGTTGTCGACGATGCCCTTGACCAGGTGCTCGACGGCGTTCTCGAGCACTACTCGGCCGCAGTCTTCGCGGCCGGGGTCTCCTCGGCAGCTGACGTCTCGTCCGCGGGAGCCTCGACTGCGGGGGCCTCAGCCGCCGGAACCTCAGTGGTGGGCACCTCGGCTGCGGGGGTCTCGGCTGCGGGTGCCTCCGTTGCGGCGGGCGCCTCAGCCTCGGCCTCCTTCGCGTCAGCGGCGGGAGCCTTCGCCTCAGCGGCGGGAGCCTTCGCGTCGTCCGCGTGAGCCTTCGACGCAGCCTCGGGAGCGGCGACCTCAGCGTCTTTCTTCGGGGCGGCCTTCTTCTTCGGCGTGGTGGCACCGGCAGCGGCGACCGACTCGAGTGCGGCAGCCTCGAAAGCGGCCTTCTTGTCGGCCCGCGGCGGGGCCATCAGCAGCGGCGCGGGAGCCGCCTCACCCTTGAACTTCTGCCAGTCGCCGGTCTTGCTCAGGATCTTCTGGACCGGCTCGGTCGGCTGCGCGCCGACACCGAGCCAGTAGGCCGCGCGGTCGGCGTCGACCTCGATGAAGGAGGGGTTCTCCTTGGGGTGGTACTTGCCGATCGTCTCGATGACGCGACCGTCCCGCTTCGTGCGGGCGTCGGCGACGACGATGCGGTAGTACGGCGCGCGCATCTTGCCAAGGCGCATCAGCTTGATCTTGGTTGCCACAGGTCTTCTTGCTCCGTTGCGTTCAGCGTGGGTGAGCACCCTGCCTGCGCGTGGGTGTGCGCCGCGGGTGCTGCGATCAGGTCACGCCGGGACGGGTAGAGGGCCGTCGACGGCGGTAGCTCGGGCACCAGTGTGCCAGAACCGCGCGCCGGGAGTCACTCGGTCTCTTCTGGGGCAACCCCCGCCCCCTGTGCGACGTCGCCGCTGTGGTGGCCGACGCCGTCACCCTCGGCTGGCCAGCCCTGCGCCACCGCTTCCCCCTGACGTGGTCCGCGTCCCACGGCGATCTTCCGTTCCTTGTGCTCGCCACGCCGTTGCGCGCCACCAGGAGCGGAAGATCGTTGGCCAGCTGAACGACCTCCGAGGCCGAAATGGTGAGCCACGACAACGCTTGTCCGGCCACGGATCAGGAAAGAGGACGTACGGCGAGGGTCGGCGCCGGGTCTGGTGGCCGGTGGGTGGGCGGCTGCCGAAGGTGGGCCAGGTCAGGCGGGTGCGGCGGGTGGGGCGCGTGCGGCGGGTGCGGCAGAAGCTGGCTGGAGGAACGCCCGACGGACCAGGGAGCTCAGCGCTTGCGGTAGAGACCCAGGGGATCGGGGCCGTCGCCAAGCGGGTTGGGGTTGCTGGAGGGCCCGTGCCCTGACCGCCCGGCACCGCCAGCCGCACCGCCA
>JANXUE010000118.1 GCA_025352005.1 Frankiales bacterium
TTCTTGAACTTCACCGACGACGGCGCGCCGCAGACCGCCCTGGGCTGTGACACCGTCGGCACCGCCGGGACCTGCCTGCACCAGAGCACCAAGGCCACCGACGGCAACGACGCCATCTTCGGTGACCTTGGCAACGACTGGCTGGTCGGCGGCACCGGTCGCGACGACCTGTATGGCGGCTGGGGCAACGACCTGCTCAACGTCGATGACGTGCTGTCCACCGATGGCTACCTCAACGACCTGCCTGAGACGCATCCGTCGTATGAGGACCGGGCCTTCGGCGGCGCCGGGCTGGACATCCTGATCGCCAACACCGGCGGTGACCGCCTGATCGACTGGGTCGGGGAGTTCAACACCTACCTGGTGCCGTTCGCACCGTTTGGCATTGGGACCGTCAGCAGGCAAAACGAGCCGCAGCTGCCGGAGTTCCTGTACGGCCTGTCGTTCAGTGACGGCGCCGATCCGACCCGGTCCACCGACACCGGCGACAGCGCGGCTCGCAACGGCGAGCCAGACGGTGAGCTCGGCCTGATCCGTCAGCAGGACCACGGACTGTGGCAGGCGCAGACCGGCGGCCCCACCGACCCGCAGGCCGGCAACATCCCCGGCGGCAGGCGCGACGTGCTGCGGTCCGCGGACTTCAACGGCGGCTTCACCGGCTTCGCGGTCGACAACGGCAGCTTCACGGCGATGGCCGGACAGCTGCAGGTGGCAGCCTCGTCCCTCGGCAGCGACGCAGCGGCGGTTTTCTACGACGACGTGTACAAGCCGACGTACTTCGAAGTGGCCGCGCAGGTTTTGGTCCAGAAGCCGACCGGCGGCTGGAAAGGCAACGCCTACGTCATCCTGGACTACTACAGCCCGACCGACTTCAAGTTTGCCGGCATCGACGTGGCCCTCAACAAGGCCGTGCTGGGGCACCGGACCGCGGGTGGCTGGGTCATCGATGCCTCGTCCTCGGTGACCGGCTCGGTCCGGTCCGACACCTTCTACGACCTGCTGATCCAGGTGAACGGCAGCACCGTCATGGTCAACCTCGGCGGCAGGCTGCTCATCACCTACACCTACGCCGCCCGCGTGGTAGACGGTGACAGCCTGGGGATCAACAAAGGCTTGGTGGGTGCCGGCTCGGACAACTCCCGCGGCAGCTGGGACAACATCGCCATCCAGGCCTTGCCGCCGCAGGCCACCTACGACTACACCGAGGCGTTCAGCACCAGCCCCTCCACCCTGTTCGGCGGCACGACGGGGACCTGGTCCGTCGCCGGCGGTCGTTTCACCGGGACGCCCACCACGGCGGTCCCGGTGCCGATCGCCACCGTCGCCACACCGTCACGGATCGTGCCCAGCTCCTACGTCGAGGTGCAGGCCACCCTGCGGACCGGTGCCGGTGGCCTCGCGGGCGTTGTCTTCGACTACTACACCGCGACCGACTACAAGTTCGCGGCGCTCGACCTTGCCGGTCAGCGGCTGATTCTTGGCCACGTCGCCAAGGGCAGGCAGGTCATCGACAGCGCCGTCTCGAAGGCACTCACCACGGGCACCGACTACCTGCTCGACGTCGTGCTGCGCGGCGCGTCGGCCAGCCTGACGGTCGGTTCCACCGTGCTGAGCTGGGGTTACAACGCCTCGGTCGTCGATGGCGCAACCGGCCTGTTCGGCTCGGGCAGCATCGTGGACGCCGACACGTTCAGGCTGCTCACCGACGACCCGGCCAACACCCGGCCGTCGCTGTCGGTGGGGGACACCACGGTTCTGGCGACCAGCACGGCCAGGACCGCCACCGTCACGGTGACCCTCAGCCAGGCCTCTGGAAGCCCGGTCACGGTTGCCTACCGGACCGTGGACGGGTCAGCCCTCGCGGGCACCTCCTACACCGCCACGAGCGGGACCCTCACCTTCGCGGCAGGGACGCTGTCGATGACCTTCACGGTGCCCATCAAGGCGGTCAGCTCCTCGACGGCGGCAAAGAACTTCTCCGTCATCCTCAGCGCCCCCACTGGCGCCACCTTGGGCAAGAGCACCGGCACGGTAACCATCACATCCTGATCCGCTCGTTCTCCTGTGCAACGACTGTTTTCTGGCCTACTGTGACAGGGCGGCGGGGGCCGCGAGGGGGAGACATGGCGGTCCGATCCGTTGCGCGTGCGACCGGGGCGACTTGCGCGGCGGCACTGCTGCTGAGCGTTGTCGGTGCGGGGTTGACCGGTGCCGTCGCGCGGGCAGCGACCTGCAGCGGGACGTCGACGTGGACGGGGAGCGGCGACGGCCACAGCTGGGCCGACCCGGTCAACTGGACCCCCGGCGTCCCTGGCCACGACGCCAGTGTGCAGATCAGCGGCGGCACCTTTACCCTCGACGGCATCATCGGCACGGTCTGCGGGCTCACCGTCGCCGGTCCGGTGGCGGTCCCATTGCCCGCGTCGCCACCCAGCCCGACCACTCTCTCCGGTGACCTGACCACCACGGGCGACGCCACTGTCAGCGGCTTCACGTCCTGGACCGGAACGCTGGACGCCAAGCAGACCCTCTCGCTGCCCGCTGCCGCCGACCTCGCGCTGGGGGACGCCTCGCTGGTGACCGTGGACGGACTGGGCACGCTCGGTGCGAGTGCACTCGTGCACGGCCCCACGTCGCCGACCGTGGTGCCCTCGTTCGCCGTGCCGGGGGCTCTCACCCTCACGGGCGCGGCAGCCCTCACCGGCGTGGCCCTGCAGCTGCAGCCCCGGCAGAACGGTGCGGGCACCCTGGAGCTCGGCGGTCACGTCCTCACCCTCACTGGGCCTTCCGTCTCGACCCTCGGCGCAGGTACGGCCCTCACCTCGGCGACCAGCAACGGGGCCCTGGTGGCGTCGACCGGAGCCCAGGTGGTTCCGGCCGGGGTGACCGTGCAGCAGCGCGCCAGCCTGCGGCTGCAGGCCGGCTCCACCCTTGGCCAGGACGGCCCCAATCTGACCCTCACCGGTCCGGGCATCCTTAATTGGCAGGCCGGTGCGCTGAAAGGCAACCTCACCCTCAGCCTGCCCACCGTGATGGACGGCGGCGGCACCCGATTGGTTCCCACCACCAGCACCCTGACCAACGCCAACCAGCTCAGTGTTCTGGACGGAGTCCTGGACCTGCGCGGCACCCTGGACAACGGCAGCACTGTGCACCTCTACCCGGGGTCGACCGCGAGCGGAACCGGCAGCAGCCCCGCCCTACTGGTCAACCGGCCGGGCGCGACGGTCACTGTCGAGCCGGTCGTGGCAGGCGGCTCGGCGGTGCTGGACGGGGTGTCGCTCCGCAACTCCGGCACGGTCTCGGTGCCGCCGAAGGAAAAGCTCATCCTCGGCAGCAGCGGCGCCGCCGTGGCCTCCGACCTGCTCGACGGCGGAAAGATCCTCGCGACGGCTCCGCCGGCGGCCGTCGGTGACGCACCCGGCACGCTGCAGATCTCCGCCGGCGAGACGGTCCGGCTGACCGGGACCACGACCATCACCAAGGCGACCGTGCGGCTCGACGACCCGGTCGGCGACGGCAGCACCGCGCGCCTGGTCGCCGGAGCCGCCATCGCCAAGCTGACGGCGCTCACTGAGGGCGACGGCTTTTTCTCCTGGCGCAGCGGCACCCTGGCCGGCGCGGTGACCCTGGACAAACTGGTCACCGACGTCACGAGCAGCCACGCGAGCGGCACCCGCGTCCTGGCAGGCCTGGACGCCGCGCACCCCGGGCTGCTCACGCTGGGGGGCACCGTGACGGTCAACCCGACCACGATCCTGCTGGCCGCCAAGTCCCGGGTGAGCATCACGGGAACGACGACCCTCGCCAGCTCGCCGGGGGGCTTCGACATCACGGGCGCCGCCGATGGCCAGCGGGTCACCGTCGCGGCTGGGGGGACGCTGCGGCACATCGCGCAGTCCACGACCACCAACGGCTCGTCCAACTCCACCAGCCCGATGACGTTCGCCGTACCCCTGTTCAACAACGGGACCGTCTCGCTGGAAACCTCCCTGAACGTCCCCGCCGGCTACACCCAGGACGTCGCCGCCAGCGCACCGAGCACCGCAGCCGCCCCGGTGACCGGGCTGTTCAACACGTCGGTCCTGAGCGCCGTCAACGGCAACGTCGCCGGCCCCATCACGTTGACCCGCGGTGGCCTCGGTGGCACCGGCACGGTCAAGGCGAACCCGCTCACCATGGGCACCGGTTTCTTGCACCCCGGCACAGCCTCGAACAGCGGCACCATGACGCTGCAGGGTCGCACGGTGCTGGCCGCCGGCACCGACACGCAGATCGTGCTGCGAAGCGCCACCGACCACGACAAGCTCGTCATCGCCCCGCTGACCGCCGGGACCACGACGATCCCCGGCACGATTGCGCTGGCCGGTCGGCTGACCGGCTTCAGCAGCAGCTACAACCCGGCCTACGGCACCACGGTCAGCAGCGTCATCACCTACCCGGCGCACACCGGTGCCTTCACCTCCGGCTCCTCCAGCGGACTGTCCAGCGGGTTCGGCTGGCGGCCGGCCTACCCGGGGGCGGGCAAGAGCGTCGACCTACGGGTGGTCGACGTCGCGGCACCGGCCATCGGCATCGCTGGCAACCCGGCCTTCACGCAGTTCACCAGCCAGCGTTTCACCTACTCCGCGGTGGACAACAAGACCGGCGTGCGCAGCTTCGACGTGCGTTGGCAGCAGGCGACCACCAACCAGGCGTACAGCGCGTGGGCGTACCCGGTGGGCTGGCAGAACACCACTGCCACCAGCCAGAACCTCACGGGTCTGGTGAAGGGCCGGACCTACTGCTTTTCGGTGCGGGCGCGGGACGTCGCCGGCAATGTCAGCGCGTGGAGCCGGTCGTTGTGCACGGCGCGGATGCTCGACGACCGAGCCGCCGTGGCCTCAACCGGCTGGAGCCGTCCCTACGGACTGCGTGGCTGGTATGAGGGGTCCTACAGCCGCAGCT
>JANXUE010000140.1 GCA_025352005.1 Frankiales bacterium
CCCTTCAACATCTCCCGGCTTGTGCGGGATGCGAGCATGATCGTGTGCCCGCTCCCCCTGAAGACCTCAACGTGCTCGGCGGACCGCTCCAGCCCTGCGGGATGGACCCCGTCACCGGCTTCTACCGGGACGGCTGCTGCACCACCGGGCCGGAGGACGTAGGCAGTCACACCGTGTGTGCGGTCATGACCCGCGAGTTCCTCCAACACCAGGAGAGCGTCGGCAACCCACTGTCGACGCCGCGTCCGGAGTACCAGTTCCCCGGCCTGCGACCGGGTGACCGCTGGTGCGTCGTGGCGATGCGTTGGCTGCAGGCCCACCAGGAGGGCGTCGCCGCTCCCGTGGTGCTTGCCTCGACCCACCAGCGCGCCCTCGAGATCATCCCCCTCGTGGTGCTCGAGGAGCACGCCTGCGACGTCCCTGGCGACGCCAGCCAGCTGCTCTGAGCCCGGCAATGAGGCGACTGCAGATCAGCGGTCGTCGTCCGGGTGGGCGTGTGGCACCTGCGGGGCACCCACCGACGTCTCCAGCCCCGGATAGGCGATCCGGTAGAGGCAGGCATCGCAGTTCATCCGGATGTCGCCGGCCCTGGCCTCGTCGAAGCGACCCAGCACCAGGCTGGCGAGACGCTCCGACACGCCCAGCGGCTCCGACACCACGACCTCGATCCCGTCGACCTGGCCGGCCTGCACGGACACCCGGCGTGGCAGATATCCGGGTCCGAGGAAGTAGCTGGCCAGGGCCACCGTGGTGGCTCCTTGCGCCCGTAGGCGCTCGAGGGCCTGGACGACGGTCGGCCCCGTCGTCGACACGAAGGCAATGTCGACGGACGGGAAGTCCCGTCCCTCCCACAGCAACCGCGCCGTGGCCGCCACTCCGGCGTTGGCGTCCGGATCGAGCGAGCCACCGGCGACGAGCACCACGGGAAGTCCTTGGGCGCCCGCCTCCGCGAGCCTTTGGACCAGCACGTCGACGATGACTGGATGCGGTCCCAACGGACGTCCGTACCGCAGTGCCAGCCCCGGGTGGGCGAACCGGGCGGCCTGTACCGACGCGGCGACGTCGGTCTTGGAGTGCGACGCCGCCCCAAGCAGCAGAGGTACGACGGTGACGTCACGCTCACCCTGCTCGACGAGTCTGCGCAAGGCGCCCCGGACCGAGGGCGAGGCGTTGTCGACGTACGCCGCCTCCGCCCGCAGTCCCGGCCGCTGGGCAGCCGTCAGGACCAGCAGGTCACGCACGACCTGCTGTGACCCCTCGTCCTTGGAGCCGTGGGCAACCCCGAGCAGCACGCTCACGGCGCCACCCTCGCCGAGACGACCTCGCCGATGACCACGACGGCCGGTGCGGTCACCTGAGCGGCGTCGACCCGTACATCGGCGAGGGTGGACAGGACGACCTGCTGGGTCGCCAGCGTGCCCTCGCGGATGACGGCGACCGGGGTCGCGGCTGCCCGCCCGCCGTCCACCAGGGCCTGCGCACAGGCACCCAGCCGCTCTACCGCCATGAGCAGTACGAGGGTGCCGCCCAGCCTTGCCAGCGCGGGCCAGTCAACCGTGGAGTCAGGGTGCCCAGGCGGGAGGTGGGCGCTCACGACGGTGACCGACTGGGTCAGGCCCTTGGCCGTGACCGGTATTCCGGCCCAGGCGGGCGCCGCGAAGGCGCTGCTCACACCAGGCACGACCTCGACGGCAACACCGGCACCGACGCAGGCGGCCACCTCCTCGATCCCCCGCGCGAACAGGTGCACGTCACCGCCCTTGAGCCGGACGACCCGCAGTCCCTGCTGCGCCTTGGCAACCATGAGCGCCGAGATCTCCTCCTGGGACCACGAGGGCCGATGCGGCTGCTTGCCGGTCTCGACCACCTCGACCTCCGCGGGCAGGTCCACCTGGGGTGCCAGGCGGTCGCGAATGACGACGTCCGCCTCAGCCAGCAGCTGCCTGCCACGGACCGTGAGCAACCCCGGGGCGCCCGGTCCCCCGCCGACGAGTGCCACTGATCCACGGGCAGGACGCTTGCGCCGCAGGGGAAGTGAGCCTGTCTCCAAGGCGAGGGCCAACGCGTCGCGCAGCGCCACCGCCCGCCTCGGGTCCCTCCCGGCGGTGACCGACGCGACCACGTCGCCGACCCTGGTGACGGCCGGGACCCACGCTGCTGACAGGGCGGCGTCATCGGCCCGCACGCACCAGACCTGTCGGGCCTCGCAGGCCCCAGCGACCTCGGCGTCGACGGTGCCCGTGCAGGCCAGCACGAGCCAGCAGCCGTCGACATCGGACGGAACGAACGCCCGTTGCTCGACCGGCAGCTCGAGGTCGGCAGGCGCCTCGAGGGCTACGACGGACACCCGCGCCCCCGCTGCGAGCAGGGCAGCAGCCCGACGTACGCCCACGGGTCCGGCGCCGACGACGAGGACCCGGCGGCCGCGCAGGTCAAGGTGGAGGGGAAAGGTCACGGACTAGACGGTGGCAGCAAGCAGTCCACGCCTGCGCAGCACCCGGCGCTCAAGCGGCGCGAACAGGCAGAGCTCGATGGCGATGCCGATCACCAGGATCGTGAAGATCCCAGCGATGACGCCGGCGATGTCGGACGCCTCCCGGCTCTGGTCGAGCAGCTGCCCGACGCCGAGGCCGAGCTCAGGGGTACGGGAGATCAGCTCGGCGGCCATCAGTGAGCGCCACGAGAACGCCCACCCCTGACGCAGACCACCGACGTAGCCGGGTAGGGCGGCGGGCAGCAGGACGTGGCGGGCGGAAGCGAGGCCGCGGGCACCCAGGACCCGGCCCACGCGAAGGAAGAGCGGCGGGACCTGGTCGAGGCCCGAGATCATGCCGTTGGCGATGGAGGGCACAGCGCCGAGCAGGACCACGAAGTAGATCGTCTTGTCCGAGGTGCCGAACCACAGGACGGCAGCCGGCACCCACGCCACCGAGGGCAGCGACTGCAGGCCGGACAGGATGGGACCGACCGCCCGGCGCACCGACTTCACGCGACCGACGAGCAGGCCGAGAGGTGTACCGATCGCCAGCGAGGCCAGAAAACCGAGACCGCCACGACGGACGCTGTTCCAGACGGCCTTCTGGAGGTCGCCGGAGTCCCACTCGTCCCGCAGGGAGGTCAACGTCTGTCCCGGTGACGGGAAACGGTAGGACGGCTGCAGGTGGGCGTTGAAAACCAGCTGCCAGAACCCGATCAGCGCACCGACGAACAGCAGCGGCGGCCAGGTGGCAGCCCACCAGACCCGGACCCGCGAGGTCTTTTGGGTGCGTTCGGTCTCAAGAGCGTCCAGGCCGGCTTCGAGCTCGGCGAGGTCATCGGTGGCCTGAACCGTCATGAGTGACCGCCGTGGCGCCGGATCTCGGTGCGCAGGTCCTCGGTGATCGCCACCGAGAGATGGGAGACCTCAGGGGACTCGATGCGGCGCGGCTGACCGATGTCAACGGCGTACTGCTGCACGACCCGACCCGGGCGGGAGGAGAGCAAGACGACGCGGTCGCCGAGTCGGACGGCCTCACGCACGTTGTGCGTGACGAACAGGACCGTCAGCTTCTGCGACTCGCGGATCCGGACGAGCTCTTCGTGCAGCACGTCGCGGGTGATGGCATCCAGAGCAGCGAACGGCTCGTCCATCAGCAGGACGTGGCTGTCCTGAGCCAGCGAGCGCGCCATGGCGACCCGTTGCCGCATCCCACCCGAGAGCTCGTGGACCCGCTTGTCGCCGGCGTCCTTCAGCCGGACCAGCGCCAACAGGTCACACGCCCGCGCCCGACGCTCCTTCTTGCCGGCGCCGGTCAGTCGCAGGGCCAGCTCGACGTTCTCGCGGGCGGTCAGCCACGGGAACAGGGCCGGCTCCTGGAACATCAACGACGGCTTCCCGCCGCGGACCTCCACCGAGCCGGACGTCGGCTGGTCGAGGTCCGCCACGAGGCCGAGCAGCGTGGACTTGCCGCAGCCGGAGGCACCAAGGATGCACAGGAACTCGCCCTCGGCCACCTCGAGCGACACGTCCTCGAGGACGTTCGGTGCGGTCCCGAAGCGTTTGGTCACACCACGCAGCGATACGGCCGGTCCGGCTGTGACGACCTGTACCTGCGATGCCCCTCGTTCGCCTTGAAGAACGCTCATCATCTCAACCCTTCCCGAGTCCTGCGTCGTTGACGGTCCTGCCGAGCACCTCGTCGAGCAGGGTGAGGTCGTAGATCCCCTTGAGGTCGCCCTTCTTGACGAGCCCGGTCGCGAAGGCGTGGTCCGCAGCGACCTTGAGCGTCGCGGCGAGCGGATCCTCGGTGACGCTCACCTGCGCGAACGCCCGGGCGATGACGGCCGGCTTCAGGCTCTTGCCCGTGAGGGTCTTGAGCGCGGCGTTGACGATGGCCTGGGCCCTCGTCGGGTCCGCGACGATCTGCTTGTCGGCCTCGACCTGGGCCTCGATCAGCGCCTTGATGGTCTCCGGGTGGGCTTTGAGGAACGCCTTGTTGACGAGCAGGTTGGTGGTGACGAACTTGCCCTCCGGCCACAGGGCCTTCTCGTCCTGCAAGACGGTGCCGTTGCCCTCCAGAACCAGACGCGAGGCCCAGGGCTCCGGGACCCAGGCCCCGTCGATCGCCCGGGACGTGAACAGGTCCAGAGTCTGGGCGTTGTCCTGCGCGATGATCGAGACGTCGCCCCCGCCCTGCTTGTCCTCCTTGAAGCCCGCCGCCGCGAGGTAGGTGCGCAGGGCGATGTCCTGCGTGCCTCCCGTCTGCGGGTCCGCGATCTTCTTTCCCCTGAGTGCGGCCGCGCTGGTGATGCCCGGCTGCACGACCAGCGAGGCACCCCCCGACGTCGCCCCCGCCACGAGCACGACATCGCCGTGGCTCTTGAGGAACGCGTTCACTGCCGGACCGGGTCCGAGGTAGGCAGCGTCGATGGCGCCGCCGAACAACGCCTCGACCTCGGCCGGCCCGGCCTTGAAGGTCTGCGTCGTGAGCCGGGTGGAGCCGAGCTTGGCCTGGTAGATGCCACTGGCCACCCCGTAGACGGGCCCGGCGTGTGTGACGTTGGCAAAGTAGCCGAGGCGCAGCGTCTTGGCAGGGCCGGCGGCGGCGTTGTTGCTTCCACCCGACGACCCGGCCCCACAGGCGGAGGTCAACGCAACGACACCTACGGCGAGAAGTCGCGCAAGGCGGTAGGTGTTTCCCACTGGATTACTAGCCTTTCGAAAGGTCATGGGCGTGTGACGGCGTGCCAACACGAGGCGGGTCAGGAAAGGGGAGCTTCGGGGCGCCTACGCGGCGCGGGTCCGGCTCAGCCGTGACAGATCGCGCTCGAGGTGCGCTGCAGGTCGATATGCAGTCGCGCGACGAGAACGGGGCGGATCATTTAGCGATCATGCCACAGGTACCGAGGCATTTCCTAGTAGGCGGTGGGAGTTGAAGTTGTGCCATGGTGGTCCCTTCCTTCCGGCAACCCTCTGGAGTCACCGTGCCCGCCCAACGCGGACAGGGGCAGTGGGCCCTCGGCTACCGAGAGCCGCTCAACCCGAACGAGCAGATCAAGAAGGACAGCGATCCGCTGACCGTGCAGCAGCGGGTGCTCGACACCTACAGCAAACAGGGCTTTGACAGCATCGACGGGGCCGACCTGCGCGGTCGCCTGCGGTGGTTCGGGCTGTACACCCAGCGCGCGGACGGCATCCCGGGCGGGAAGACCGCGATCCTGGAGCCGCACGAGCTCGAAGCCCCCTTCTTCATGCTGCGCATCCGCATCGACGGTGGCCAGCTCACAGCTGAGCAGCTGGGCGTCATCGCGGCCATCGCGACCGAGTTCGGACGTGATGTCGCCGACATCACCGACCGGCAGAACATCCAGCTGCACTGGATCCGGATCGAGGACGTGCCGGAGATCTGGCGCCGACTCGAGGCCGTCGGCCTGTCGACGACCGAGGCCTGCGGTGACACCCCCCGTGTCATCGTCGGCTGTCCGCTGGCGGGCATCGACGCCGACGAGGTCATCGACGCGTCCCAGACCATCCGCGACGTCGCTGCGCGCTATCTCGGCGACCCGGCTTTCGCCAACCTGCCGCGCAAGTTCAAGAGCTCCCTCAGCGGCTGCGCGACGCACTGCACGAACCACGAGATCAACGACATCGCCCTGGTCGGCGTCGTCCACCCTGAGCTCGGCGCCGGCTACGACCTGTGGGTCGGCGGCGGTCTGTCAACCAACCCGAAGCTCGGCGTCCGGCTCGGCGCGTTCGTCGAGCCCGCACGCGTCAGCGAGGTCTGGCAGGGCGTCATCTCGGTGTTCCGCGACTACGGCTACCGCCGCTCGCGCATGCACTCCCGCTTGAAGTTCCTGCTGGCCGACTGGGGTCCCGAGCGGTTCCGCGAGGTGCTCGAGGCGACGTACCTGTCCGCGCCGCTGCCCGACGGCCCGGCGCCGGCCGCTCCGCCTCGCCCGGAGCGGGACCACCTCGGTGTGCACCGGCAAGCCAACGGCCGCATGTACGTCGGGACGGTGGCCCGCGCCGGCCGCACCAGTGGATCCCAGCTGTCCCTCGTCGCCGAGCTGTCCGAGCGGCTCGGCGGTGGCCGGGTGGCGACGACGGCCCAGCAGGGACTGGTGCTGCTCGACGTACCCGAGGACAACGTCGAGGAGCTCGTCGGCGAGCTCGAGGCGCAGGACCTGCGGGTCAACCCTTCGGTCTTTCGCCGCGGGACCCTGGCCTGCACCGGGCTGGAGTTCTGCAAGCTGGCGATCGTGGAGACGAAGGCCCGCGCCGTCGACCTCTACACCGAGCTGGAGAAGCGGCTGCCCGACTTCGACGAGCCACTCACGATCAACGTCAACGGCTGTCCCAACTCGTGCGCCCGGTTCCAGACCGGCGACATCGGCCTCAAGGGCTCGATCGTCGACGGTGTGGAGGGCTTCCAGGTGCACCTCGGCGGCCGACTCGGTGAGGACGCGGGCTTCGGGCGCAAGGCCCGTGGCCTCAAGGTGACCGCCGACGACGCTGCGGACTACGTCGAGCGACTGCTACGGAACTACCAGGCCGAGCGGGCGGAGGGTGAGAAGTTTGCCGTCTGGGCGCGCCGCGCCGACGAGTCCTTGCTCAAGTGAGGCTGCTGTGGGGGAGCTATGAGTGAGCGCGCCGCGCCTCAGTACTGCCCCTACTGCGGCGAGGAGGACCTGCGCCCCTGGGGTGAGCTGAGCGAGCACGCCCGTTGGGCCTGCAATGGATGTCTGCGGGTGTTCGAGCTGCGCTTCCAGGGCACCACGGGCCGCGACTGATCCTCTTCGCCGCACCGGCCGACCGAGGGGTGCATGATGCGCCCGTGGGCGCCTACGACGAGATCCGGACAGCGCGCCTGTTGCTGCGCCGCTGGCGCCAGTCCGACCGTGAGCCGTTCGCCGAGTTGAACGCGAGCCCCGTTGTCATGGCGCATTTCCCGACCACCTTGGGCGTCGACGAGAGCGACGCCCACGTCGATCGCATCGAGGCGCACTTCGACGAGCACGGCTACGGCCTGTGGGCCGTCGAGATTGGCGGGAGCTTCGCCGGCTACACCGGGCTGATCTGGCAGCACGGCCTGCCGATCGACCCCGCCCTCGAGATCGGGTGGCGCTTCTGCAACCGCTATTGGGGGCACGGGTACGCCACCGAGGCGGCCCGCGCGGCCCTCGAGGTTGGCCTTGAGGTAGTGCCCAACGTCATCAGCGTCACCGCCGTCGTGAACGAGCCGTCCTGGCGCGTCATGGAACGACTGGGCATGCAGCGTGCGGGTGAGTTCGACCACCCACGCGTCCCTGTCGGGCATCGGCTGCGCCCGCACTACTTCTACCAGACCGCTTGAGGGGTTAGAGATGCAGGCCGCACTCGGTCTTCTGTGAGCCGCGCCAACGCCCTGACCGGGGATCCTCGCCGGGTGCGACGCGATGCGTGCAGGGAGCGCAGCCGATCGAGGGGTAGCCGTCGTCAGCGAGCGGGTTGACCAGGATCGCCTTCTCGGCGACGTAGGTGTCGAGGTCGTCCTGGGTCCAGGCTGCGATCGGGTTGACCTTGACCTTGGCTCGCTTGGCGTCCCACTCGACGACCTTGGTCTGCGCGCGCGACGGGGCCTCGTCGCGGCGTACGCCCGAGGCGTAGGCGTCGTAGTCAGCCAGGGCTCTGCCCAGCGGCTCGACCTTGCGCATCGCGCAGCACGCGTCGGGGTCACGCCGCCAGAGCTCGGCGCCATGCTCGGCGTCCTGCTCGGCGACGGTCAGCAGCGGCAGCATCGTCCGGACGCGCACGTCGTACACCTGGGCGACGGCGTCACGGGTGCCGAGGGTCTCGGCGAAGTGGTAGCCGGTGTCGAGGAACACGACGTCCACCCCCGGGCTGACGGAGGCCGCCAAGGAGGCGAGCACGCCGTCCCCCATGGAGCTGGACACAACGAAGCGCTCACCAAAGGTGTCGACCGCCCAGCGCAGCACCTCCAGTGGCGTCGCACCCTCCAGCCGCTCGCCCGCCTCCACGGCCAAGGCCTCGAGGTCGGTGGCCTTCTGGTCGGTTGCCCTCATGCCGGTCTCGGTCTCCACACCTGCATCCAACCAGCGGCACGGGTCGAGCGTTCCCCTCGGGCATGAAAGGCTGATCGTGTGGAACCGGTACCTGCGCTCGTCACCCTGCACGTGTGGCGCGTCTCTGCCCGCGCGGTGCCGGCGGCCCTCGCGCGGATGGCGGTCGACCGCCGCGCCGCGCGTCGTACACCCGGGGTGCGGTTTGCCAAGATGCTCGGCACCGGCCGGGGGTTCGCCGTATCGGAGGCCGACCCGACCCGCTGGGCCAAGCTCACGACGTGGGCGACGCCCGGCCCCGACCCGGTCGCGGCAGCCTGGGAGCGGCTGGCGACCGAGACCCTTCGGCTCGAGCTGCGTCCGTTGGCGAGCACCGGACGGTGGAGCGGCCGCGAGCCCTTCGGCGCGCCCCGCAGCGAGCGGTACGACGGCCCCCTGGTCGCCCTTACCAGGGCCCGGCTGGCACCCACCAAGGCGGTCACTTTCTGGCGGTCCGTGCCTCCCGTCCAGGCCGCGCTGGCCGGCGCACCCGGGTTGCGGGCCTCGCTGGCTGTCGGGGAGGCCCCCGTGGGCCTGCAGGGGACGGTCAGCCTGTGGTCGGGGGCGCAGGACGTCCGGGCCTTTACGACCGGACCCGCCCATGCCCGCGTCGTCGCCGACACCACCCGTCTCGGGTGGTATGTCGAGGAGCTGTTCGCCCGGTTCGCGGTGCTGGATGCCACCGGGAAGCTGGGCGGCGCGGAGCCGTTCCGATGAGCACCCAGGTCGTGCGCTGGACCCGCGAGGACCTCACCGCCCGCACCGAGGAGGTGCTCGACGTCTACGCCGCCGCCATGGAGGTCCCACGTGCGGAAGCGCGCGGCCGGCGGGCCGTCATCGGGGCTCACCTGGACCGAAAGGGCCTGCATGCCGTCGCTGCCGTCGACGGTCCGCGGCTGGTCGGCATCACGTACGGCTACCGCGGTGCCCCGGGCCAGTGGTGGCACGACCAGGTCAGGACGGCGATGGACCAGACCGTCGCGGCCTGCTGGCTCAACGACACCTTCGAGGTGTGCGAGCTGCACGTCCGTCCGGAGCTGCAGGGCACCGGCCTCGGCCACGCGCTGCTGGAGGATCTGCTGGCGCAGGCCGGCACCACCACGGCAGTCCTGACGACCCCCGACCTCGAGACGCGGGCCCGGCGCTTCTACCGGACCGGCGGGTGGGTCGACCTGGTGCGGGACCTGTCGTTCCCGGGTGACCCGAGAACCTTCGCCGTACTGGGTCGGGAGCTATGAGTGCGGACCGGGTGGTCGTCGTCGGCGCTGGGCACAACGGCCTGGTCGCGGCCTGCTACCTGGCTCGCGAGGGCCTTGACGTCGAGGTCGTCGAGCGCGACACCGTCGTCGGCGGCGCGGTCAGCACCGTCGAGCGTTGGCCCGGCTACCGCGTCGACCGGGGGTCCAGCGCGCACATCATGGTGCGCCACACCGGCATCGTGGAGGACCTCGGCCTCGACCGCTTCGGGCTCGACTACCTCGACCTCGACCCGTGGGGCTTCGCGCCCTTCGGCGACTGCGACCTGACCTTCAGCGTCGACCTCGACACGACCTGCGGGTCGATCGAGAAAGTATGCGGTGCAAAGGATGCAGCTGCCTACCACGCCTTCGTGACCGACTGGTCGGCCCGCAACCTGCGGGTCTTCGACGCCTTCCAGAACCCTCCGACGGCGCGGCACCTCGGCCGGGCGCTGTGGGGCGTTGGCAAGCAGACCGGGCTGGGCGGGCTGGAGCTGTCGCGGCAGTTCCTGGGCTCGGCGGACGCGCTGCTCGACGCGCACTTCGACGACGAACGGCTCAAGACGGCGCTGGCGTGGTTGGGGGCGCAGTCCGGGCCACCCGCCCACGAGCCCGCGACGGCCGACCTGGTCGGGTGGAACACCGTCATGCACCTACGCGCCCCCGGCCACCCCCGTCGGGGCAGCGGCAGCCTCAGCGAGGCTCTTGCCGCCTGCCTGCAGTCGCTGGGGGGGCGGGTCCGGCTCGGTGACGGCGCGGCCGCGATCACGTCCGCAGGCGACCGCGTGACGGGCGTCCTGACCGACTCGGGCGAGCACCTTCGAGCGGACACCGTCGTGGGGGCCTGCCATGTCCTGACCACCCTCGAGCTGGCTGCGTCCCCTGCCCTGGACAAGGCCCGACGTGACGTGCACGTCGGCAACGGCATCGGCATGGTCGTGCGCCTGGTCACGGACGCGCTGCCGCCCTACCCGACGGCGACGCCGGAGACCTACCGCGCCCTGCAGCTGCTCGCGCCTTCGCGGCAGGCACTGCGCAGGGCGTACGGCGAGTGGGGGGCGGGCCTGCCCCCGACCGAGCCGGCCGCCTTGGCCATGACGTTCAGCGCGTTCGACGACACGCTGGCACCAGCCGGCATGCACACGATGAGCATCTGGGGGCAGTGGCACCCCTACGCACTGGCCAACGGCGAGCACTGGGACGCCATCGCCGAACGCGAGGGCAACAAGCTCGTCGAGGCCGTCGAGCGCTGCGCCCCTGGCTTTGCCTCCAGCGTGCAGGCCATGCACGTGCAGACGCCGCTCGACATCGAGCGGGAACTCGGGCTGCGTCAAGGACAGGTCATGCATGTCGAGATGTCCCTGGACTCGATGTTCCTCTACCGACCCGCGCCGGACCTTGCGGGCTACCGCGTCCCCGGCACGCCCGGGCTGTACCTCTGCGGGGCGTCGACGCACCCGGGCGGCGGCGTCTTCGGCGCCAGTGGCCGGCTCGCGGCGCGTACGGTCCTGTCCGACCGCTCGGCACGCAGCCGGGCGCTGACCCGAGCCGTGAGGACGATCCGCCGTGGCTGAGCTCTATGAGGTGGTGCTTGTGGACGGCAGCGCCCGCTGGCACGTCGGCTGGATCGTCGACGACGAGACCGAGACCGACCTGCTGCTCACCCAGAGCGGCAAGGTGCTGCTGTTCGGCAGCCGTGCCGCCCTGGAGCACCACGCGCAGGAGCACCACCTCGAGCTGCACGACGACCTGCCCGACGAGGTCGACCTCGATTTGGGCGGTTGGCTGCCCGAGGGCGCTCCCGAACCTTCTACCGCGGAGGTCTCCGAGCTCTGGCACCTGCTGTACGACGACCCGGTGGCCGGTGGCGTCCTCGACACCGAGGAGCTCGGCGAGGCCTACGACGACCTGGTCGAGGACGTCGACGACTGGTTCGCCCAGCACGGCGAGGCCTCCCGGCGGGCACTGACGTCTGCCGTCGCACGGCTGCGGGGCGCGTTCCGGGTGGTGTGACACCTGTGCCGAGACCGCGGGTCGCCCCAACCTTGGCGCGGCATTCGGGACAGCCCCGGCCTACGCTGCTGGCATGCCCACGGCGACGCTGCGCCCATACCCCCAGCGCCCGACGTCCGTCCGGTCACTTCGGGCATCGGTCGTTCTGGCAGCAGCCGGGATCTTGTGCCAGGTCGCCTACCCGCTCACCCCTGGCACCGCGCGGGACGCCTTGACGGTGGCGACGGTGCTGCTGCTGTTCGCGGCAGCCGCCACTCACGCCTCAGCAACCCGCGGGACCGGGTGGGCGGGGTTGCTGATGGGCACCGTCGTCGTCGTCGCCTTCGCGGCCGAAGCGCTCGGTGTGGCCACCGGCTTTCCTTTCGGCTCCTACGCCTACGCCGACACACTGGGCCCGCGGCTACTGGGTGTGCCCCTGGTCGTACCGCTTGCGTGGGCGATGCTGGCCTACCCGTGCCTGCTCGTCGGTCAGCGGCTTGCGCACGGCGTCGCAGCCGTCCTGATCGCGGCCGGCGGGCTTGCCTCGTGGGACCTCTTCCTGGACCCACAGCTCGTCGCCGCCGGCCACTGGCACTGGGACCATCCGAGCCCCGGCCTCAACGCGATCCCGCTCACCAACACCCTGGGCTGGCTGCTGGTGGGGACCGCACTGATGGCTCTGCTCGCCCGGCTGCCGCGACATACCGCCGACGACCGGGTCCCGTCAGCGGTCTTCCTGTGGACCTACGCGTCGTCGGTCCTCGCCAACGCCGCGTTCTTCGGCCGCCCGGGAGTGGCCCTCGCCGGCGGCATCGGCATGGGACTGGTGGCGCTGCCCTATGCCCGCAGCCTGCTGCGGTGAGGGTCCTGACCGGAGCCGTCTGGCTGCTCACCGCTCACACCGCGGTCAACGCGGCGTTGCTGCGGCGCCCGGTTGCAGGTCCGCTACCGGTACGCACGAGCGTCCTGCTGCCGGTCCGTAACGAAGCCCACCGGATCGGGGCCTGCCTGGACGGACTTCATGCACAGCAAGGGATCGCGGAGGTCCTGCTGCTCGATGACGGGTCCACCGACGGTACCGCCGAGCTGGCCCGCAGCCGGGGCTTTCGCGTCTTGGATGGCGCCCCCCTGCCTGCCGGTTGGCTCGGCAAGCCGCACGCCTGCCAGCAGCTCGCCGACGCCGCCGATCCCGCCAGCGAGGTGCTGGTCTTCCTCGACGCCGACGTCGTCCTGTCACCAGGGGCAGTCGCCACCACCGTCGCCACCCTTCTCGCGCACGACCTGGACCTGATCAGTCCCTACCCGCGCCAGCAGGCCCCCGGGCTGACCCGGCTTGTGCAGCCGTTGCTGCAGTGGTCGTGGCTGACGTTCCTGCCCCTGCGCCTCGCCGAGAGCTCGTCACGTCCCTCGATGTCGGCCGCCAACGGGCAGCTGCTGGCCGTACGACGCTCCACCTACCGGCGGGCCGGGGGGCACGCGGCCGTGCGGCACGAGGTCGTCGACGACGTCGCGCTGCTCAGGG
Source organism: Frankiales bacterium (assembly GCA_025352005.1). Taxonomy (GTDB): domain Bacteria; phylum Actinomycetota; class Actinomycetes; order Mycobacteriales; family SCTD01; genus RYN-111. Next base: position 13,330 of record JANXUE010000140.1, read on the forward strand.
CCGTGAAGCGCGCCGGCGGTCGTGGCGGGGTCGTCGACGGCACCGCCCTGGCGACCACCCGCATGTACGAAAGCTGGCGCGAGCTCGCCGACGGCTACACCAAGTCGCTGCACACCACCCCGCCTGTCGTTCCGCTGCTGCTGTTCGTGCTGTACGTCCTGCCGGTACTCCAGGGCAACCAGATCGCCTATGCCGCAGGCGTTGTCGGCCGGGCGGTCAGCGCACAGCGCACCGGCGGACGGGTTCTCGACAGCCTCACACACCCGCTGGGCGTCGCCGCCCTGGTTGCCCTGGACGCCCGTAGTCGGCTGGCCCGGCGACGGGGGTCGCTGCGGTGGAAGGGCCGGGCGGTGTGAGCCGGGTCGTCGTGGTCGGCGCGGGAGTCGGAGGTCTGGCCGCTGCCTGCCGACTGGCCGCCGGCAGACATCGGGTGACCGTGCTGGAGGCCGCGGAGCAGGTCGGCGGCAAGCTGGGCAGCTACGAGCGTGCCGGTTTCCGCTTCGACACCGGGCCGTCGCTGCTGACGATGCCGGAGGTCTTCCGGGACCTTTTCACCGCGACCGGTGGCTGGCCGGCGTCGCTCGTGCTGCAGCGGCTCGACCCGCTGATCCGGCACCGTTTCGCCGACGGCACCTGGCTCGACAGCACCGACGACCTCGCAGAGATGACTGACCGGCTTGACGCCGCCCTGGGCGCCGGCGCGGGCGCCGACTGGCGCGCCTTCCTGGAGCGGGCCGGTCGCATCTGGGAGGCCAGCCGCGGACCGTTCCTGGAGAGCCCGCTGCACGGCCCGCGCACGCTGGCGTCGCTGGCGCTGCGGCACCCCGGCGACCTGGCCACCCTCGCTCCGGGTCGGACCCTCCGGGCCTTGGGTCGGCGCTACCTGCGCGACGCACGCCTTCGCGTCCTGCTCGACCGTTACGCGACCTACACCGGCTCCGACCCGCGGCTGGCCCCCGCGGCGCTGGCAGCGATCCCCTACGTCGAGCAGCAGCAGGGGGCTTGGTACGTCGAAGGTGGCCTGCATCGGATCGCCGAGGCGCTGTTGGAACGCGCGCTCGACCTCGGCGTGGAGGTGCGGCTCGGGACCCCGGTGAGCCGCATCCTGGACCCGGCGACCGGGGTCGTCCTGGCCGACGGAGGACAGCTGCGCGCCGACATCGTCGTCGCCAACACCGACGCCGCGCACCTGTACGGCGACCTCGTACCCCACCGCGGGGCCTCCCGGCGGCTGGCCCGCACCATCCCGTCGCTGTCCGGCTTCGTGCTGTTGCTCGCCCTGCGGGGAAGGTCGACGGACCAGGCGCACCACACCGTGCTGTTCCCGGCCGACTACGACGCCGAGCTCGACGCGGTCTTCGGGTCGCAGCTTGTCGAGGACCCCACGGTGTACGTCAGCGCCCCGCCGGACGGCGCCCCGGACGGGCATGAGGCGTGGTTTGTGCTGGTCAACGCCCCCCGGCAGGGACCGTTCGACTGGCGCGCCTCCGGAGTGACCGAGGGGTACGCCGACCGGGTGCTGCAGGTCATGGCCGAGCGCGGGCTGGACGTCCGGGACCGGCTGCTGTGGCGGGAGGTGCGTACCCCCGCCGACCTCGAGGACCGGACCGGGTCGGTCGGCGGGGCGATCTACGGCTCGTCGAGCAACGGCGCGCGGGCGGCCTTCCTTCGGCCGGCCAACCGCTCGCCGGTCCCGGGACTGTTCCTGGTCGGGGGGTCCTCCCACCCCGGAGGCGGGCTGCCCCTGGTGGCGCTGTCCGCCCGGATCGTCAGTGAGCTGGTCGGTCCGGCATGAGCACCATGGGGCACACCTCGTGCTGCAGCACCCCGTACGCCGTCCGGCGGACGTAGTCCCGCCCCTCGATCCAGCTCAGGCAGCGCGGGCAGACCTGGTCGACGTTGCCGTGCAGGTGGCCGTCGGCGAGCACATGGACGTCTCCCCCGTCGGGGTCCGGCCGGGTCAGACCCACCACGGCGAGGCCGTCGATGGCCAGCCGATGCACACGCACCCTTTGACCGTAAGGTCCCGCGAGCAAGCCGTGAACCGGCCGCGGGTCACGGTCCGGGAACGAAACGGCATTCAGCGCTGAAGCGACTGCCAGTACCGGTTGAGCGCGCCGTTGGTCTTGACGAACCACACGACGGACCCGGTGATGCTGGCAAGACCGAACCCGAGCAACCCCAAAGCGAGACCGACGCCCTGTCCGGTGCTGAGGTCGTTGCTGGTGCCGTCGCTGGTCGTCGAGGTGTTGGTGGCGGCGATCGCGACAACGGTCGCGATGAGCACGATGTAGCCGACGACGGCGGGGATGATTACCCAGAGCCCTGTCCAGGCCCGCACCGGCGGCTTGTCGCCGCGGCGGGTGTAGAGCGCCCCGACCTCGTTCGGCGTCAGGAACGGCATGGCAACACCCGCCAGGAGACTCAACAGCAGCGCGATGCCGCCCCCGAGGCCACGGCCGGTGTGCCGCTTCATCTCGTCGTGGACCTGGTAGTTGTACACGTAGGAGTAGATCCCGAGGGTCACGACAACCAGCAGGATCGTCTTGCCCGTGGAGCGCACCGTGCCGGGCGGGCCGCTCTGCACCTGCAGTCCCTGGCCGGATGCCTGGCCGTACGCCTGGCCGTACGCCTGGCCGTCGGCCGGCGGGTAGCCCGGCGGCAGCGGGACGGGGGTGGTCGGTGGGTTCTGGACGCCCCAAGGATCGGTCATGCGGGGCAACCTAGCCCGGTTCGCCCGCCCACGTGCGACGCAACGCCACGAAAAGCTGCCCTATGGCGACCCCGGTCAGCACCGTGAGGACCCACAGGCCGACCTCGCCCAGCCCGGTCCCGAGCGCCGACACAGCCACGATCACCCTGGTCGGGCGCTCGCCGACCGTGACGACGGTGATCTCACCGCTACCGGCGTTGCCCGCCCGGGCACGGGCGTACTCGAGCAGCAGGACCGCGAAGCCGCAGCCGGCGCCGAGGGCTCCGGGCGCTCCGAGCTGCACCATCGCGAGGATCAGCACGATGTCGCTGCACCGGTCCGCGACGCTGTCGAGCAGGTAACCCCACCGCGACGTCCGCTGCTGCAGCACCGCGACGCAGCCGTCGAGGCCGTCCATCAGGGCGGACAGCAGCACCAGCACGACGCCGGCCCAGGAAGGCGTGAGCAGTACCGCACCGGCAACCAGCAGGGACGCCAGGGTCAGCAGGTCCGGATGGACACCGGTGCGCGCCAAGGGGCGCGCCACGATGTGGACGAGCGCCAGCCACCGGCGTACCCACGCGCTGCCCTGCCGAGGGTCGTAGCCGCCGTGCAGGTCCTGCCAGCGGTCGAGCCACTGCGCCTGGGACAGCAGCGCCTCCGGCCCCAGCCTCACGCCACCGTCTTGGCCGTACGACGGGCGTGTCGGGCGACACCATGGGTCCTGGCCGCCAGGACCCGGGCGTTGAGGCCGTTCGTCAGCCACAGCATGGGCGCGGCGATTCCCGCAAACAGCCCGTCGACCACCACCGACACCGAGATCGATGTGCCTGCGCGGGTGGTCGGCGTGAGCACGAACGTGAGCTCCTCGGTGATACCGGGCGCGGTGCGCACCCGCATCACCAGGCGCTTCTCAGGCTCGACCTCCAACACGTCCAAGGGGATGCCGAGGGCGGTCCAGCGGGAGATCCCGACCAGGTGCTGACCGACCGCGGCCGGACGCTCGGGCCCGCGCACCTTTGCCAGGAAGACGTCGAACTCCGGCCAGCGGCTAGGCGTGCCGAGCATGGCCCAGACCTGCGCGGGTGACGCCGCAGTCTGCACATGGTGAACGAGCCTCATGCCCGCACCGTAGAGGGTTCGGAGGGCTAGCGCAGCGCCCATCGGACCGTCACCGACACGCTGACCTGCGAGCTACCCGCGTCGAGGGGGACGTCCGCCACCTTGCCGGCGGAGGCCGCCACGGCCCGGAAGGAGTCGAGGGTCTGGGGCAGCTGCTGCGGGGGGGGCGGCCCTTGTTGTCATACGACGGGTAGCCGCTCACGTCGGACGTCTGCAGGTCCGCGGGCGCCAAGCCGGCCCGCTTCAGAGCATCGCGCAGCCGGGTCTGACGGACGTTCGCGTCAGCGAGGGCGGCACTGACGTCAGGGCGCCTCAGCGTCACGCCGAGGACGACGCGCAGCACGTCCGGCGTGCCCGTGGTCTTGCCCAGGCCGTCGACGAGCGGAGCGGCAAGGACGGAGCGGTTCACGGGACCTCCACAGGAATGGTTGTGAAGGTGGGACGCGGCCGGGGCTGCCTCGGTTCAGACCGACGCTTGGGTGGTGGCAGACAAGCCGAGGCGGGACCAGATCTCGCGGGTCGCGGTGGATCGGTTCAAGGTGATGAAATGCAGGCCGGGAGCGCCTTCGGCGAGCAGCCGGTCGGACAGCTCGGTGGCGACCTCGACGCCGACCTCGCGGACGGCCAACGGGTCGTCGGCGACCGCATGCAGGCGATCCGTCAGGGCGGTCGGGAGGGCGGCGCCGGACAGCACGGCCATCCGCTCGATGCTCGCGACGTTAGTGACCGGCATGATGCCCGGGATGATCGGCACGTCGCACCCCGACGCGACCACCCGGTCCCGCAACCGCAGGTAATCGTCCGCGCCGAAGAAGAACTGGGTGATCGCGAAGTCGGCCCCTGCGCGGCACTTACGGACGAAGAACTCCACGTCGGCGTCGAGGTCCGGCGAGCGCGGGTGCTTGTCGGGAAAAGCCGCGACGCCGACCGAGAAGCCACCGCTCTCCTTGACCAGGGAGACAAGCTCGGAGGCGTACGCGAAGCCTTCCGGGTGCTGCTGCCACTGGGCCTGCGGGTCGCCCGGGGGGTCGCCGCGCAGGGCGAGCACGTTGCGAACACCCGCAGCGGCGTACTGCCCGACGATGTTGCGGAGCTCCGCGACGGAGTGGCCCACGGCCGTCAGGTGCCCCAGGGGCGTCAGGGTGGTCTCGCTGGCGATCCGCTCGGTCATCGCGACCGTCGTGGCCCGCGTCGAACCGCCCGCGCCATAGGTCACCGAGACGTAGTGGGGCTGCAGGGACTCGAGCTCGCGGATCGCCTGCCAGAGCTGCTTGTCGCCCTCGGGCGTCCGGGCCGGGAAGAACTCGAACGAGAACAGCCGCTCCCCCGTCGCGAGCAGGTCGGAGATCGCGCGGCTGACCATACGAGCAGGTTAGTCGGCGACCAGCTCCCCTACCGCCTCGAGCGACACAGCCACGTCCTGCGCGTCGGGGACGGCGCTGGCCGTACCCGTGCCCTGGGTCGTGACGGTCCTTCTGTCGCTGGGTGACATGGGCGAAGACTAGGCTCAGACGATGGAAGTTCCCGACAGCGCCGATCTCCTCGGGCGGATCCAGAAGGCCCTCGACGGCTTCCTCGCCGACCACGAGCCGAAGCTGCGCGCGATGGGTGAGGAGCTCGCGCCCATGACCGAGGAGGTCGCGCAGTTCCTGTCGGGTGGCAAGCGGCTGCGCCCGAGGTTCTGCTTCTGGGGCCACCTCGGAGCCGGCGGTCTGGACAGCGACGAGATCGTGCAGGCCGCCGCGGCCCTCGAGTTGTTCCAAGCCTGCGCGATCATCCACGACGACGTCATGGACGGCAGCGACACCCGACGCGGCCGGCCCGCCGTACACCGCCGCTTTGCAGACCTGCATGCCGACGAGGGCTGGGAGGGCTCGGCTGACGCGTTCGGCAACGGCGCGGCCATCCTGCTCGGCGACCTGTGCCTCGCCTGGGCGGACGAGCAGCTGATGAGCAGCGGCATCGTCAACCCCGAGGCGCGGCACGTCTTCGACACGATGCGGGCCGAGCTGATGGCCGGGCAGTACCTCGATCTGCTCGAGCAGGTACGCGGCCACAGCACGGTCGAGTCCGCGCTCAGGGTGGCCCGCTTCAAGTCCGCCAAGTACACGATCGTCGAGCCTCTGCACCTGGGAGGCTGCCTCGCCTCGGCGTCGCCGGAGGTGCTGGGGACCTACACCGCCTACGGCATGCCGCTCGGCGAGGCGTTCCAGCTGCGCGACGACCTTCTCGGCGTCTTCGGCGACCCCTCCGTCACCGGCAAGCCCGCCGGCGACGACCTGCGCGAGGGCAAGCGCACCGCGCTGGTCGCTCTCGCCCTCGAGCGCGCCACGGACAGCCAGGCCGCCCTGGTACGCCGTCTGCTCGGCGACCCGGCCCTCGATCTCGCCGGCGTCGAGGCGCTCCAGGACGTGCTGATCGAGACCGGGGCCGTCGACCGGGTCGAAGACCTCATCTCCGACCGCACCGCTCAGGCGCTCGCCGCGCTGGACGACACGGCCGTCGCCGCCGAGGCCGTCACCGTGCTTCGCGAGCTGGCGGTCGCCGCCACCGCCCGGGCGCACTGACCCCACGGCGGATGAGCAAAGGAGCCTCCCGGCCGGGAGCACGGTCGCGATGGGGCGCCACCCGGGCACGGTGCACGGCGGCGAGGTGGTCACGTTTAGGTCGTATGGGGACGTCGGTGAGAGCCGGGGCCTGCATATCGCGCGGGTCATCGCGGTCGAAGGGCAGATCGTCGCGTCCTCCGGCGCCGCCGTCACCGTCGACGGGAAGGTGCTGTCGGAGCCCTACGTACATGGAGCGACGTCGGCCTTCTGGCCGGTCACGGTGCCGGCGGGCCGGTTGTGGGTCATGGGTGACAGCCGCGAAAACGCTGCCGACAGCCGCCTCCGGATAAGCAACGCCGACCACGGGACCATCGCGGCTTCCGGCGTCGTCGGGTCGCTTCGTTTCTCCGGCTCGGCCGCGTCGGTCTACGGCTCCCTTGCCCTGCGCGCCATGGTCGCTGCTGTCGTGCTTGCTGCTGTGTCCGTGTTGGTCGTGCTGGTCGCGGTCCGAACGGGCCGTCGCTCGAGGACGTCACTTCCCGCCTGAAGGCTTACGCTGGCAGGACCATGACTGCACCGACCCTCACCGCCAACGACCCCTGTCACTGCGGAAGCGGACGCAAGTACAAGCGCTGCCACCGCATCGCCGACCTCGACCCGGCCCGCGCCGCGACGGAGCAGGCCCGCCGCGATGAGGCTGCCCGCGAGGCCGAGCGTTACGTCCGCCCGGGCAGGCAGAGCCCTCGCCGCGAGGTGCCCGCCGAGATCGCCCGGCCGCCGTACGCGAACGACCCGAAGGGACGTCCCGGGGTGCGCGAGAGCTCCGCTCCGAAGGATGCCGAGACGCTCGCCAAGATGCGGGTGGCCGGCAAGGCCGCCGCCGAGGTGCTCGCCACGGTCGGTGCAGCGGTCCGTCCTGGCGTGACCACCGACGAGCTCGACGCGATCGCGCACGCGGAGTGCCTCAAGCGCGGCGGCTACCCCTCCCCCCTGGGCTACAACGGGTTCCCGAAGTCGTTGTGCACCTCGGTCAACGAGGTCATCTGCCACGGCATCCCGGACTCGACCGTCCTCAAGGACGGCGACATCGTCAACCTCGACGTCACGATCTACCTCGACGGCGTGCACGGCGACACCAACGCGACCTTCCTCGTCGGTGACGTCGACCCCGAGTCGCAAGCGCTCGTCGACGTCACCCGCGAGTGCCTCGACGTGGGTATCGCCGCCGTGAAGCCCGGCGGCACCGTCCGCGACATCGGCCGCGCCATCCAGGCGCACGCCGAGTCCCGCGGGTACGGCGTGGTCCGCGCCTTCGTGGGCCACGGCATCGGCCGCGCCTTCCACAGCGAGCCGCAGGTCTACCACTACGACAACCCGCAGGCACGCGACGTCCTCGTCCCCGGCATGACCTTCACCATCGAGCCGATGATCACCATCGGCGACTGGCACCACGAGATGTGGGACGACGGCTGGACCGCCGTCACCAAGGACCGCTCCCGCACCGCCCAGTTCGAGCACACCCTCGTCGTCACCGACGCCGGTGCGGAGATCCTCACGGTCGTCTGAGTTCGGCACAGGTGAATGGGCGTGCGTAAACCCGTCCCGTTCGAGTTGGACCGAGGTGGGTTGGCTGCTCGCAAATGATCATGGGTAGCTACACCTACCTCCGATCCCGGCAGCGACGGCTACAGGTGGTCAGTCGTGCCTCTCCCATGCGTTGAGCGTGAACTGTTCCTCCGCCTCCTGGCCGGTCAGCCAGACGACGCGAAGTCGCCGTCCCCGATACAAGAAGTACCCCTGGTCCAGGTCAGGCACGGCAGCGTCAACACCGTCGGCCCACCCGTCTGGGTGCGCGAGGTCGAAGCCTGGCTGAAAGGTCAACAGCCACTCGACGCGCTCCTGCGGATTGACATTGCGGCGACGCCACCACAGGCCTTCGGTCGTCCACCACTCGTTGACGCGGGTAAGCAGATGAGCAGCCAACCGGTCACCGTCAGATAGCCGAGCAGCGGCCCTGCGGTAGCGGTCGAGGCGCGGGTCCGGCTGCGGCCCAGGATCCTGTGTCCTCCTCACGGACCGAGGCTAGTGCCGGGTAGCCGCACTCGGAAGCGGCCCTTCTGACAGGTTCTGGCAGCATCAGCGAATGCCACCTGTGACTCGTCCGCTGGCCATTACGGACGTCGAGATGTTGGCCTCGTTGTACGTCGAGAACCGCCAGTTCCTCGCGCCGTGGCAGCCACGCCGTCCCGATGGCTACTTCACCGAGGGGGGACAACGTGAGGCCGTGGGAGCCGCGCTGGCCCAGCAGTCCAGCGGCAGCGCGGTCCCTCTGGCGATCTTGGACCCCGAGGGCGCGCTGGTCGGCACCATCACCCTGGCTTCCATCATCCGAGGGGCGTTCCAGTCGTGCAGCGTCGGTTACTGGCTTGCGGAACGCGCCCAAGGCCGTGGGCTTGCGACGGCTGCCTTGCGGGAAGCGGCACACGTCGCGTTCACCGACCTGCGACTGCACCGCATCCAGGCCGAGACGCTGACCCACAACGTCCGTTCGCAGCGCGTCCTGGAACGCCTCGGCTTTCACCGCTACGGAGTTGCGCCGTCCTACATGCACATCGCGGGTGAGTGGCAAGAGAACGTCCTGTACCAACTCCTCACCCCGACTCCCGACCGGGTTGTGACCCACGGATAGTGCCGGTTCTTTGCTCACCGGCACCCGAGGAAGGGTAGTGCCAGCTGATTGCGGTTATCGCCGAGACGGAACTCGGAGTACCGCCATCTCGAACCGTTAGTTGAGCTGTTCACGCAGAATGTCAGCGTGCCCGCAGTGCTGAGCGAGCTCCCGTAGGACGTGCAGGTAGATCCAACGTAGCGGCAAGGGTCCCCGCCGGTTGCCGTGCACGAGGTCGTCCAAACTCAACGAGGCGACTGCTCTGCGTGATGCTTCACAAGCATCGAGGTGAGCCAGTTGGACGGTGGCGATCGTGTCGTGCTCGCGCAAGTCGAAGGACTCATCCGGATCAGCCTGGATGCCCAGTTCGATGCGGGAGCGGCCGGTGATGGCTTCTTGGAACCAGACCTTCTCGACGAAGGTGACGTGCTTGACCAGGCCCAGCATCGTCGTCTTCGATTGCACAAGGCGGCGACGAGCTTGCTCCTCAGTTAGCCCGGAGAGGCAGTTGGCCAGAGCGACCCGGTGCTGGTCGAGAAAGGCCTCCAACTGGATCTTGGCCGGTTGTTCGATGACGCTCTCGACCTCGGGCTTGTGATGGTTGGCTACCCACCACTTTGGCACG
>JANXUE010000149.1 GCA_025352005.1 Frankiales bacterium
TCGCCACCAGCAAGGGCAAGGGCTTCGCGGGTGTCATGAAGCGCCACAACTTCAAGGGCCTCGGCGCCGGTCACGGCGTCAAGCGCGCCCACCGCAAGCCCGGCTCGATCGGTGCTTGCGCGACTCCGGGGCGGGTCTTCAAGGGCACCCGGATGGCTGGTCGCATGGGTGGCAACAGGACCACCACCCAGAACCTCACCGTCCACGCTGTCGACGCCGAGAAGGGTCTGCTGCTCATCAAGGGCGCCGTTCCTGGCCCCACCGGTGCGCTGGTCCTCGTCCGCACGGCAGTCAAGAACGGCCTCGGGAAGGGCGGTGTGGTCAAGTGACCACCGCAGTCAGCATGGTCACCCCAGCGAAGCCGCTGACGCTCGAGGTCAAGAGCGCCAGCGGGGCGACCGGTCGCAGCGTCGAGCTGCCCGAGGACGTGTTCGGCGTCCAGGTCAACATTCCGCTGATCCACCAGGTCGTCGTCGGCCAGCTCGCCGCTGCGCGACAGGGCACCCACTCGACCAAGACTCGTGGCGAAGTCCGCGGTGGTGGACGCAAGCCGTACCGCCAGAAAGGCACTGGCCGGGCCCGTCAGGGCTCGACCCGCGCACCGCAGTTTGTCGGCGGTGGCGTCGTACACGGTCCGAAGCCGCGTGACTACTCGCAGCGGACCCCCAAGAAGATGAAGGCGCTCGCCTTGCGCGGCGCGTTGTCCGATCGCTTCTCGCACGACCGCGTCCACGTCGTCGACTCCTTGACCGGCGGGGACGTCCCCTCCACGAAGGGGGCGACCGCCATGCTCGCCGCGATCAGCGAGCGCAAGCACGTCCTGGTCGTCGCCGAGCGCACCGACTCCGCTACCTGGAAGTCCCTACGCAACCACAGGGCCGTACATCTGCTGTCACCCGGCCAGCTCAACACCTACGACGTCCTCGTCAGTGATGACGTCGTGTTCACCGAGGCGGCTCTCCAGGTCTTCCTGGCCGGTTCGCCCAAGGGCAAGTCCGCCAAGGCCGTCGCGTCTTCGTCGGAGCTCGCCGAGACGGAGGCTGTGGCATGACCGGAACGACCGACCTCACCGACCCCCGCGACATCCTGCTCGCGCCGGTCATCTCCGAGAAGAGCTACGGCCTGCTCGATGAGAACAAGTACACGTTCCTCGTCGCGCCCGGTGCCAACAAGACGCAGATCAAGATCGCGGTCGAGAAGGTGTTCGACGTCAAGGTCAGCGACGTCAACACCCTGAACCGCAAGGGCAAGCGCAAGCGCACCCGCGCCGGCTTCGGTCAGCGGGCCTCCTCCAAGCGGGCGATCGTCACGCTCCGCGAGGGCCGCATCGAGATCTTCGGGGGCCCGGTCGCGTAGCCCCGGCTACCTGACTGGACTCACGAGCTGAAAAGAGAACTGACATGGGCATCCGCAAGTACAAGCCGACCACCCCGGGCCGTCGTGGCTCCAGTGTGGCCGACTTCGCCGAGATCACCCGCGACACCCCCGAGAAGTCGCTGGTCCGTCCCTTGCACAGCAAGGGCGGCCGCAACGCCACAGGTCGCATCACCGTGCGGCACCAAGGTGGTGGTCACAAGCGGGCTTACCGCGTGATCGACTTTCGACGTCACGACAAGGACGGCATCCCGGCCAAGGTCGCGCACATCGAGTACGACCCCAACCGCACGGCGCGCATTGCGCTGCTGCACTACGCCGACGGCGAGAAGCGGTACATCGTCGCGCCGCGCAACCTCAAGCAGGGTGACGTCGTCGAGGCTGGTCCCGGTGCCGACATCAAGCCCGGGAACGCGCTGCCACTACGCAACATCCCGACCGGTACGACGATTCACAACATCGAGCTCCGTCCCGGTGGCGGTGCCAAGATCGCCCGGTCGGCCGGTGCGAGCGTCCAGCTGGTCGCCAAGGAGGGGGCCTACGCGCAGCTGCGCATGCCTTCCGGTGAGGTCCGCAACGTCGACATCCGCTGCCGTGCGACGGTCGGCGAGGTCGGTAACGCAGAGCAGTCCAACATCAACTGGGGCAAGGCCGGCCGGATGCGTTGGAAGGGCAAACGCCCCTCCGTCCGTGGTGTTGCCATGAACCCGGTCGACCACCCGCACGGCGGTGGCGAGGGCAAGACCTCCGGTGGACGCCACCCTGTCA
>JANXUE010000157.1 GCA_025352005.1 Frankiales bacterium
GGCGCCGTCGCCGCGCGCGGGGAAGCCGCGACGGCGCTCGTCAAGGGTGACCACGGCACGACGTTCGGCGGCAACCCGGTGGTCTGCGCCGCCGCACTCGCGGTGCTGGACGTGATCGAGGCCGACGGGTTGCTGGAGCGCGCCACGGTCCTCGGGGACAGGCTGCGCACGGGTATCGAGGCGTTGGGTCACCCCCTCGTCAGCCAGGTGCGTGGGGTCGGGCTCTGGCTCGGGATCGTCCTGGCCGAACCGCGGGCAGCCTGGGTGGAGCTGGCCGCCCGGGAGGCCGGGTTTCTGCTCAACGCGGCGACCCCGCACGCGGTGCGTCTGGCCCCGCCGCTGGTGGTGACCGAAGCCGAGCTCGACGCTTTCGTCGCGTCGCTGCCGTCGCTTCTGGACGCCGCTAGGGTCCGGGCATGACAGTTCTGGCCGTGAGCGGTCCGCCCTCAGCAGTCGGGAGCCGTCCGTGAGCGCTACCCGTGTCCTCGTCGTCGAGGACGATCCCAGTGTGCGGGGGCTGCTGCACACCCTGCTGTCGGCGGAGGGCTACGACGTCGTCACGGCGTCCGACGGCCTGGCCGGCCTCGTCAAGGCTGCGGCCACCAAGCCGGCGCTGATGCTGCTGGACCTGATGATGCCCGACCTCGGCGGCGTCCGGGTGCTCGAGCAGGTGCGTGACAACCCCGTGCTCGTCGACACTCCGGTGATCGTGGTGACCGGAAAAGTCGACGCCGTGCAGGGCATGCGTGACCTGCTGGGTGAGTCCAGTGTGTTCGTGAAGCCCTTCGCGGTCGCCGAGCTGCTCGCCCGGGTGGCCGAGGTCACCGGCGGACCCGAAGGCGGCCAGTGATGCTGCGTCACTTCCTGGCTGATGACGACCTGAGCCCGGCCGAGCAGCTGGAGGTCCTGACCCTGGCCGCCGCCCTCAAGAAGGACCGCTACGCCGGGCCCAGGCCGCTCGAGGGGAAGGCCGTCGCGGTCGTGTTCGAGAAGCCCTCGACGCGGACCCGTCTCAGCTTCGAGATCGGCATCGCCGAGCTCGGTGCGCACCCGGTCATCCTGGACGCCCAGTCCACCCAGCTCGGTCGGGGCGAGACGATCGAGGACACCGCCCGCGTCCTGTCCCGCTTCGTGAGCGCGATCGTGATCCGCACCTTCGGGGATGACCGGATCGCGGCGCTCGCCGAGGCCAGCAGCGTGCCTGTCGTCAACGCCCTCACCGACGGATACCACCCGTGTCAGGTCCTGGCCGACCTGCAGACCGTCCGGGAGCGCAAGCGCTCCACCGAGGGCCTGGTCCTGACCTACCTCGGTGACGGCGCCAACAACATGGCCAACTCCTACCTTGTCGGTGGCGCCATGGCCGGCATGGAGGTCCGCATCGGCGCTCCCGCCGGCTACCAGCCTGACCCGGTCGTGGTCGAGCGCGCGCGCAGTTTCGGTACGACGATCGTGGTGACCGACGACGCCAAGGCCGCCGCAGACGGAGCCGACGTCCTGTGCACCGACGTGTGGGTGTCGATGGGCATGACCGGCGCCGAACAGCGGCTGTCGGACCTGCGCGCCTATGCCCTGGACGAGGTGGCCGTCAGCCGGGCCAAGCCGGACGCCATGGTCCTTCACTGCCTGCCGGCTCACCGGGGTGAGGAGATCGCTGCTGCCGTCATCGACGGTCCGCAGTCTGCCGTGTGGGACGAGGCCGAGAACCGGTTGCATGCCCAGAAGGCGCTGCTGACCTGGCTGCTGGCACAGGGCTGATCAGTGGTGTCCCCCCGTCGGCTCCGGGCCGTCCAGCAGGTGCCCCTGACGAAGGCGGCCCGCCACGCTGCCATCGTCGACCTGCTCGGGGCCCAGCCGGTGGCGAGCCAGACCGAGCTCGGGAGGCTGCTTGCTGCCAAGGGGCTCCAGGTCACGCAGGCGACGGTCAGCCGCGACCTGGAGGAGCTGGGTGCCGTGAAGGTCCGCAGCGCCGGCGGCACCTCGTACGCCGTACCTCCGGAAGGCCAACCCCGGACGGGCACGCCCGAGGCGGTCGACGCCCGGCTGGGCCGACTGCTGGAGGAGCTGTGCGTCAGCGCCGAGGCCACGGGTGCGTTCGTGGTGCTCCGTACCCCCCCCGGAGGAGCGCACCTGCTCGCGGCGGCCCTGGACAGGGCCGGCGTCCCCGAGGTCGCCGGGACCGTCGCCGGCGACGACACGGTCCTGCTCATCACGCGCACCCCGGCGACCCCTCACGCCACCGGTCTGGCCAGCCGCCTTCTGCGGCTGGGCGAAGGTCGACCGCTCCAACCCTGACCGCCGGTCAGCCCCCGCTGGACCTGCGCACAACTGCAACCCGACCCTCACTCCAGGAGCACTGCTGTGTCTGACCGCGTCGTCCTCGCCTACAGCGGAGGCCTCGACACGTCCGTGGCCATCGGATGGATCGCCCGTGAGACCGGCAAGGAGGTCGTCGCCGTGGCGGCCGACGTCGGCCAAGGTGGCGAGGACCTCGAGGTCATCCGCCAGCGCGCGCTGGACTGCGGCGCCGTCGAGGCCGTCGTCGCCGACTGCCGCGACGAGTACGCCGACGAGTACTGCCTTCGGGCCCTGCAGACCAACGCGCTCTACATGGGCCGCTACCCGCTCGTGTCGGCGCTTTCTCGGCCGCTGATCGTGAAGCACCTCGTTGCTGCGGCCAAGTACCACGGCGCCGACACCGTGGCCCACGGCTGCACCGGCAAGGGCAACGACCAGGTCCGCTTCGAGGTCGGCATCGGGGCGTTGGCGCCGGACCTGACCTGCATCGCACCGGTCCGTGACAGCGGCATGACGCGGGACAAGGCGATCGCCTTCGCCGAAGAGCGCGGGCTGGCGATCGACGTGACCAAGAAGTCGCCGTACTCCGTGGACCAGAACGTCTGGGGTCGCGCGGTCGAGACCGGCTTCCTCGAGGACCCGTGGAACGCCCCGATCGAAGACATCTACAGCTACACCCAGGCTCCCGGCAGCAGCGCGGGTCCGGACGAGGTGGTCATCACGTTCCACGATGGCGTCCCGACCGCGATCGATGGTCGCCCGGTCACGGTGCTGCAGGCGATCGTGGAGCTCAACACGCGCGCCGGTGCGCAGGGCGTCGGGCGGCTCGACATGATCGAGGACCGCCTTGTCGGCATCAAGAGCCGTGAGGTCTACGAAGCTCCCGGTGCGCTGGTGCTGATCAACGCCCACACCGAACTCGAGGACCTCACGATGGAGCGCGACCTGCGCCGCTTCAAGCGGGGAGTCGAGCAGCGCTGGACAGAGCTCGTGTACGACGGGCTCTGGTTCTCACCCCTCAAGCGCGCCCTGGACGCCTTCGTGCTCGACAGCCAGCAGCACGTGTCCGGTGAGATCCGCCTGACGTTGCACGCCGGTACCTGCACGGTCACCGGCCGTCGCAGCGAGTCGTCCCTGTACGACTTCGCCCTCGCGACCTACGACGAGGGCGACACCTTCGACCAGTCCCTCGCCAAGGGGTTCGTCGAGCTGTGGGGCCTGCCCAGCAAGATCGCCGCCAGGCGCGACCTGCGGTTCGGCGCGTGACCGGAGCGGTGCCCCCTGACCGGATGTCGTCCCCGGACCGGATGTCGTTGTGGGGCGGCCGCTTCGAAGGGGGTCCGGCAGAAGCCCTCGCCCGGCTGTCGGTGAGCGTCCACTTCGACTGGCGGCTGGCGCCGTACGACCTGCTGGCCTCCAAGGCACATGCCCGGGTGCTGCACCGCGCGGGACTGCTCGATGACGACGAGCTGCCGGCCATGCTGGGGGCGCTCGATGAGCTCGCCGAACAGGCGCGGGACGGCCGATTTACGCCGCGGGTCGAGGACGAGGACGTGCATACGGCCCTCGAGCGGGGGCTGATCGAGAAGCTCGGCCCGCTCGGCGGCAAGCTCCGAGCAGGTCGCTCGCGCAACGACCAGGTCGCGACCGACCTGCGGCTCTATCTGCGTCACCACGCTCGGCTGGTCGTGGCCCAGCTGTCGGCCCTGGAACAGGCGCTGATCGGCCAAGCGACGCAGCACCTGGACACCCCCGCGCCCGGGATGACGCACCTGCAGCACGCTCAGCCGGTGCTGTTCGCCCACCAGCTGCTGGCGCACGTGCAGGCCTTTGCCCGCGACGTGCACCGGCTCCGCGACTGGGACTTGCGGGCCTCGGTCTCGCCGCTCGGCTCCGGTGCCCTCGCCGGGTCGTCGTTGCCGGTGGACCCGATCAGCACCGCCGCCGAGCTCGGCTTCGGGTCGGCTGCCTCCAACTCGATGGATGCCGTCTCCGACCGCGACTTCGTTGTCGAGTTCTTGTTCTGTACCGCGTTGCTGGGCGTGCACCTGTCCCGGCTGGGCGAGGAGGTCGTGCTCTGGAACACCACCGAGTTCGGCTGGGTGACACTTGACGACGCGTTCTCGACGGGCAGCTCGATCATGCCGCAGAAAAAGAACCCCGACATCGCCGAGCTCGCCCGCGGTAAGGCCGGTCGCCTGATCGGGCACGTCACCGGCCAGCTCGCGATGCTCAAGGGTCTGCCGTTGACCTACGACCGGGACATGCAGGAGGCACAGGAGCCGTCGTTCGATGCCGTCGAGACCCTGCTTCTGGTGCTGCCGGCCATGGCCGGCATGATCGCGACCATGACTGTGCACGCCAAGGTCCTCGAGGCTGCCGCACCTCTCGGTTTCGCCCTCGCTACCGACGTCGCGGAGCTGCTGGTACGCAAGGGGGTGCCGTTCCGTGAGGCGCACGAGGCGGTCGGCCGGCTGGTCGTGTTCTGCACCGCCCACGGCCGCGAGCTCGACAAGGTCGACGACGCAGAGCTCGCCGCAGTCTCGCCGCACCTGACCCCCGACGTCCGCAGCGTCCTCGACGTCCGCGGTGCCATCGCCAGCAGGCGCGGTCACGGTGGTACGGCGCCGGAGCGCGTCGCCGAGCAGCTGGCGGTCCTCCGTATCGAGGTCGAGGCCCATCGGGACTGGGCGCTCGCGACGCCCTCGTGACGGGTGATGCGCTCGACACCGCGGCCCCGTTCGAGCTCGCCAGCCCGGTCCTGGAGGTGGCGCCTTCGTTGCTGGGAGCCTTCCTCGAGGCCGGCGGTGTGCGGCTGCGGCTCACCGAGGTGGAGGCCTACGCCGGTGTCGGTGAGGACCCTGGGTCGCACGCCCACCGCGGCCGGACCCCGCGCACTGAGATCATGTTCGGCCCGCCAGGTCGGCTCTACATGTACTTCACCTACGGCCTGCACTGGTGCGCCAACGTCGTGACCGGGCCAGCGGGTCGGGCCTCGGAGGTCCTGCTCCGGGCCGGCGAGGTCGTCTCCGGTCAGGAGGCCGCGCGGGTCCGCCGGCAGGGCGCTCCTGACCGGGACCTCTGCCGGGGGCCGGCCCGGCTCGCCACGGCGCTCGGTCTCGACGGCGGCTCCCTCGGAGTGGACCTGCTTGACCCCAGCTCTCCGGTGCGGCTGCTCGCCGGCAGCCACGACCCCGTCCGCGTCCACACCGGTCCGCGGGTCGGCGTCGCCGGTGAAGGCGCGCAGCGCCCGTGGCGGTTCTGGCTCGACGGCGAGCCCACGGTGTCGCCGTACCGGGCCGCTGTCACCAGGACCAGGAACTGAGTGATCTCAGGTGGTGACGGCCAGGTGTGACAGGGTGCGCTCGTGAGGCTCACCGGGCACGTTGGCGTCGTTACCGGCGCCGGACGTGGCCTCGGCCGCGACCTGGCCACGGCTCTGGCCGCGGAGGGCATGGACCTGCTGCTGCTCGCGCGGACCGGATCGCAGGTCCGGACGCTCGCCGAGGACCTGCACCAGCGCTTCGGGGTCAAGGCCTTCCCCGCCGCGGTCGACAACGCCGACGCCGCGGCGGTCGACCGGGTCGTGATGCACGCCGAGCAGCACCTTGGCACCGTCGACCTGCTCGTCAACAACGCTGCACGCATCGAGGCGCTGGAGCGTCCCTTCTGGGAGGGCGACGTCGAGCAGATGTGGGGCGTGGTCGAGACCAACCTGCGGGGGCCGATGATCGTGACCCGAGCCCTGCTTCCCTCGATGGTCCAGCGTGGCCACGGCCGGGTCGTGACCATCGCCAGCCGAGCCCGGGCGGCGACAGCAACTGGCACCTACACCGGCTACGCCGTCTCCAAGCGCGCCCTGTCGGCGTTCACGGACTCACTGGCCGGCCCCCTCACCGGCACCGGTGTGGTCGTGGTCGATGTGCTGCCCGGGCTGCTCCGCACCGACCTCACCCTCGGCATGCCGGTCTGGGCGATGAATCCCGACACCGTGTGGGACGACCCGGCTGCGACGACCACCGTTGTCGTCGACATCGCCTCCGGCCGGTATGACGCCCAGCACGGCACCGTGCTCGACGCCCCAGCCTTGGCCGCGGGCGGGCCGCCGGCCTGACGCAGCTGCTCCCGAGGGTGGGCCGTCAAGGATGCCTGCGCGTGTCACGAGAACGCGTTGGCGGCGTACGGCACCATTCTCCAGGTGACGCACACCCCGGACCCCCACGCCGCAGCCCCCGAGGGGGCCCGCCCCACCATCGCTCCCGTCGTCGACATCCTCGCCGACCTCGAATGGCGGGGGATGTTGGCCCTCACGACCGACCGGGAGACCCTTGCCAGGGACTTGTCGGCGGGGGTGGTGACCCTCTACTGCGGGTTCGACCCCACGGCCGACTCCCTCCACGTCGGCAACCTCGTGCCGCTGTTCGCCCTGCGGCGGTTCCAGCTCGGTGGCCACCGCCCGATTGCCCTGGCCGGCGGGGCGACCGGCTTCATCGGCGATCCGGGCGGACGCACCACCGAGCGCCAACTCATGGACGCCGACACCATCGCCCGCCGGGTGACCCGGCTCCGGGCGCAGATGCAGCGCTTCCTCGACTTCTCCGACGGGCCCACGGGGGCGCTACTCGTGGACAACCTCGAGTGGACCGCACCGCTGACCGTCATCGATTTCCTTCGCGACGTCGGCAAGCACTTCCCGGTCAACCAGATGCTGGCACGCGATTCGGTCAGCGCCCGGCTGGAAGGCGGCGGCCTGTCGTTCACCGAGTTCAGCTACCAGCTGCTCCAGTCCCTGGACTTCCTCGAGCTGCACCGCCGCTTCGGGTGCACCCTGCAGGTCGGTGCCACCGACCAATGGGGCAACATCACCGCCGGCCTGGACTACCTGCGCCGCGTCGACCAGGCAGCCGGCCACGCGCTCACGTTCCCGCTCCTCACCGACGCGCAGGGCCAGAAGCTCGGGAAGAGCACCGGCGGCGGCAGCATGTGGATCGACGCCGAGATGACCTCCCCGTACGCGCTGTATCAATTCGCCCTCAACGTCGACGACCGTGATGTAGGCACGTACCTGCGCCTGTTGACCTTTGTGGGCAAGGCGGAGGTCGAGGCGCTTGACGCCGAGACGACCGAACGCCCGCAGGCCCGGGCTGCCCAGCGCCGGCTCGCTGAGGAGCTCGTGGCGCTGATCCACACCCCCGACGAGGTACGACGAGTGCAGGCTGCTTCCGCGGCCCTGTTCGGCTCCGGCTCGTTGGCTGACCTCGACGTCCACAGCTTGGCTGCTGCGCTCGCCGAGGCACCGTCGGTCACGGTGCCTGACGCGGGGGGGTGTCCGACCGTCGTCGACCTGCTCGCAGAGGGCTTGGGCCTGTCGAAGTCCGACGCCAGGAGGGCGGTTCGAGAGGGGGGTGCCTACCTCAACAACGCGAAGGTGGCTTCCGACAGCGCCGTCCCCGAAGAACAGGACTGGCTGCACGGCCGGTATCTGGTGCTCCGGAGAGGCAAGCGGACCGTTATGGTCGTGCAACGCAGCGCCTCCTAGGCCCGTCTGAGGCCCCTGCGAGGCCACCAAGAGGGTCCGGCTGGTCACGGCGGGGTCACGGCCAGGAGCTGGGACGCGAACGGCGCCCTGCTTTGAGGGCATGTCGAGCGTGCGTCCGGCAGATCCAAGGCCGGATTTGACGCGGTCGCCGCTGACTCGTAACTTCTCGTTCGCCCCCGAAGTACCGGACGCCAGCCGAACCACGATGTTGGAGCACGGTTCGCGGGCCGCCTCAGCGGGGCCACGCAGATTGTTGCGTCCCGCCTGGGGCGTCGTCACCCGCTCAGCTGGAAAGCCACACGGTTTGACATGCGAGCGAGTGACAACATAGATTAGGCAAGTTGCCCCGTGAACGGCCGGAAGGTCTGGAGCGGAGAGCACCCGATCCTTGAGAACTCAACAGCGTGCCGAAAGTCAGTGCCAAGAAACAACCCCGAGCCGTGGGTTGCAGGCACCCCGTCCGGGGTTCTTGTCGCACGGTGAAGGATTCCTTTGGTGAATGGATGTAAACGGACAAGTAATTGTCAGTTGACTCTTGACACCAGGAACAAACAGCTGACCACTCGCCAAGGGTGGCAGCGACTCTCTGGGAGTGTCCCAGTCCTTGTGACTGCGACCTCCGCATCATCATTAACGGAGAGTTTGATCCTGGCTCAGGACGAACGCTGGCGGCGTGCTTAACACATGCAAGTCGAGCGACGCAATCCCTTCGGGGAGAAGACGGAGCGGCGAACGGGTGAGTAACACGTGGGCAACCTGCCCCTAGCTCTGGGACAACTCCTCGAAAGAGGGGCTAATACCGGATACGACCTCGGAGGGCATTCTCTGAGGTGGAAAGTTTTTCGGCTAGGGATGGGCCCGCGGCCTATCAGCTTGTTGGTGGGGTAACGGCCCACCAAGGCGACGACGGGTAGCCGGCCTGAGAGGGCGACCGGCCACACTGGGACTGAGACACGGCCCAGACTCCTACGGGAGGCAGCAGTGGGGAATATTGGGCAATGGGCGGAAGCCTGACCCAGCGACGCCGCGTGCGGGATGAAGGCCTTCGGGTTGTAAACCGCTTTCAGCAGGGAAGAAGCGAAAGTGACGGTACCTACAGAAGAAGCGCCGGCCAACTACGTGCCAGCAGCCGCGGTAATACGTAGGGCGCAAGCGTTGTCCGGAATTATTGGGCGTAAAGAGCTCGTAGGCGGTCTGTCACGTCGGT
>JANXUE010000179.1 GCA_025352005.1 Frankiales bacterium
ACCGACGGTCAGATCTTCCTGCAGTCCGACCTGTTCAACTCCGGCGTGCGGCCTGCCATCAACGTCGGCATCTCGGTGTCCCGCGTCGGTGGCAACGCCCAGATCAAGGCCATGAAGGCCGTCTCGGGCCGCCTGCGCCTCGACCTGGCTCAGTACCGCGAGCTGGAGGCCTTCTCGGCCTTCGCCTCCGACCTGGACAAGGCCTCCAAGGCCCAGCTCGACCGTGGTCAGCGCCTGGTCGAGCTGCTCAAGCAGGCTCAGTTCGCGCCCTACGCCGTGGAGCGTCAGGTCGTCTCGATCTGGGCCGGCACGAACGGCCACGTCGACATCGTCCCGGTCGGGGACGTGCGCCGCTTCGAGACCGAGTTCCTCGACTACGTCTCCCGCTCGCACCAGGGTATCTATGACGCCATCGTGCAGACCGGCAAGCTCGAGGACGGCACGATCGAGCAGCTCAAGGCGGCTGTCGCCGACTTCTCCAAGCAGTTCCAGATCAGCGACGGCACGCCGTTGATCAAGGACATGCCGGTCGCGGCGATGGACAAGGGCGCCGAGGGCCAGGAGAAGATCGTGGCCCACAAGCCGCCCGCCGCCGCGGACAAGCACTAAGCCATGGGCGCGCAGCTCACCGTCTACCGTCGCCGCATCAAGGCGATGCAGTCGACCAAGAAGATCACCAAGGCGATGGAGCTCATTGCCGCGTCCCGGATCGCCAAGGCGCAGGCTGACGTGAAGGCGGCCCGCCCGTACGAGCGCGAGATCACCCGCGTGTTGTCGGCGTTGGCGTCGCAGTCGACGATCGACCACCCGCTGGTGAACGAGAAGGACAACCCCTCGCGGGCCGCCATTCTGGTCATCACCAGCGACCGCGGACTTGCCGGGGGCTACAGCTCCAATGCCATGAAGGCGGCGGAGGCTCTCGCTGGCCTGCTGCGGTCCGAGGGCAAGGAACCGCTCAACTACCTCGTCGGGCGCAAGGCGGTGGCGTTCTACAAGTTCCGCAGCCGCTCGATCGAGGACAGCTGGACGGGCTTCTCCGAGAAGCCGCAGTACGAGGACGCCAAGGTGGTCGCGGACACTCTCATCGAGGCGTTCGTCCGTCCCACCGAGGAAGGCGGCGTCGACGAGATCCACATCGTGTTCACCGAGTACGTCTCCGCCCTGACGCAGGCGGCGACCGCAGTGCGCGTGCTGCCGCTCGTCGTCGAGGAGACCGACGAGGCGCCGGTCGACGGCCCGCTCCCGCTGTATGAGTTCGAGCCGAGCCCGGATGCGCTGCTCGACGCACTGCTCCCGCGGTACGTCGAGACCCGCGTGTTCGCCGCCCTCCTCGCCTCCGCGGCGTCGGAGTCGGCCGCCCGCCGGCGGGCCATGAAGGCCGCTACGGACAACGCAGAAGACCTCATCAAGTCGCTCACCCGAGCGGCGAACGCGGCCCGTCAGGCCGAGATCACCCAAGAGATCAGCGAGATCGTGGGCGGCGCATCCGCGCTCGCCTCGGCAGGGAGTGAGTGACCGAATGACTGTTACCAACGACATGACCACCGAGGCTGACCACGCCCCCGGCGGCATCGGGCGGGTCGCCCGAGTGATCGGCCCCGTCGTCGATGTGGAGTTCGCTCCCGATGAGATGCCGGAGATCTACAACGCGCTGCACGTCGACCGCACGATGGGCGGTGAGACCTTCACGCTGACGCTGGAGGTCGCGCAGCACATCGGCGACAACCTGGTGCGCGCCATCGCCATGCAGCCGACCGACGGCCTGGTCCGCGGTGCCGCCGTCACCGACACCGGGTCCGCGATCTCCGTACCCGTCGGTGACGTCACCAAGGGACACGTGTTCAACGCCCTCGGCAAGCCGATGGACGTCACCGAGGAGTCCCTCAACATCACGACCCGTTGGCCGATCCACCGGCCGAGCCCGGCCTTCGACCAACTCGAGAACAAGACCGAGATGTTCACCACCGGCATCAAGGTCATCGACCTGCTCGCCCCCTATGTCTCCGGCGGCAAGATCGGCCTGTTCGGTGGGGCCGGCGTCGGCAAGACGGTCATCATCCAGGAGATGATCTACCGGGTCGCGAAGGAGTTCTCCGGCGTCTCGGTGTTCGCGGGCGTCGGCGAGCGCACCCGTGAAGGCAACGACCTGTTCGGTGAGATGACCGAGTCCGGCGTCATCAACGACACCGCGCTCGTCTTCGGCCAGATGGACGAGCCGCCGGGCACCCGGCTGAGGGTTGCCCTCTCTGCGTTGACCATGGCGGAGTACTTCCGCGACGTGCAGAAGCAAGACGTCCTGCTGTTCATCGACAACATCTTTCGCTTCACGCAGGCCGGCTCCGAGGTCTCCACTCTGCTCGGCCGGATGCCTTCCGCCGTCGGCTACCAGCCGACCCTGGCCGACGAGATGGGTGTGCTCCAGGAGCGCATCACCTCCACGCGTGGGCACTCGATCACCTCCCTGCAGGCGATCTACGTCCCCGCCGACGACATCACCGACCCGGCGCCGCACACCGCCTTCACCCACCTCGACGCCACGACCAACCTCAACCGCGCGATCTCCGAGAAGGGGATCTACCCGGCCGTCGACCCGCTCGACTCGACGTCCCGCATCCTGTCCGCGGCCTACCTCGGCGACGACCACTACAACACCGCCCGCGAGGTGCAGCGCATCCTGCAGAAGAACAAGGAGCTGCAGGACATCATCGCGATCCTGGGCATCGACGAGCTCTCCGAGGAGGACAAGGTCCTCGTCAACCGGGCCCGTCGCATCGAGCGCTTCCTGTCGCAGCCGTTCTTCGTGGCGGAGCAGTTCACCGGCCAGCCAGGCAAGTTCGTCCCCCTCGACGAGACGATCGACTCGTTCAAGAAGCTCACCCAGGGCGAGTACGACCACATCCCGGAGCAGGCCTTCTTCCTGTGCGGCGGGCTCGAGGACGTCGAGGCCAACGCCAAGAAGCTCAACGGCTGACCTGGCGTACGCCGGTAGGCTCGAGCCATTCCCCTGGAAGGACATGTTGTGCCGGAGTTGCACG
>JANXUE010000245.1 GCA_025352005.1 Frankiales bacterium
GAGGCTGACCTCGGTCGCCACCTCGTGCGGCGTCCCGGTGCGCATGCTGCCGCCGTTGCCGACGTAGGGACCCTCGGTGCCCTCGCGGACCACGACCATGTCGATCGCCTTGTCCCCGAGAGGACCGACGACACCGGGGAACAGCCGAATGGGACGCAGGTTGACGTGGTGGTCAAGGGCGAAGCGCAGCTTCAGCAGCAGCCCACGCTCCAGCACACCGGGGGGCACCGACGGGTCACCGATGGCACCGAGCAAGAGGGCGTCGAAGCCGCGCAGCTCTTCGATGACGGACTCCGGCAGCACCTCGCCGGTGCGGTGGTAGGCCGCAGCGCCAAGGTCGTAGTCGGTGGTGTCGACGTCGGGGAGCACGATGCGCAGCACCTTGAGCCCCTCGGCCACGACCTCCGGGCCAATGCCGTCCCCACCGATCACCGCAAGCTTCGTCATGACGGTGAGGTTACACGTCGGAGCCAAAAATATGGGATGCGCATCCCACATGTTAGGACGCTCGCCCTCCCTCTGTCACAAATCCACACGGCTATCACCGTGTGGATTTGCGAAAGAGGGGTGACTCAGAGGGTGCGGTTGAGACCGCTGACGATGGCGCGCAGCGAGGAGGTGACGATGCTCGGGTGGATGCCGCAGCCCCACAGGACGGCGCCGTTGACGGCCAGCTCGAGGTAGGACGCGGCCTGCGAGTCCTCCCCCGCCCCCGTCGCGTGCTCGGCGTAGTCAAGGACGCGGACGTCGACGCCGAGGGTCGACAGGGCGTGGACGAAGGCGGCGATCGGGCCGTTGCCGGTGCCCTTGACGACCTGCGGGACGCCCTTCCAGACGACGTCCGCCTCGATCCGGTCCACGTCGCCGGAGGAGTGCCTGTACGACGACAGTGACAGGCCCCCGCCGGCGAGGTAGGTGTCCCCGAACAGCGACCAGATCCGCTCGCCGGAGATCTCGCCGCCCTCGCCGTCGGCGATCTGCTGGACGACCCGGGAGAACTCGATCTGCATCCGGCGCGGCAGGTCGAGGCGGTGCTCGTTCTTGAGCACGTAGGCCACGCCACCCTTGCCGGACTGGCTGTTGACGCGGATGACCGCCTCGTAGCTGCGTCCGACGTCGTGCGGGTCGATCGGGAGGTAGGGCACCGCCCAGCGGAAGTCACCGACCGGTACGCCCGCGGCGGCGGCGTCGCGGTCCATCGCTTCCAGGCCCTTCTTGATGGCGTCCTGGTGGGAGCCGGAGAAGGCGGTGTAGACGAGGTCACCGCCATAGGGGTGACGGGGGTGGACGGGCAGCTGGTTGCAGTGCTCGACGGTGCGCCGTACCTCATCGATGTCGCTGAAGTCGATGTGCGCGTCGACGCCCTGGCTGACGAGGTTGAGGCCGAGCGTGACCAGACAGACGTTGCCGGTCCGCTCGCCGTTGCCGAACAGGCAGCCCTCCACACGGTCGGCGCCCGCCATGACGCCCTGCTCGGCGGCGGCCACCGCCGTACCGCGGTCGTTGTGGGGGTGCAGGGAGACGATCACGCTGGAGCGGCGTGCGCCGAGGGCCCGGATGAACCACTCGATCTGGTCGGCGTAGACGTTGGGGGTGCTCATCTCGACCGTGGCCGGGAGGTTCAGGACGACCGGCCGCTCGGCGGTCGGCTGCCAGACGTCCATGACGGCTTCGCAGACCTCGACGGCGTAGTCGAGCTCGGTGCCGGTGAACGACTCGGGGCTGTACTGCCAGCGCACCGTCGTACCGTCGAGCAGCTGCTCGGCGTACTTCTTGCACCAGGTCGCGCCCTGGACGGCGATGTCCTTCACGCCGTCCTTGTCCAGGCCGAAGACGACCCGGCGCTGCAGGGTGGAGGTGGAGTTGTAGAGGTGGATCAGAGCCGTGCCGCCGAAGCCGGCCAGGGACTGCACGGTCCGCTCGATGAGCTCCTCGCGGGCCTGCGTCAGGACCTGGATCGTGACGTCGGCGGGGACGAGGTCCTGCTCGACGAGCAGCCGGATGAAGTCGAAGTCGGTCGAGGAGGCTGCCGGGAAGCCGACCTCGATCTCCTTGTAGCCCAGGTCGACGAGCAGGCGGAACATCGCCAGCTTGCGGTCGGCATCCATCGGCTCGATGAGGGCCTGGTTGCCGTCGCGCAGGTCGACGCTGCACCACTGGGGAGCGCGGTCGATGACCTGCCCCGGCCAGGTGCGGTCGGGCAGCGGGACGGGCGGAAAGGGCTGGTAGCGCTGGAACTTCATGGGGACGTTCATCTGGTGAGCTCCTACGTCGACAGGGGTGCAGCCAGCACGTCAACCCGCGACAGGGAGCCGGCTTCTAGGAGAAGACCCCGTCGCGGCCCATAAGGAGCAGGCTCGCCATGGGTGCACTCTACGCGCGGAGCTCAGGCCTGCGCGAGGAAAGGGTCGACAGCGGCCCGGAAGGCCGCCGGCTCGTCCACCCAGGGGAAGTGCCCAGCACCCGGTACGACGACGTGCTGCGCCGTGGGGAACGCCCCGGCGACGGCGAGCACGCTCTCGAGGCCGGTGAGGGCGTCGCGCTCCCCGCCCACCACCAGGACCGGTGCAGTCACCTCACGCAGCCCCTCGACCAGGGCGTCGACGTCGAGGTCTTCCAGCCCCTGCCCGAAGCCCAGCAGAGCCCGTTTGCTGCTCTGGCTGTCGGCCGTCGCCGCGTGCGCCTGCGTGCGATCGTCCCACTGGCCGTACATGAAGGGGCGGGTCGCCCGCTCCAGACCGGATCGCTGCGAGGGTGGCGCGTCCGGCAGGGCCTGCGCCGCCTCCAGGGCTTCGGCGTACCAGGGCTGGTCGCTGAACAGCTCGCGGATCATCGGGACGTCCTCGCGTTCGCTGCCCTGCAGGCGCCCACTGGGCGTGACGAGAACGAGCCGGCCGACGCGGTCGGGGCACTGCGACGCCCACGCCTGGACGACCAGCGTGCCGGCAGAGTGCGCCAGGAGGTCGAGCGCGGCAAGTGCTAGGTGCTCCCGAAGGGCCTCCAGGTCACGGGCCTGGCGGTCAAAGCGCAGCGTGGCCGGGTCGGCCGGGACCTCGCTGTGACCGGTCGCCCGCGGGTCGAGCAGGACGAGAGACCTCAGCTCCGACAGCCCGGCGAGGTCTTCCAGGTAGGCGACCGCGCGCCCGGGTCCTCCGGGCAGGCAGACCAGCGGCGGACCCGCTCCGACGACGGAGTAGGACAGCACCGTCCCGTCGTACGACGGGAAGCTCCTCACGACAGGTCGACGGCGCGGGCCGACTGCGCCCCGATCGCCGCGGCGATCTGGTCGAGCACAAGCGCGGGTACGGCGGAGTCGACGGTCAGCGCCATCAGCGCGTTGCCGCCCTGGCTGGTGCGGCTGACCTGCGCCCCGGCGATGTTCACCTGGGCCCCGCCGAGGGCCACACCGACGGTGCCGACCACCCCGGGCTTGTCGGCGTAGCGCAGGAACACCAGGTGTTCGGCGGGCACGATGTCGACGTCGAAGCCGTCGACGTCGGTGATCTTCTCGACCTGGCGCGGACCGGTGAGGGTGCCGGCGACGCTGACGACCTCGCCGTTCGGCAGGACGCCGCGCACGGTGAACAGGGAGCGGAAGTCGGGGCTGTCGGCGTGGGTGGTGAGGGTGACGTCGACGCCCCGCTCGGCGGCGAGC
>JANXUE010000063.1 GCA_025352005.1 Frankiales bacterium
CCGACGCTGACCGGGGCGCGCCGTCGAGGAGCGCCACCTCACCCAGGATCTCGGTGGGTCCGAGGACGTTGAGCGCGGCCCGCTCACCGTCGGGAGAGGTCCGAAAGACCGTCACCGATCCGCCGATCAAGATCAACAGCGAGTCGCCGACCTCGCCCTCGACGAACAGCAGCTCGCCCCGGTCGTAGTGACGCGGACGGGCGACAGCGGCGATCTCCAGGAGAACCCGCTCGTCGAGGCCCGCGAAGAGCTCGACCTGGCGCAACGAACCGAGCATCTCCGCCGGCGTTGGTACGCGACCCATGGTTCTCCCAGAAACCTCGTCAGAACTGCCCGCACCCTATTCCTGGCCCTGTCTCCGCCCTAGCCTGCGGGGGCAGGGCGGGATCGGGGACAGATCGGACAGTGATGGCCGCGGTGATCGAGTGCCACCGGTGCGGTGTCGGCGGCCGTCCCGCTGCGCGCTTCTGCGGTGGCTGCGGGGCGGTGCTGGGTAGCGCCCGACCGGGGGTCCGCAAGACAGTGACCTTGCTGTTCGCGGACGTCCGTCTGCCGCCGGGAGCCGGAGACGTGGAGTCGGGTGTCCGGGCGGCAGCGGCCTTCTACGACGGGCTCCGGCAGGTTCTCGTCGCGCACGGGGGGACGGTCGAGCGCTCCGCCGGGGACGCCGTGATGGCCGTCTTCGGCGTCCCGAGCGCCCGCGATGACGATGCGCGCCGAGCCGCGGCGGCCGCCCTCGCCGTACGCCAGGTGGTCGCCGACCTTCCCGGGTCGGCGCACGTCTCGGTCGGCATCAACACCGGCGAGGTCCTCACCGGGGACGTCGCCCAGCAACAGGAGCTCGCTGTCGGCGACGCCGTCGTCGTGGCCGCCCGCCTGCAGCAGCTGGCCGGTCCCGGCGAGGTCCTGCTCGGCCCCGAGACGGTGCGCCTGCTCGGAACGGAGGCCGTCCTCGGCGTGCCTCGCCAGGTGCACCTGAAGGGACGCGCGGGCCAGCTGTGCGTCGTACCGCTGGAGGGGTGGGACGGGACGTCTCAGGACGGGGAGCGGGGTCCCTTCGTCGGCCGCGACCCCGAGCGGCTCATGCTGCAGGCGGCCCTGGACCGAACCGTCGCGACGAACCTGGTCCAGCTCGTCACGGTGCTCGCCGAGGCAGGGCTGGGTGCGTCCCGGTTGCTCCGGGAGGTGCTGAGGGGGCGCCCCGACGTCACCGTCGTGCGCGGGACCTGTCGGGGCTACGGCAGTCGCTCGGCCTGGTCTGCCCTGTCCGAGGTGCTGCACGGGCTGGCGGGTGTGCCCGTCGGGGACAGCGCGGTGGACGTGCTTGCCGCCCTCACCGCGAGCCGACCGCGCCTGGTTGGGGTGGCACCGGTGCTCGCCTCCCTGCTCGGCGACGGCGACACCCCGGTCGGCAGTGACGGGCTCGCCTCGGCGGTCGCCCGCGTGCTGTCGCTGGTGGCAGAGGACGGCCCGCTGGTCGTGCTGCTGGAGGACCTGCACCTCGCGGACGGTCCGCTGCTCGAGCTTGTCCCCGACGTCGTACGACGACTGGAGGGCTGTCCCGTCGTGGTGACCGTCACGGCTCGACCTGAGCTGCTCGAACACCGTCCCACCTGGGGGCAGGGGCTCCGGCACGTCCTTGGCCTCACCCTGCGGCCGATGGACGCCGAAGCCTCCCGGCAGCTCGCCGAGGCCCTGCTGCCCGGCGACCCGGACGGTGTCGAGGCGGTGCTCGCGGGCGCCGGTGGCAACCCACTGTTTCTCGAACAGCTCGCGCAGGCCCACAGCGAAGGAGCGGGTACGTCGGCCCCGTCGGTGTCTGCCGTCCTGGCTGCGCGCCTGGACCGGTTGCCCGTGGAGAGCCGACAAGTCCTTGAGTGCGCGGCCGTCATCGGTGCCTGGGGGCGCGTCGGGGACCTGATCGCGCTCGGTGACGGCCAGCCGACAATCGACGTGGAGGCAGAGCTAGGGGCGCTGGCCCGTCGCGACCTGCTCGAGCTCGACGGCGGCCGGTGGTCTTTCGGCAGCGACCTGGTCCGCGAGGCCACGGAGGGAGGCTTGGCGAGGGAGGTGCGCGCCGACCTTCATCGGCGGCGGGGGCAGGCCCTGGCCCGACAGGGGGCCAACGCCGCCGCCGGCTTCCACCTCGAGCTGGCCAGCCACCTGCTGCGCGTCGCCGACCCTGAGCGCAGCGCGGACCTCGCCCGCCAGGCCGCCGCTCGGCTGTCGGCCGCGGGACTTCGGGCCCTCAGCGGGGACCTGGTCGCCGCCGGTGACCTGCTCACCCGTGCGACCGCGCTGATGGCGCCTGACGAACCCCGTCGGCTGGCGTTGCTCCCCGAGCTTGCTCGTGCGCGTCATGATGCCGGTGACCTCGTTGCCGCCTCGGTCGTCCTGGACGATGCCATCAGCCGCACCCACTCGCTGGGACTGGTCGAGCTCGGTGCGCACGCCCGGCTGGCCCGGCTCGATCTCCTGCGGTCGACCGATCCGGAGCGTGTCTCCGCCGAGCTGCCGGCGCTGCTTGCGGACGTGCTGCCGGTCCTGACAGGCGTCCAGGACGACCGTGGGCTCGCCCTCGCCTGGCAGCTGACGGCCGTCGCGCTGCGGTACCGCGTCCAGTGGGCAGCCATGCAGGAGCCACTGGAGCGCTCCGTGCACCATGCCGGCCGCTCAGGTGACCGGCGCCTCGTCGAGCTCGGGCAGGGCCTGCAGCTGGGGAGCATGTTCTTCGGTCCGATGCACCTCGACGAGACCCGGTCGCGGCTGGAGGAGCTTGCCAGCGGGGCGGCCCAGAGTCCTGCGCATCGCGCGACGGTTGAGGCCAGGTTGGCCGCGACCCTTGCGCTGCAAGGCGACCCGGATGCGGCTCGGGCGCGGATGGCATGGGTCCGCAAGGTCTTCCGCGACCTGGGCCGGGAGCGCTCCGTCATGGCGACCGCCTGCGTGGGCGGTCCGATCGAGCTGCTTGCTGGACGGCCCGACAGGGCGGTGACCGAGGTGAGAGCGGCACTGGCGTCCGTGCAGGCGATGGGTGACCGCGCGCTGGGGGCTTCCCTCGCCGGCCTCCTGGCGGAGGCATGTTGGCGTTGCAGGGATCTCGCGGGTGCTGCCGCAGCCGTGGAGCAGTCCCGGTCGATGGCCGGTGTCGGCGACGTCATCAGCCAGGTCCGCTGGCGGTCGGTGCAGGCCAAGCTGCTCGCCGCCGGCGGGCAGCCGGAGCAGGCCCTGATGCTCTCCGCGGAGGCGGTGCGGATGGTCAGCGGCACCGATGAGCTCACCTCCCAGGGCGACGTGCTCTCCGACGCGGCCGAGGTCCACGAGCTGCTCGGTCTGCCAGTAGCAGCGCACGCGCTGCTACTGGACGCCGCCGTGCGGTACGAACGCAAGGGCGCCCCGCAGGCCCTGCGTTGCCTCGCCGACCGCCACGCTGACTTGCAGGTCGCCCCGGGCGGGCCCGGATCCGCGCCCAACGTTCCAGCCCGACCGACGGGGGTCGGCGTGACGGTGCCCGCGACAGGGTAGAGGCTGGGCAACGACGTACCTGTCCGCCACCCTTTGCGAGGAGCCACCATGAGCCCGATCCGGCGCGTTGCCCGTCCCCTGCTGGCCTGCACGTTCGTCGTCGGCGGGATCGACGCCCTGCGCCATCCCGGGCCGCGGGTTGAGATCGTCCGGGCCGCCGGCCTACAGTCCCCCGAGGCTCTGGTCCGGGCCAACGCGGCGTCCGACCTGGTTGCCGGGCTCGCGCTGGCGACGAACCGCGTCCCCAGGCTGTCGGCCCTGCTGCTGGCCGGGTCGTTGGTGCCGACGACCTACGTGGGCCACCCGTTCTGGGCCGAGAAGGACAAAGCGGTGCGTAAGCAGCAGCAGCTGCATTTCTTCAAGAACCTCGGGATGCTCGGTGGCCTGCTCCTGGCCGTGGCCGACACCGGTGGCCGCGAGTCGGTGCCCCACGCTGCGGCGCGGGTGTCACGACAAGCCAGGAAGGACGCTGCCAAGGCAACGCGCACGGCCAGCAAGGCCACCCACAAGGCTGCTGCAAGGGCCTCGGCACAGGCTGCGAAACTGTCCCCTACGTCCTAACGAGAGCAGCTAGCGCAGGGCCTCGAGCTGCGTGACGACCTCGTCGACGGGCAGGTCGCGCGGTAGGCGTGATTGGACGGCCAGCCCGATCCCCGCAGCGCACATCGTGCTGTCGACCAGCTCGTCCACGGGTGGCCAGGGGAACCGGGGCTTCGCGATGAGCAGGCTGGCGAGGCCGTGCGCGGTGGCCCAGAGCTGCATCCCCAGCTGGACCGGGTCGCCCTCCAGGACGCCGACGCCGACACACGATGTGACCGACGCCAGCAGGTGACCGAACGCGCCGCTCGCGATCTCGTCGACCGGCTGATAGTCGGAAGGGGCGCCCATCATGACGATTCGGTAGTGCTCGGGGTTGGCCAGCGCGAACCGGACGTAGGCCACACCCTGCCGGCGAAGCGCCTCGAACGGGTCCGCGGCGTCCGAGGAGGCCTCCTTCAGCGCGATGTGCAGCGCTCCGAAGACCTCCTCGCAGACCGCGCCGAGCAGCGCCTGCTTGTCGGCGAAGTGAAGGTAGATCGACGGCACGGAGACGCCCACCCGTCCGGCCACGGCCCGAAGCGAGACCGACTCCTCGGAGCCGGTCTCGCGAAGCAGGTCCATGGCGGCGCGCAGAACCTCACCGCGCAGGGCTGCGCCCTGGCCGCGAGGGGCGCGCTTTCGTGGTTCAGGCACTGACCGGCTCCTCCAGGCGTTCGGGTGCGGGCGTCGAGTGTGCCTCAGTCAGCCCGATCCGGTTGTGCAGGCGCCTGAGCGGCGCAGGAGCCCACCAGTTGGCCGGTCCCATGAGGCGCATGAACGACGGCACCAGGGCCCCCCGGACCAGGGTCGCGTCGACCAGCACGGCCAGCGCCGTACCGAGGCCGAGGAGCTTGATGAAGGAGATGCCGGAGGTCACGAAGGACAGGAACACCAGGGCCAGCAGGGCGGCGGCGGCCGTGATCAGCGAGCCGGTCCGCTCCAGGCCCAGCGCGACCGCGCGGGTGTTGGCTGCGGCGCTCCCGTCGCCGGCGTCCCACTCCTCCTTGATCCGCGAGAGCAGGAACACCTCATAGTCCATCGACAGCCCGAACAGCACGCAGAACATCAAGATCGGCATGGTGGTGTCGAGCGTCCCGGTGATGATCGGGTCGCCGATCAGACCCGCCAGGTGGCCCTGCTGGAACACCCACACCATCAGCCCGAAGGTGGCGGACAGGCTGAGGACGTTGAGTACGAGCGCTTTGACGGGGAGGACGATCGAGCCGGTGAACAGGAACAGCAGCACGAAGGTCGCGGCCAGCACCAGTCCCAGGGCCAGCGGCAGCTTGCCACCGAGGGCTTTCTTGGTGTCGACGAGCTGCGCCGCCTGGCCACCGATCAACACGCGCGCGGGCGCCGGCACGGCTCGTAGCTGCTTCACCAGCTTCTCACCGGCCGGTCCGATCGACTCAATCGACGGCACGACGGACAGCCGCTGCCCTCCCGCGACCTGGTAGGACGCCAGTCCCGCGGCGACCCGACGACCGCTGCTCCAGCGCCCGGAGGACGCGTCGACCCGCTCCACGCCCGGGACCCGTGACAGGGCTTCGGCGTAGGCCGTGACCGACGAGGGCGCGGGGGTCAGCAGGACAGGGAGCGCGAAGGCCTCCCTGCCGGTGAAGTCCTCGCGGAGCACCTGCGCGACCTCGTGCGCCTGGGCCGTGCGCGGCAGCACCCGGTCGTCGGCTAGGCCGAAGATGACGCTCTGGAAGGGCAGGCCGAGCAGTACGAGGACGAGTACGACGCCGGTACCGACGCCGACGGGGCGCTTCATGACGGTGACGGCGGCCCGGTGCCAGAAGCCCTCGTCGACCGTCTTGACCCGGGGCGGCTGCATCCGGAGCGCCCGGCGCAGCGGCTTACGCAGGTCGAGGCTGTCGACGCGGTGGCCCAGCGCGGCGAGGGCGGCAGGCAGCACCACGAGCGCGCCGACCAGGGCGAACAGGACGGCCGAGATCCCGGCGTACGCGAAGGACTTCAGGAAGTAGAGCGGGAACACCAGCAGCGCGCCGAGGCTGAGCATGACGGTCACAGCCGAGAACAGCACGGTCCGGCCGGCGGTGCGCAGGGTCTCCTCGACGGAGTCGGCGACGGTGCGGCCGCGGGCGAGCTCCTCGCGGTAGCGGGTGACGAGGAACAGTGCGTAGTCGATGCCCAGGCCTAGCCCCAGCGAGGTGGCCAGGTTGACGGAGTAGACGCTGACGTCGGTGAAACCGTGCAGGACGTGCAGGGACAGGAACGTCCCGAGGATTGACAGCACGCCGACTAGCAGGGGCAGCGAGGCGGCAACTGCGGAGCCGAAGACCAACACGAGCAGGACCGCGGTGACGGGGATGGCGATCGACTCGGCGCGGAGGATGTCGTGCTCGATGGTGTCGCCGACCTCGGCATAGACGGCGAACTCCCCGCCGGTGCGGACACTCAGCCCGCCCGCGGCCTTCCCGTCGATGGCCTTCGCGAGGGCCTTGGCGGTCTTCACGGCGTCGTCCTGGGACCCGGTCAGGCGGGCCAGCACGAGGGCCTGGCTGCTGTCTTTGGATCGCAGAGTCTCGGCCCGCCCGGCGCTCCAGTAGGAGACGACGTCGGTGACGCCCTTGTGCTGTGCCAGCCTGGCCGTGAGGGTGGCGCCGGGGCCGGCGGCCTGGTCGACGCCGGCGGGGGTCTTGACGAGGAGCAGGAAGTTCGAGGCCCCGGTGTGGAAAGTGTGGTCGAGCTCGGCTGCGGCCAGCTCGGACTGTTGCTGGGGATCGGCGAAGCCGCCGGCGCTGAGCTCTTTGGCGACACCACCGCCGAGGCCGCCCGCGAGGGCGAGGAACACGAACGCGAGAACGAGCACGAGGCGGCGACGGGCCACCAGGACGGGCGCGAGACGAGTGAGCACAGCTACCTCCGGCGATGAGTGAACATCGCTAAGTTAGCGAAGCTAAGTCGAGATCGTCAAGGTTCTCGCGTCACCAGTTCGGCAGCTACTCCTCGAGCAGGGCC
This sequence comes from Frankiales bacterium, assembly GCA_025352005.1. GTDB lineage: Bacteria > Actinomycetota > Actinomycetes > Mycobacteriales > SCTD01 > RYN-111. The sequence goes on from JANXUE010000063.1 coordinate 7,090, forward strand.
TTCAGCCTCACCAGCGTCTTCTCCATACTCACGGCGTTCTTTGCGGGGTACTTCATCTTCTCGATGAAGGCCGGCGAGCGGCTGCTGCCCCAGTCGAAGCTCTCTGTCACCCGCGTCCCCACGCCCTCGGGCGTGAGCTCATAACGCCAGATGTGCTTGCCGAAGTGCTGCCAGGCGATGACGGTGTCCTGCTGGAACTCCACGACCTCGTTGGTGATGACGTACGGCACGCCGATGCGCATCCGCATCCCGAACTTGGCCCCCATGGACAGCGTGTCGGGCGCCTTCATGCTGGCCTTGACAGAGCCCGAACCGTCGAAGTCGGGGTGCCTGCGGGCATCGGACAGGACCGCGAAGATCTTGTCGGCTGGGGCGTTGATCAGGACGGAACGGCTCACGCTGCGGGTCATTGCTGCAGGTTAGAGGTCGGTGAGGGACGATGCCTGACGTGGCACGATCCCCAGGCGGTACGACGGGCTCCGGCACCTCAGGTGCCCAGGGTCAGGGTTCCAAGGAGCAGGCTGCCACTGGTCGAGGGGCGGCCGGGCGAGGGGCGGCCGGGCTAGGGGCGGCCGCGGGCGTCGCCCGTGGCGGTGCCCAACGGGTGCGGGCCGCGGCCGGCGCGGACGGCGCGGACCGGTCCGGCCTCGCCGCCCTGATCGGCGC
>JANXUE010000237.1 GCA_025352005.1 Frankiales bacterium
GCCGACGGACCCAGCGATGGCTGCAGCGGCCGTGGACGCAACCGAGACCCCCGAGACGCCTGAAGCGCCCGAGACACCTAAGGCAACCCACAGCCCCGAGGCCACCGAGGCCGCCGAGGCCCCGCAAGTCTGTGCCACCGAGCCGGCTGGGACCGAGACCCCCGACGCCACGGAGGAGCGGGCCGACCAGAATCAGCAGGGCGAGCAGGGCGGCTGTGAGCAGCAGGACGGTACCCACCGCGACGGCGTCCACCAGGGCGCGGGCAACGACCACCAGGACAGCAGTTCCCCGGAGCCGAAGGCCACGCACCCCGCTGAGAGCAACAGTGGCGACGGCAACGCGGACGGCAGCGGCTCCGGCGGCTCCGGTAGCAGCAAGGACGGCAGCGGCTCCGGTGACTCGGGCGACAGCTCCGGCGGGAACTGAGCGGCAGATCCCAGAGTCCCCGAGTAGTTGATGGACCGTAGGGCAGCATGATGTCGGGGTGGACTGAGTCTTTGGTCCACCCCGGCTCATCGTCCGGAGTGCACCGCGTGAACGAGCAGCTCCTGGAGGACGTCCTCCCCGCAGCCCAGGCCGGACAGGCCTGGGCGCTTCGCGCTGTCTACGAGCAGCTTGCGCCGCGCGTTCAGTCCTACCTGAAGATCCGTGGCGCAGCCGAACCCGAGGACCTCACCAGCGAGGTGTTCCTGACCGTCTTCGCGAAGCTGCCGACCCTCACGGGCGGAGCAACAGGCCTGCGGACGTTCACGTTCTCGGTCGCCCACGCCCGCCTCGTAGACGACCTCCGCAAGCGCGGTCGCCGCGAGCCCACGGCGACATATGAAACGGCCACCGACCGGCGTACCAGTGCTTCGTCAGAGGACGAAGCGATCCAGTCACTACAGACCGAACGGGTACGACGCCTGCTCGACGGACTCGTCCCGGACCAGCGGAGCGTCCTGACGCTGCGTGTCCTCGGTGACCTCACGGTCGAGCAGGTCGCCGCGGCTGTCGGAAAGTCGACGGGCGCCGTAAAGCAGCTCCAACGGCGCGGGCTGCTCGCGCTGCGGCGCGAACTGGAGACGCAAGCCGACGGAGTGGAGGGCGTAACCCTGTGACCTCCGGCGACGATGACACAGATATGACCCTCCGACCCAGGCTCGACGACCGGAACGCAGCCGCGCTGCTGGCCGGCTACGACGTGCCCACCGAGCCGGAGCTCACCACACTGATGGGGCAGGTCCGCGCCCTCGCGGACCTTTCGGTCCCCACCCCGTCGACCGCACTGGCGGCCCTGCTCGAGCACGGCTTCGACCCGGTGGCGGCGCCTGCTTACCTACCAACCGCTACCTTCTCGCTGGGACAACGAGCGGTGACCTGGACGCGCAGTGCGGTCTCCTGGCGTAGTCGCTCACTGGCCCTGCCACTGCAGTTGTCGCTCGCCGGTGCCGGATGTGTTGCGCTCGTCCTGGGTGTCGCGGCCACCGGCGCCCTGCCCGCTCCCGCGCAGACCGCGGTTGCCGACGTCGTCGAGGCGGTGACGCCGCTGCACGTCCCGCGGCCCCCGGTCGCCCCCGACGTCGACCCCTCACCGTCCTCCGCGTCTGACCCCGCGGAGGTGACGACCTCCCCCTCGCCTGAGCCGACCCACCCCGCCAGGGCCGCAACCACCCCCGACGGAGCCGAGTCCGGCGAGCACCCCTCTGACTCAGGGGCGTCCGAACCCGGCTTGGAAGGCCAGTCGGGTGACGGCGGTGACCAGCAGGGATCGAACGGTCCAGCCCTCCCCCGGGAAACACCCGCGCCCGGATCTTCGGACGACAAGGGGTCCGGTAGTGGCTCCGTTGACCGGCCCGTGTCCGGTCCGGACGGCAGTGGTAGCGCCGGGTCCAGCGGCTCCGGTGGCGAGAGCTCCTCTTCGGTGTCCGGCTCGGGTGACAGTTCCGGTTCGGGCTCGGGTGACAGTTCCGGTTCGGGTTCGAGTTCGAGTGACAGCTCCTCCGGCAGCGCCGACAGCGGTTCCAGCACCGGCCACTAGTTTCTGGTTGCCTGCTCTACCAGCCTCTGAGCAGGGGGCGGGGTTCGCGGGTGGTGGTGTGGCCGTTTTTGGTGGTCCAGTGCACGCTGCTGCTGGTCTTGGTGACGGTGAAGAA
>JANXUE010000249.1 GCA_025352005.1 Frankiales bacterium
CAGCCGGGCCGCCCTGCTCGACGGCCTCGAGTGGAACGTCAAGCTCGCCGGCTCCCACACCCCTGAGCTGCTCGCCAAGTTCGCGGCGACGTTCGACTCCTACTGGGCCGACCCCGCCTTCGCGCTCTACAACCCCGACACCGACGCTGCCCGCCTGGATGAGGCCCTCGCCATCGCCGGTGGCCTGCAGGACCGCGGCACCGTCACGTTCCTGGTCAGCGGCCTGGAGGTCCGTCCTTACCCGCACCAGCAGGAGATGCTCGACCGCCTCCACGTCGAGCGCGAGCTCCACGACCACCACCGCAACCTGGTCGTCGCAGCCACCGGTACCGGCAAGACCGTCGTCGCGGCGCTGGACTACGCCCGCTTGCCCGACCGTCCATCACTGCTGTTCGTCGCCCACCGCAAGGAGATCCTGGAGCAGTCCCTGCGCACCTACCAGGAGGTCCTCGCCGACGGAGCCTTCGGTGAGCTGTACGTCGATGGCACCGTCCCCGACCACTGGCGTCACGTGTTCGCCAGCATTCAGAGCCTTTCGGCCGCGACCCTCGACCGGATCCCCCCGGAACACTTCCAGGTCGTCGTCGATGAGTTCCACCACGCCGAAGCCGCGACCTACCAACGCCTGCTCGAACACCTCCAGCCCATCGAGCTGCTCGGCCTCACCGCCACTCCCGAGCGCAGTGACGGCGTCGACGTACGCGCCTTCTTCGACGGCCGGACCGCTGCCGAGCTCCGCCTGTGGGACGCCCTTGAGAACGACCTGCTCTGCCCGTTCCACTACTTCGGCGTCAGCGACACCACCGACCTCAGCCAGCTCGACTGGCGTCGCGGCGACTACGACATCGCGGGCCTTGAAAAGGTCTTTACGGCCGACGACGCCCGCGTCCGGATCGTCCTTCGTGAGCTGCGCGTCAAGATCCAGGAGCCGCAGCTGATGCGCGCTCTCGGTTTCTGCGTCTCCGTCAAGCACGCCGAGTACATGGCCGAGAAGTTCCGCGAAGCAGGGATCCCCGCTCTCGCCGTCTCCGGGACCACCAGTCGCGATGACCGCGCGCATGCCCTGACCGCACTGCGCCAGCGAGACGTGAACGTCCTGTTCGCCGTCGACCTGTTCAACGAGGGCCTCGACATCCCCGACGTCGACACCCTGCTGCTGCTGCGTCCGACGCAGAGCGCGACGGTCTTCCTGCAGCAACTGGGGCGCGGGCTCCGCCGTACAGCCGACAAGCCGGTCCTCACGGTTCTGGACTTCATTGGCATGCAGCGCAAGGAGTTCAGGTTCGACCTGAAGTACCGCGCCCTGACCGGGACGAGCCGCGCGGGCCTGGAGCGTCAGCTCGAGAGTGGCTTCGCCTTCCTGCCATCCGGCTGCGAGCTGGTCCTCGACAAGGTCGCCCGCGAGGTCGTCTTGGAGAACGTCAAGCGCCAGCTCAAGCTGAGCAAGAAGGAGCTCCTCGCCGAGATCCGCAATCACGGCGACCTCGACCTCGCGGGGTGGCTCGCGGCCAGCGGACGTGAGCTCACCGATGTCTTCCGCGCCGGCTCGTGGACATCACTTCGCCGTACGGCGGGACTGCCCACCCGCGACGAGGGCCCCGCCGACCAGCAGCTCCTCACGCGCACGTCCGCGCTGGCGCACGTCGACGACGTCGAGCGCGCCACCCTCTACACCCGCCTGCTCTCAGACCCCTTCCGGTACGACCAGTTGTGGGCTCGCGAGCAGGCCTTCGCCCGGATGCTGTTCTTCTCCCTGTGGCCGAACGGCGGTGGTCATGCCAGCTACCAGGCCGGATTCGACGTCCTCACGCAGAGCCCGGCCGTGTGCGACGAGCTCCGCCAGGTCATCGCCCTCGGCCTGGCGAAGGCCGAGCATGTCAGTGGGCCGCTGGAGGCCGGGCTGCAGCAGGTGACCTTGCGGACGAACGCGCACTACAGCCGCGAGGAGACCCTTGCCGCTCTCACCTGGGCGTCCCTCACGCGCAAGCCCTCGGCCTTTGTCGCCGGCGTCGTCTGGTCCGAGGCCGTCCAGACGGACGCCTTTTTCGTGACGCTGCGCAAGAGTGAGGCCGACTACTCCCCCACCACCATGTACGCCGACTACGCGATCAGCCCCGAGCTGTTCCACTGGGAGTCCCAGAACGCGACGGCCGTGAGCTCCCCGACGGGCCAGCGATACCTCAACCACCGGGCCCGGGGCAGTCATGTGCTCATCCTGACGCGGGAGACGCGGGCCAACGACTGGAACGGCCCTCGGCCGTTCCTTTGCCTCGGACCGGCCAGCTACGTCGAGCACAAGGGCGAGCGCCCCATCGCGATCACCTGGAGACTCCGCCACCCGCTGAGCGCCGACGTCTTCCGTCGTGCTTCGCTGATTGCATGATGTCCTGACCTGCCGGCGTGATCCACATCATCGCTTCCCATGCAGTCGCATGTTGATTTCGAGCAGCGCCTGCACCGAAGTTGCAGGCACACTGTTAGGTATGACGCGACCCCGGTACCCTTTCGTTCCGTCCGCTGCGTGGTCGGCGTGAGCACGTCGGCCCCACTGCCGTTGAACCGCCGCGAGCGACGTCGCTCCCAGATCGCCTCCGCAAAGGCCTCGCGGGCGGTGCCAGGCCCGGCGCTAGATCCTGATGCCCCACCGGTGCTCACCATCTGGCGCAGCAAAGATCTGCCAATGCCGCACAGCGGCGAGTGTGGTGTCCCACTCGTCGAGGGCGTGACCAGCGTGTTCGCCGGCTCGTTGCTGTACATCCCCTTCGCTTTGGTGTCGGGCTACTCACTGTGGAACTACCCCATTGCGGCGGTCCTGGTGATCGCCCTGTCGTATGCCCTGTGGTCGCGGCGGGTCGTGGTCGGGTCGGACTTTGTCGCGGTGCGCAAGTTCGGCCCGTACCGGTTGGCTTTGCGTGACAGCATTGTCGAGGGCGGCATGAAGTCCAGCCAGCATGGTGGCGTTCTCACCCTGCACACCGGCGACGGTCACCTGATGCGGTTGCGCCGCATCGAGTTCACCCACCCTGACGTGAACCGCGCGCTGCGCCAGATCCTGCTGTCCACGGACAAGCCCTATGACAGTGGGGTCATGCAACTGCTCGACCTGCCGTGGCGCGCCGACTTCGGCCACCAGCGGTACCTCCTCGACGCGGTGCAGTAGCTCCCTCCGTTGGGCTCGAGTGTCGGACCCAGGCCGGACCTCTCGTCGGAGGCCATCAGCTCAGAGTTCGTCCTGTCGATCCCGTAGCGGGTCAGGCCGGCGTCATCCTCAACGGCACAGACGCCCACCTTGCGGTGCTGCCAGCCGAACTGCTGAGCACAACCCGAATCCGGTACGTACCAACCGGAACATTCCGCCCCGGATGCCACGCCACAGTATTGACACCCGACTGCACGACCCTGCCGCTCGCAACGATAAACACCTGCCCGCCTGTACCCACGGCCTCGACGCTCGCCGTCGTGCCTGGCAGGCCGGCCAGGTCAGAAAACTGAACACTGAACGTTCCAGCGCTCGAAGCCGGGTCGGTTTCGACGCGAACATCATCGAGGAACCAGCGCCGAGGACCAGGATCCTCGTTCGGGTCGAAACGCAGCGCGGTGATCGACTGCCCAGCCCAGCCGATCCGGTTCACGCCCAGGACAGGGTCAACGATCGCACTCGACGGACTGGTCGCCATGTCAACTGTGACAGCGTTCCATCCCGGGTAAAGCACCAAGTCATCGGTGGTCTGCCATTTCGTCGGGCCTCCTTGAGCGGTTGTCCACATTAGCCGGCCGACGCAGCCGCCACCGGATTCGCCGCCGAGTCCGTAACTGCCGAGCAGCGCAACATGCACTTGCACTCGGTGGAAGGTGCTGCCTAGGAACGGCTTCGGCATCGGCAGGTACACGTTCGGGTCGTTGCCGGTGTTCTGAGCGGCGAACCACAGACCGTTCATACCGAGCAGGGTGGCTCCGGTCAGCCGGAAGTCGGTGCGCTGCGCCATGTCCCACGGGTCCTTGCGGACGCTGGTCGCGTAGTCCGTCCCCTGCGCCGCTGACGGGGACAAGATGACCGGCCGGGGGCGAACCCGGACGATCACAGGAGCCGAAAGCGTCGATGTTGTGGCGCCAGCAACGACATAGAACCGGTAGGTCCCGGGTGGAAGCGCTGACAGCGAAACGTACGTGCTGTTCGACGATGCAGTGGACGAAATGGTGGCAGCAACGCCCCAGCCGGGCTGGTCAGGAGTGTTGTTGAGCGGGTTGGCGTCGCTGTCCCAGTAGACGGTGGCAGGCCTGCCGGGCGAAGGGTCAGTCCACGGCAACATCGTTTCAGCGACTGAAGTGTCGTGCAGCCGAGCCCAGTCGACCTTGACCGTCGGACCAGCCGCCCCAGTCAGTCGCAGCCCCACGACCTGCCCGCCCCAAGGAGCTGGCGCGGTGGAAATCCCGGAACCTTTGAGCGTCAGGTCGTAAGTGTGCCAACCAGTTTGCATCATGAAGGACTGGAAACCTCGGCAGGTCACCGTCGCCCAACTGCACCGGGCCCATGAGACACCCCCAGCGGATGTCGCACTTGACCACAGACGCAGACTGAGCCGGGTATACCGGTCGGCGTTCGCCGGGTTGAGCCTCCCGTCACGGCCCCAAGGCTGCGACGATGCGATCGAGCCCACCAGGCTCTGCTGCGCAGGCAGGACGTACGTGAGAAGCCCGCCGGCGATCGTTGCGGGGCCTTGAATGTCAGCGGCGTTGGAGAAGTCCCACGGGTCTGACAGCACGTCGCTGGCGTAGTCAACGGACTCTGCGACCGCGTTCGGTGACGGCGCACCGACCTGCGGCAAGGCAGCTGCTGACACCGGACCCGCAGGAGCCACGAGAGCGACCCCACCCACGCAGGCCAGCAGGGCGAGCAAGGTCCGGGTCCGGGTCCGGGTCCGGGTCCGGGTCCCCAGGCTCATGATGTCGTCATGACGTTGGAGTGGGCTCCCGGTGGACCGGAACGACCGCGTCTGAGCGAACCTTGTGACGGTCTCGCGCAGCGCCGCCGCAACCTGTTGGATTGCAGGCACGGCAGCAGCAGTCAGGGTCGCCTGGGTCATCGTCGTCATCACGTTCGTCATCGGTTCGGCGCAGGAACGTCTTAAGACATTTCGTTGTCTACGATCGCGGCCGGTCCAGAAGCCGGGAGAGCACGATCACGCTCTGCGTGTGGTCGACGTGCGGATGGTCGCGCACCCGCTCGATGGCCCGCTCCAGGTGTCCGATGTCGGTGGCGAGCATGTGGACCAGGGCGTCCGCGGACCCCGAGACCGTACAGGCGCCGATCACCTCCGGAACCGCCTCCAGGCTTCGCCGGAGCTCTTGTGGCGACACGGTTCCCGTGCAGTAGAGCTCCACGTAGGCCTCCGTGGTCCATCCGAGGACACCCGGGTCGATGAGTGCCGTAAAGCCGCGAATGGCGCCCGAGGCAAGCAGGCGGTCGACGCGGCGCTTCACGGCGGGGGCAGACAGGCCCACTGTGCCGCCGATCTCTGCATAGGTGGCGCGGGCGTCCTTGAGCAGGCAGCCGATGACCTGGTCATCAATCGTGTCCACGATGGCCTCACAACAGATCGACGGATGAAGCGTACAGACACAAGAAAAGCACGTATGGTGCGCAACAAACAGCGATTGCTTGCGTGTAACTGATGTCCTAGCGTCATGGTGGCCAACAGAAGAGTCCGCGCACCGCGGAGCCTGCGAGGCCCTTCGCGACCGGAGCTCTCGTGTCCGTGCTCACCACAGTGCTCACCACAGCGCTCACACCAGTGCTCACCACCGTGCTCGACCCCGTGCCTGAAGACGCCGCCCGTGCGCCGGGCCGCATCGCTCGTCCGCGCCGTTACCTGATGTGCCCGCCGGACCACTTCGAGGTCAGCTACGCGATCAACCCTTGGATGAACCCCGACACTGCCGTGGACGTCGCCCTGGCCGGTCGCCAGTGGGAAGCCCTGCGCCAGACCTACCTCGCCCTCGGGCACGAGGTCGAGCTCATCGCCGCCGAGCCGGGACTCCCGGACATGGTGTTTGCCGCCAACGGCGGCCTCGTCGTCGACGGTCGCGCGCTCGGCGCCCGGTTCACCTACCCCGAGCGCCAGGCCGAGGGCCCGGCGTACCTGCGGTGGCTGTCGCAGGCAGGACTGACCAGCGCCGTCGAGGCCGTGCACGTGAACGAGGGCGAGGGCGACTTCCTCGTGGTGGGCGGGACCATCCTGGCCGGCACCGGCTTCCGCACCCACCCGGGAGCACATGCCGAGGTTCAGGAGCTGTTCGGCGTACCAGTGATCAGCCTGACCTTGGTCGATCCGCGCTACTACCACCTCGACACCGCGCTGGCAGTTTTGGACGACAGCAACGTCGCCTACTTCCCGGGCGCCTTCAGCGAAGGCAGTCGCGAGGTACTGCGCCGGCTGTTCCCGGACGCCGTGCTCGCCCATGACGAGGACGCCGCAGTACTGGGACTGAACGCCGTGTCAGACGGTTACAACGTGGTCCTCGCCTCGGCGGCCGTCGAGCTCGCTGAGGCCTTGCGTCACCGCGGGTACAACCCGATCGGCGTCGACCTGTCGGAGCTGCTGAAGGCCGGCGGCAGCGCCAAGTGCTGCACCCTGGAGATCCGCGCCTGACCGCGCTGCTAGGCGGAGAGAGCCTCGAGCATGCGCTCGGCGAGGGGGCCTGAAGAGGCAGGGTTCTGGCCGGTGTACAGGCTGCGGTCGACCACGACGTTGGGGGCCCACGGCTCGCCCTCCACGAACTCGGCGCCGAGCGCGACCAGCCGGTCCTGCAGCAGCCATGGAGCCTTCTCGGCGAGCCCAGCCTGC
>JANXUE010000251.1 GCA_025352005.1 Frankiales bacterium
GGACCGGCGAAGCCGTCGACGAGCAGGTTGGCGGTCTTGCTGACCCAGTTGCGGGTCGTCGCGCCGGAGAGCTCGACCCGGGAGGGGCCGTCGAGGTAGGTGAGCAGCGGCTGGGCCGGGTCGCGACGCCCGACGAGCCCACCGGTCATCTCGTACAGGGGTTGTCCTGTGCCGTCTTGAGCGGGGCGGTCGCTGTGGTCGTGCCGACCGGCGGCGCCGCGTTGGGCTGGGCGGTGGTGACTGTGACCTTCTGGGCCGTCTGGTAGCCGGTGCCGACAACGACCTGCAGGGTGCCGCCGAGGCTGCTGTCGGCTTGCAGCACCGACCCGGGCAGGGCGGCCTGCAGGGTCCGGGCGGAGTCGGCTCTGGTAGCGCCGTAGAAGATGGTTGTCTGGCTCGCGCCAGTGCCCCGGTTGGTGGGGATGCCCACGACCGAGAAGCCCACGGCGGTGAGGTCGGAGGCAGCCTTGCGGCCCATGCCCTGCACGCCGGCGCCGTTGAAGACCGACACCCGGATGTTGGCGGGCGCAACGACGAGCGGCACGGTGCGGGTGGTGGTGGCGCCGCCCTTGGGCGGAGCAACTGGGGTCCCGGGCGCCCTGTCGTCGCGGAGGGCGCCGAACATGTCGGCGGCCTTCGCGTCGTCGAGCAGCACCACGCTGGCACCGCCTCTGTTGCCGTTGGAGTCGGTGATCGGGACGGTCGTGAAGCTGACCCCGCCGGAGCTGAAGTTGCGCAGCCGCAGCGCAAGGTTCTTGATGTCGTTGCCGGACAGGCCTTTGTCGGCCTGGAGCGACGTGGTCGCGACATCGAGGAACCCGTTGAGCTTGAAGGGGTCAAGCAAGGTGCCAGCCGACAGCACCTTGTGCACGAGCGAGCCGATGAACTGCTGCTGGCGCGCGATGCGGTCGATGTCGCCAAGGGCGAGGCCGTGCCGCTGGCGGACGAAGGCAAGCGCGACGTCACCGCTGATGTGGTGGTTGCCCGCCGACAGGTCGATGCCGGAGTAGTGGTCCTGGGCCGCCTTGGTCAGGCACACGTCGACGCCGCCGAGTTTGTTGACCATGCCTTTGAAACCGGTGAAGTCGACCTGCAGGAAGTGGTCGACCCGGATGTTGCTGAAGTTCTCGATGGTGGCGATCAGCAGCGCCGGGCCGCCCTCGGAGAAGGCGCTGTTGAGCTTGTCGTGGTGGGCCGCAGTCACCCGACCGGTCTTGGGGTTGGTGTACGCCGGGATCTCGACGTAGGAGTCACGGGGGAAGCTGACGAGCTCGGCCTTCTCGCTGGTGCCGAACAGGTGCACCAGGATCACCGTGTCGGAGCGCTGGCCCGTCACAAAGGTCGCCCCGGCCCCCTGCGTGCCGACACCGTTGGAGCCAGCGCGGCTGTCGGAGCCCACGAGCAGGATGTTCTCGGCGTTACGGGGGGCTGCCTTGGGCTTGGCGTGACCGCTGATCCCGGGGATCGCGATCCGGTCGATCTGGCCGTTGTAGTGGTTGAACGCGACATACAGCCCGCCCGCGGCCAGCAGCACCACGACGGCCGTGGTCAGCGCGACCCAGGACAGGATTCGCGCGAACCGCTGCCCCTTCGTACGACGGGGCTTGGGTCCGCGTGCGGGCGCTGTCGGCTCGGGCACCTCGGCAGGACCGCCACGGGCGGCCTGCCGGTAGGCGTTGGTGCCGCGCGGCGGCGGGCCCTTGGCATCGCGGCGCGCCGTGCCGCGCGGGTCGAGGTGCGGCGGAAGCCCGGAGGACGCCGACGGCTCGTCGCCATAGGGGTTTCTCGGGGTCGTCACGTGCAGGGCTCCAGCGTCGCGTCAGTGAGGTCTCGTGCCCCCCAGGACGCCTGAGAAGCGCATCGGGTTATGCCAGCGTACGAGACAAGGGGTAAAACACGTCTGAAGGGAACCTGAGAGACCGGGCCTGTCGTCGACGACGCCCGGCGACATGGGCACGTCTGGAACACTGGCGGGCATGCGCATCCTCGTCACCGGCGGAGCCGGCTTCATCGGCGCCAACTTCGTCCACTGGACCCGACAGCACCGACCTGACGTCGAGATCACTGTCCTCGACGCCCTGACCTACGCGAGCGACGGCAGCAGCCTCGCCTCGCTGCGGGAAGCGGTTTCCCTGGTCGAGGGGGACATCAGCGACGCGGGCCTGGTCGACACGCTGGTCAGCCAGACCGACCTGGTCGTGCACTTTGCCGCCGAGAGCCACAACGACAACTCCCTCGTCGACCCCTCGCCGTTCGTGCAGACCAATGTCATCGGGACGTTCACGATCCTCGAGGCCGTCCGCCGGCACGACGTGCGCCTGCACCACATCTCGACCGACGAGGTCTACGGCGACCTCGAGCTCGATGACCTGTCCCGGTTCACCGAGGACACGCCGTACAACCCGAGCTCGCCGTACAGCAGCACCAAGGCGGCGAGCGACCTGCTGGTGCGGGCGTGGGTCCGGTCGTTCGGAGTCAGGGCGACCCTGACGAACTGCTCGAACAACTACGGGCCCTACCAGCACGTCGAGAAGTTCATCCCGCGGCAGATCACCAACGTCCTCGACGGGGTCGCGCCGAAGCTGTACGGCGACGGCCTGAACGTCCGTGACTGGATCCACGTCGACGACCACAACAGCGCGGTCTGGGCGGTCATCGACAATGGCCGGCTCGGCGAGACCTACCTCATCGGGGCGGACGGCGAGAAGAACAACAAGGAGGTCGTGCAGGCGATCCTGGTCGCCCTCGGGCAGCCCGCCGACGCCTACGACCATGTGACTGACCGGCCGGGCCACGACATGCGCTACGCCATCGACAGCACCAAGCTCCGGTCCGAGCTGGGCTGGACCCCGGCCTACGCAGACTTCGCGAAGGGGCTGGCGGCCACGGTTGCGTGGTATCAGGCGAACGAGGGCTGGTGGCGGCCGATGAAGGAAGCCACCGAGCTGCGTTACGCTGCTATTGCAGCGCATTGACCGTCATGGCCCCCAGGCGTTGGCGCCGCGACCCTGCCGCGCTGCTCGTGGCGGCGGTGTGCGCGGTCTTCGTCGCGCTCGCCGTCGGCCCGTCCCTGGTCGGGGCGCGGGTGTTCGCCAGCGCGGACCTCGCGCTGCAGTTCGCGCCGTGGCAGGCGACCCAGCCGGTCGGCGCCAAGCCCGACAACTCCTGCGTCAGCGACCCGGTCGACGGGTTCCTGCCGGCCGCCGCGGAGTTCCGGCGCGAGCTGCTGCGTGGCGACATCGCGCAGTGGGACAACCTCGCGTCGGGAGGCGCCCCACTCGGGGCGGTGCCGAGCTACGCGACGTACTCGCCGCTGTCGTTGCCCTTGCTGGCGCTGCCGACCTGGCTGGCGCCGGCCTGGATGAAGCTGCTCGAGATGGTCGTGAGTACCGGCGGGATGTTTCTGTTCCTGCGGCGGCTCAACCTCGCCCGCGCGCCGGCGCTGCTCGGTGGGTTGGTGTTCACGACCAGCGGGTTCATGGTGACCTGGACGAACTGGCCGCACACCCGGACCGCCGCCTTCGTGCCCGTGCTGCTCTGGTCGCTGGAGCGGCTGATCCAGCTGCGGACCGCTCGAGCCGTCGTCCCGGTGGCGGTCAGTGTGGCGGCGATGCTGCTCGGCGGCTTCCCTGAGGTCACCGGGTTCGCCCTGTACCTCGCGGCGCCCTACGTCCTGTTCCGGGTGCTGAGCACCCGCCAGCAAGCTGCGGCGCGGGTCCGGACCATGACGCTTGCCGGGGTCGGGGTAGCGCTCGGGGCGCTGATGGTGGCCTTCCAGCTCCTGCCGTTCGCCGCGCAGCTCAGTGGCCTGGACCTGACTGCGCGCGCACAGACGCCACAGCAGCACCTGCCGCTGCTGTCGCTGGTCACCACGGCGCTGCCCAAGGCGTTCGGCAGCTGCCCCAGCCGCGACTACGTCGGTCCGGTCAACGACATTGAGGTCAACGCGTTCATCGGCAGCGCTGTGCTCGTGCTGGTCGTGGTCGCGCTGCTGCGTCGCCGGCGGGCGGAGACACCTGCCGGAGTCCGGGGCTTCTTCGTGGTCGCTGCGCTGGTCACGGTCGTCCTTGGCTGGGTGGGGGGCCCGCTCCTGGCGCTGGCCCAGCATCTGCCGGTGTTCCACAACAACCCCGTGCCTCGCATCCGCGTCATCCTCGGTCTGTGCCTGGCGATCCTCGCCGCGATGGGGTATGACGCGTTGCTGCGTGCCCGGGCCGAGAAGCCAGTGACCCGCCGCTGGGGGGAGCCGCTCGTGTGGGTGGCGCTGGCTGTCGGCTCGGCGTTGGTGCTGCACCGGCTGCGCAACAACCTGCGCCCCACCGGCCACCTGGCGATCAGCGACCGGCAGACGCTCTACGCCGCTCTGGCCGCTCTGGTGGCGCTGGCTGGCGTCGCGCTCGCGCGCAGTCGGGTGCACCGGCTGGCGGTCGGCGCCATCCCGGTCGTGGTGCTGGTGCAGGCGCTCAACGTGGTGCTGCCGTTCTGGCCGCAGATCCCGCGGCACGACTTCTACCCTCGGACGCCGGTGCACGACTACCTGGCAGCCCACCTCGGGGGCGAGCGGTTCCAGGGCACCGGGCTGACGATGTTCCCCGGCACGAACGTCTACTACGGGTTGCGGAGCCTGGGCGGGCACTCGTTCACCGCCTCGACGTGGCGGCAGCTCATGCTGGCCGCCGACCCACGGTCGTTCCAGACCACCTCGTTCAGCTCGCTCGCGCCGTCGCTGGAGACCGCCACCTCGCCTGCGCTGGATCGATTCGCGGTGAAGTACCTCGTGATGGCCCCGGAGGTGCAGCCGTTCGGCACGGTGGTCTCGCCGGCAGCCCCCGCCGGCACCGTGCTGCTGCCTCCGGCTGGGCACCTCGACGTGGCAGTGACCGGAACTCTTCGCGGCGTTGACCTGCCGATCACGGAAGTGTCCGGCGCGGACGGGCTCGTGACGGTCCAGGTGCTGAGCCAGGGCAGCGTCGTCGCGTCCTCCGGACGCCGGTTGCGGCCCACGTCGCGTGCCGCCGACCTGCCGGTGGCCCTCGCGGGT
>JANXUE010000303.1 GCA_025352005.1 Frankiales bacterium
AGCCCGCCGACCCAGCGCTCGACGGCCCTGGTCAGATCGCCCATGACGGGAGAGAGCAGCCGCTCGAACGTGGGGAAAGGCGTGATCGCGGGGCGTTCGGTCAGCAGCCGCGAGGGTCGGGGTGCGTCGCGCAGGTACGGCGCCAGGCGGGCGTCGAGCCTGGGCCTGCGCGACAGTGGGGTGCCGGTGGCGGCGAGGAACAGCCCCGTACCGGCGACGACCCCGAGCCCGACCCCCGCCAGGCCGGCGCTCACCGAAGGACCCGTCGCTCGTTGGGGAGCTTCGCGATCCGCAACATGATCCGGTACGCCACAAAGCTGACGCCGCCGCCGACGAGGAGCACGACGGCGCCCGCCGGCTGGTTGTAGGCCGCCACCGCGCTGGGCTGTGTCGAGAGCAGCAGCAGCAAGATCCACGGGGCCGACAGCGCCAGCCGGGCGGCATTGACGGTCCAGCCCTGCCGGGTCTGCAGCTCGGCGCGGGTGCGGGCGTCCTCGCGCAGGAACGTCGAGAGGGTCCGCAGCAGCCGGCCGAGGTCGGTGCCACCGACCTCGCGGGCCATCCTGAGGGCCTCGACGACGCGGTCGCCGACGGGGTCGGCAAGGTTGGCCTTGAGCCGGTCGAGCGACTCCGCGAAGCGCCCTGTCGCGCGGTAGTCCTCACCGAAGCGGCGAAAGGCCGGCCGCAGCTGCTCCGGTCCGCGGACGCCCAGCTGGGTCAGCGCCTCGGGAAGCGACAGTCCAGCCCGCACCCCGCTGGCGAGGTTGTCGACAGCCTCGGGCCAGACCTCCCGAAGCTCGACGGTGCGCTGGGCCCGACGTCGTCGTACCAGGGTGAGGGGCAGGACCGAGGCGAAGCCACCGAAGGCCAAGCCGATGACCAGCACCTGGCTGGTGCCCAGGACGATGACGAACGCGACGACTCCGGCGGTCACGGACGCGCCGAGCAGCTGGCCGGGGCTGACGCCCTCGATGCCGGCCTGCAGCAGCAGCTCACGGGTGCGGTCCTGCCAGGACTCGCCGGCCTTCTTCGGCGTCGCCGCGACCGTGCGAGCTCGGTAGACCGCGACGCATCCCAGCCCGAAGAGCAGCCCGAGGAAGGCGCCCACTCAGAGGTCCTGGGCCAGCAGGCGGGGCAGGTCCAGGCCAGACCACTCGAAGCGCTCCTGGTGGGGCGGGTATCCGTCCGCCCGTGCGAGCCGCCCTCCGCGCGTGACGAACAGGTCCGCGACCTCGACCACGTCACCTTCGACTCTGCCTGGTACGGCGACGATCTCGCGCACCCTTCGGTGACCACTGCCGTCCTTGGCCGTGTGCACCACGATGTCCACGCAGCTCGCGACGGTTGGTACGACGAAGTTGTGGCCGACGTTCTCCCCCGCCAGCAGCGGGAGCGTGCAGAGCTTGACGATCGCCTCGCGCGCGGAGTTGGCGTGGATGCTGCACATCCCCGGCAGGCCGCTGTTGAGAGCGATCAGCAGGTCGAGCGCCTCCTCCTGCCGGACCTCTCCGACGATGATCCGGTCGGGCCGCATCCGCAGCGCCTCCTTGACCAGGCGCCGCAGCTGGATCTCGCCGGTGCCTTCCAGGTTGGGCTGGCGGGTCTGCATGCTCACCACGTCGGGCAGGCCGATCTTGAGCTCGAAGACCTCCTCGCAGGTGATGACCCGCTCCCGCCCCGGGATCGCCCCGGCCAGGCAGTTGAGCAGCGTCGTCTTTCCGGCCTGCGTGCCGCCGGCGACGATCACATTGAGCCCCGCGATGACGGCGGCCTCCAGGAACCTGGCCGCCTGGGCAGTCAGGGTCTGCAGCCCGACGAGCTCGTCCATCGAGTTGGCGCTCAGCACGAACTTGCGGATGTTGACCGACCAGTGCTGCCGGGTGATGTCCGGGATCACCACGTGCAGCCGCGAGCCGTCCGGCAGCATCGCGTCCACGAACGGCGTGCTCAGATCGACCCGCCGCCCCGTAGTCTTCAGCATCTTCTCGACGAGGTCCCGCACCTGGCCGTCGTTGAGGATCGTCGTCGTCAGCTCCGACCGGCCGCGTTTGGCGACGAACACCCGTCCAGGCTCGTTGATCCAGATCTCCTCGACTTCTTTGTCGTCGAAGTGCCGCTGCAGCGGGCCGAAGCCCGCGACCGCGTCGTAGACAGCCCTGGCGGCGACCTTCGGGTCAGGCAGCGTGGCGAGCGTCGAGCTCAGCGAGCGCTCGTCGTAGTCGGCAACGACCTCGTCCACCAACCGGCGTACTGCGGCCCGGTCCAGGAAGGGATCGATCCCACGGCGCCGGACCAGCTCACGGACTTCGAGCTCCACTGCATCCACGCCGCTCATCGGCGTAAGGCTAGGGCTCCTGAGACATCCCTGCCAGGGAGGTGTGGACAACTCCGGCCCGGCGCAGCCGCGGTGCGTCAGAGCCCAGACTTCCCGCAGCTTTGTGGTGCGAGCCGCGGTCACGGACGCGCCGAGTAGCTGGCCGAAGCTGACGCCCTCGATGCGTGCCGGCCGCAGCAACTCACAGGGGCGGTCCTGCCAGGACTCGCCGGCCTGCCACTGTCTCGCCACCCGCAACCTCGCGCAGGAAATCGAAAGGTGGCGGGCGGAGCCCGGGCCCGGCGACATCGCCATGGGCGGCGCGACGCTGGCTGCGGAAGCGGCCGAATGGGGCCTGATCGACGAGTACGGGCTGCGAGTACACCCAGTGCTCGTGGGTGGAGCTACCGCGTGGCGCACTGAGCCCGGCGGCGTGAGGCTGCGGTTGCCCGCTACGACCGCAGCGCGACGTCTTCGTGAGGCGTGAGTACCGCAATGGCGCCGTCGCTGCTCAGTTCGTCGACCCGCACCAGGGTGATGCCGGCCACCACCAATGCGGCGCCCATGAGCTGTTGGAGGCCCAGTGACTGACCGAGCAATATCCACGCGAACACGACGGCGAACAGCACCTCCGTAAGCCCGACGAAGGACGCCACCTTCGCGCCGAGCAGGCGGGCGCCGAGGATGCCGGTGACGTAGGCGATCGCCGCTGCGACGACGGCCAGCCCCAGGACCGGCACGAGCCAGCTGACCTTGGAGTCGAGCAGGGTGACGTCGGTGCGGGGCGCGGCCAGCGGAAGCAGCCCGACGACGGCGGCGACGGCGAGGGCGGCCCCGCCGATGACCAGGCCGCCCCAGGCGACAACCAAGGGCGGCAGGGCGTCGTCGGTCTCGGCGGACATCACGAAGTAGGTGGCCAGGCCAACGGCAGCACCGAGCCCCCACAGCACCCCGACCGGGTCCAGATGTGCGTTACCGAACAGCTCGAGCACCAGTCCCAAGCCGGCAATGGCCAGCGCAGCCCCAGCCACGGTGAGCCGCCCCGGGCGCTGACCTCGACGCAGCCACAGATGGCCAACCACCAGCAGGGTGCCGGAGTACTCCAGCAACAGCGCCACCGCGACCGAGAGGTGTTCGACGGCCATGAAGAAGCAGAGTTGGGCCCCAGCGACCGCCGCGATGCCGTAGACGGTGAGGGTGCGGCTGCTGCGGCGCAGTAGCGCCACCCTGCCGCGCAACTGCAGCAGCGCGGGTCCTGTGAGCAGCAGCGCTGCCGTGAGCACCCGTGCGGTGACGGCCGAGCCCGGCGTCCAGCCGACCTTGATCAGGCTGGCGGCGAACGAGCCGGACGTACCGAACGTCGCTGCCGAAAGCAGCGCCAGGGCGAGTCCCGCGCCGCCGGCCGTACGCCTGTCCATGTGCTGCTCCCCGTAAGTGTCTTTTGCCGGTACGGTGCTTACGAACGCTAGGGCGTTCGACCGAAAGGGGTCAAGGTGCTTTTTGCCCATGACACCGAGGTGGCCCTGGGCGCCGCGGCCGCCCTGGTCAACACCCAGCAGCGCGGGAGCGACGAGCTGCGCGACCTGGCAGCGCTGGAGGCTTTCGTCGAGCAGTGGGGCTGGACCGGGTCGCGCCGCAGCGACGCCCAGGAGCTCGAGGCGGTACGGGCGCTGCGCCCCCGCCTGCGCGAGCTGTGGGAGCTCGACGAGGCAGGGGTGGTCGCCCAGGTGAACCGGATGTTGCGCCAGGCGAGCGCGCTGCCGCAGTTGGTGACCCACGGCGACTGGGGTTACCACCTGCACGCAACCACGCCGCAGGTCCCGCTGGCCGACCGGATGGTGGTCGAGGCGGCGATGGCTTTCGTCGACGTTGTACGCCAGCAAGAACTGCAGCGGCTCAGCGTGTGCGGTGCCGACGACTGCGAGGACGTCCTGGTCGATCTGTCGAAGAACCACTCGCGCCGTTACTGCAGCATGTCGTGCGCCAACCGCGTCAACGTCGCCGCCTTTCGTGCCCGGCGGAGGTAGGTGACTCAGCATGACGTCGAGCTCGACGACCGACTACGCCCCCGAGAATCCGATGGGTGCGGACCGGACTGGGAGGGCTGGTGGGGTGACCAGCCGCCGTTCGGCAGCCCGGTCTACGTCCTCACCCACACCGCGCCGCGTCCGTCGCTCCCCATGCGCGGTGATACGACGTTGCACTTGCGCAGCGCTGCGATCGAGGACGTGCTCGCCGAGGCGACTGAGGCTGCCGGCGGCCTGGACGTGCGCGTCGGCGGTGGGGTCAGCACCGCGCGCGACTCGTCGGAAGTGGCCGAGAGCGGCACGATCCACATCACCTTCACGCGGTAGGACGTACCCGGTGACGATGGAGCTCAACAGGACCATGTCGGCTTGCAGATACGGCTCTTGTCACACCTGGCCACGGCGAGGAGGGTCGGGCAGGCGCCGACAACGACGTCGGGCAGAGAAGAGGGTCACCATGTTCCTGTTCAATCGCTCCGTCTTGTACCGCGGGGACATCCGCAAGATCCGCCCGTATACCGAGTCCATGACCCACGTGGTGCGTGAAGTGTCCGGCATCCCCATTTCCCTCTGGGCGGGCATGTTCGGAGGCCCGATCGGCACGGTGGTCTACAGCGCTCTGGTGCACGACCGCGCCGAGTTCGACGGTCAAATGAGCGCCATGGGCACCGACGTCAGGTTCCTGGACAAGGTCGCTGAAGGGCTGGAGTTCGTCGCCACCCCGCCGGAGGACACGATGATCTCCGTGATGCACACCGCCGGCGCGGAATACCAGCGAGCCGACGTCGGGGCAATCGTGCTGCAGAACCGCGCCCAGATCGCCGGGGGCCACGCCGCCGAGGCGTTCCGCTGGTGCACCGAGGTAGCCGACCTCATCTCGTCCATGACCGGAGCGACCGTGATGTTCGGCCCAACGACCGCAGGCCCCTTCGGAGAGGTCGCCTGGGTCACCACGTCCCCCGACATGGCTACGTATGCCTCGCGGGACGAGCTGGTCAACAAGGACCCCCGCTACTTCGAGAAGCTCGGGGAGATGGAAGACATGTTTCTTCCCGGCTCCGGGATGAGGTACGTCGCTCGCCGCATCGCCTGACGACCCGGTACTGGTCGGCCATCACCTCTCCGGGGCGCGGCGGGCCACGATCCCGGTGGCGCGGCACCCACGCGGCTGCTGCAGCGCACACTCACCACGCGTACAGACCGCCCGACGGTCGATCGGGGCTCAACTGGCGCGCAGTGGGCCGACGTCGAGCAGGTGGGCTGTCGGGCTGGTGCAGGCTGGGTGCGGGTTGGGCACGTACATCGTCAGGCGCGAGCCGGGCGGGTAGACCCGCAGGCCCAGGGGCGGGGATCTCCTGCGCGTCGTGACGGACCAGCCGGGCTGCCCACCGGGCTGCACCTTCTCGGTGCAGCGAGCCGACACCCTGACCGGGACGTGGGCCGGCGTCAGCACGCCAGCGCTCAACGGTGACCGGACCCTGCTGCTGCGATCGGGCGACGCGGTGTCGGCCGCCATCGGGCCACCCGGCTCGTTCGCTGTGCTCTGCCAGGCCCGTCTCTCGGGCGGCCCGGTGACCGTCCGGGTGTCACACGACTTCGGCGCGACGTACGGCGTGGCTGGGACCCTGCCGGCCGGTGTCCGCGGCCTGCAGATAGCCGTGTCGTCCTCATCACTGGTCGTGCACGTCAACGTCGCCAGCCAGCCGCGGCTGCTGCGCTCCACCGACGGCGGCCGCACCTGGTCGCAGGTCGTCTCGGGACCAGCGGGGCCTGTCGGCAGCTTCCTGGCCTTCAGCAGCGGCTCACTCGGCCGCTGGCTGCCGACGGGCAGCAGCACGCTGTGGACCACCACCGACGGCGGCGCCACCTGGACCCCCGGTGCCTTCGGCCATGAGGACACTCCCGCACAGCGCCCGGCGGCGGCGTCCCTCTTCGTAGCGGAGCCTCGTGGCCGCGCGCCGGGTAGACGGAGAGCGTCAGCGAGGAGTCGAGGTAGCAGGACGGAAGGCCGTGCCGTGCCCGGGTACGACGAGGGTGACCTGCCGGAGCACCCGCTCCCGCTGCTCGCGCAGCTGCTCCCGGTCAGGCGCATAGGGGTCTTCCTCGGGCCCCTCCTCCGTCCACCACAGATGCGTCAGGGCGACGACGTCGTCGGGCGTGCCGACCAACGTCGTGATGTCCTCCGCGGTGTGACCAGGGGTTTCCAGCAGCTGCACGCTCGCGGTGAGGTGCACGCCGTCGGCGGAACGGTCGGTCCAGGTGTCGCCCTCGTAGATAGCCTGCACGTCGTGCACCGGCACCACCGGAAACAGCGCCACGCTGAGGGTGTGGTCGGGGTGGTGGTGGCTGAGAACGACGTCGGTGACGTCCTCGGGGCGGACACCGAGGGCACGCAGCGGCCCCAACAGCGCCTCCCGGTCCGGGACCATGCCGGGGTCGACCACGATGACCCGCCCCTCGTCCCGGACCAGGCTCACCGTGCCGGCGACGTGCGGCATCCGGACGTAGCCGTTGAACAGGACATCGAGCCGGGCAGTTCGGGCAAGGGTCACGGTCGAAACCTACCGTTTGCCCCGCGCACGCGACCTGGACGCCGCACCGGGTGGTGGGTGTCCGTCCTCAGCCCGCGGCTCCCGGGTACCGCGCCTGAAAGGCGATCTCAGGAGGGGGGCCACGTCTCCGGAAGCCCATGACCTCCGTCGACCACGAGGACAGCGCCGGTCACGAACGACGCAGACTCGTGCGCGAGAAACAAGGCGCAGGCGGCGGCCTCGTCCGGCGTTCCGCTTCGTCCAGCGGGCCCATTCGTTGCTGCGGTTGCTTCAAATCCGAGCTGGGACCCCGTGGCGATGTAGCCAGGAGCCACCACATTCACCGTCACGCCGTCACCGACGACCTCGAGAGCGAGCGCCCGAGAGAGCCCGACCAGACCTGCCTTGGCGGCGGTATAGGTGGCTTGCCCGGGCATGGCGTTGATCGTCCCGGTGGTGGACGCGATGGAGACGATCCTGCCGTAGCCGGCCTTCTGCATGGTCGGGACAACGGCGCGGCACATCAGGAACGCGGTCGTGAGGTTGCGCGCGATCGCTGCGTCCCAAGCCGACCGTGACAGCGAAGCGACGTCATCGTCGGAATCCCAGCCGGTGGACACTGACGTCATCCCGGCATTGTTGACCAGAATGTCGACCCGGCCCCACCGGTCAACGGCGGCGCGAACCAGTTGCTCGGCCGCACCGTCGACGGTCAGGTCTGCAGTGACGGCGAGGGCATCGCCTCCGAGCTCGGAAACCCGGTCAAGGACCCGATCGGACGTGGCGCCGAGGACCACCCCGGCCCCTTCATCCATCAGCGCCCGGGCAATCGCGATCCCGATTCCGTCCGGCGCACCAGCGCCTGTGACGATGGCGATCCGGCCCTGAAAGCGAGGAACAGGTGCGCCCTTCACACGCGCAGCAGCCTTCGTTGTCATCGATTCCACATCCATCTCCCCTCCCTGGCCGGGCATCTGTCAGATTGTCGTTGTTGTTTGCGTCGGCTCGATGATGCCGCGCCGAGCGTCCCTCGCCGGGCAGCCGTCGCGGGTACGTCCCCGCCCGGTACGTCCGGTGCGGTTTCCGCCGAGCGGCAAGCACCGACGCTGACCTCCGCGCGCGGATCTGCTGCGACTGCTGGAGAGCTGAGAAGGCCCAGGACGTGCCGCGTTGTCCAGCAGCACCAGGCCATCACGGGTTACCCTCCAGAACCCTGTGGTCTCGACGAGGTGGCAGGGTGACCCACCGGGCCCGTCTGCGCGGTCCGCCCCGCCAGACGATGTACGCCGGAGGCAACCCGTGACCAACATGGCCGACAACCTGACCCGTACCGCCGAGCATTACGGGGACCGCCCTGCGATCAAGCTCGACGACCTGGTGCTGACTTACTCCGAGCTCCAGGACGGTGCCCGCCGCGTGGCGGCCCTCCTGAAGTCCAAGGGAGTGAAGTCCGGTGACCGGGTCGGTCTGGTGCTGCCCAACGTGCCGTCGTTCCCGGTGCTGTTCTACGGCGCCCTGGCCATCGGTGCTGTGGTCGTACCGATGAATCCGCTGCTCAAGGGCCGCGAGGTGAAGTACTACCTCGAGGACTCGGGCGCCTCGATCGTCTTCGCCTGGAGGGACATGGCCGCGGAGGCTGCCAAGGGCGCCTCCGAGGTCGGGATCGAGTGCGTCGAGGTCGGTCTCGACTTCGCCAAGGTGCTCGGGCAGCACGACCCCGACGAGCAGGTCGTGGACCGTAACGACGACGACACCGTGGTGCTGCTCTACACCTCCGGCACCACCGGTCAGCCCAAAGGCGCGGAGCTGACCCACCACAGCATGAACACCAACGCCGCGACCAGCGCCGAGACGCTGGTCCAGCTCACCGAACACGACGTCGTGATGGGTTGCCTCCCCTTGTTCCACGTCTTCGGCCTCACCTGCGGGCTCAACGCCTCGATCCTCAAGGGATCCTGCCTGACCCTGATCCCGCGCTTCGACGCCGAGAAGGCACTGGAGATCGTCGGTCGCGACCACGTCACCGTCTTCGAGGGTGTCCCCACGATGTACGCCGGCATGCTGCACGCCGTCAGCGCCGACAAGGCCGACATGTCCAGCCTGCGCACCTGTATCTCCGGGGGGTCGGCGATGCCCGTCGAGGTGATGAAAAACTTCGAGAAGAAGTTCGACTGCATCGTGCTCGAGGGCTACGGACTGTCCGAAACCTCCCCTGTCGCTTCCTTCAACCAGCCGGGCAAGGAGCGCAAGCCTGGCTCCATCGGCACCGAGGTGCGCGGTGTCCAGATGAAGGTCGTCGGCGACGACGACGAGGACGTCGCACAGGGCGAGGTCGGCGAGATCGTCATCAAGGGCGAGAACGTCATGAAGGGCTACTGGGGGCGGGCGGAGGACACAGCGGGGGCCATCAAGGACGGCTGGTTCCACACGGGCGACCTGGCGAAGATCGACGAGGACGGCTATTACTTCATCGTCGACCGCAAGAAGGACCTCATCATCCGCGGCGGCTACAACGTGTACCCCCGCGAGGTCGAGGAGGCGCTGTACGAACACGCGTCGGTCGCCGAGGTGGCCGTCATCGGCATCCCGCACGACAGCCTGGGCGAGGAGGTCGGCGCCGCTGTCGCACTCAAGCCCGGCGAGAAGGTCAGCGAAAAAGACCTCCAGGCGTTCGCGAAGGAGCGGCTGGCGGCGTACAAGTACCCCCGCGCCGTGTGGGTCGTCGACGAGCTACCCAAAGGCCCCACCGGCAAGATCCTGCGGCGCGAGGTCAGGCCCCCGGACCAAAGATCGACATGACCGCGGCAGCCGACGTGGTGACCGCCCGGATGAACGAACGCGAAGGCCTCGGACTCGAGGACACCCCGTTCTCGGACTTCCTCGGCTTCGAGCTGCTGCTCAGCGACCAGGACCGCGACCTGCTCAGCAGCGTGCGCGCGTTCATGACGCGGGAGGTCGAGCCGGTCATCAACGACTACTGGACCCGCGCGGCGTTCCCACACGAGCTGCTCCCCGGGATCGCGAAGCTCGGCATCGCCGGCCTGGCCTACGACGGACCCGGCTGTCCCTACCGCGGGGCCCTGGTCGACGGCATGGTCGCGATGGAGCTTGGCCGGGTCGATCCGTCGATGGCCACGTTCATGGGCGTCCACGGCGGCCTGGCGATGGGCTCGATCAACCTCTGCGGCTCCGACGAGCAGCGCGAGCGCTGGCTGCCCCCGATGGCCCGCATGGAGCTGATCGGTGCGTTCGGCCTGACCGAGCCCGACGTCGGCTCGGCAATCTCGGCCGGTCTCACCACGAGTGCCCGGCGCGACGGCGACGAGTGGATCCTCAACGGCGAGAAGAAGTGGATCGGCAACGCCGCGTTCGCCGACCTCATCGTGATCTGGGCACGCGACGAGCAGGACGGGCAGGTGAAGGGGTTCGTCGTCGAAAAGGGCACCGAGGGGATGACCTTCGACAAGCAGGAGGACAAGATCGCCCTGCGCGTCGTCCAGAACGCCGAGATCCACCTCCACGATGTCCGTGTCCCCGAGGCCAACCGGCTGCAGAAGGCCGAGAGCTTCCGGTCCACGGCGAACGTGCTGCGTGTGACCAGGATGAGCGTGGCCTGGCAGGCGGCTGGATGTGCGCGCGGCGCCTACGAGCACGCACTTCGCTACACCAAGGCCCGCGAGCAGTTCGGTCGGCCGATCGCCTCGTTCCAGATGGTGCAGGACCTGCTGGTGAAGATGCTCAGCAACGTCACCGCCTCCACGGCCATGAACGTCCGGGCCTCGCAGCTGCAGGATGCGGGCCTGCTCAGGGACGAGCACGCCTCACTGTGCAAGGCGCACGCGACTGTGCGGATGCGCGAGGCCGTGGGCTGGGCGCGCGAGGTCCTCGGCGGCAACGGCATCCTGCTGGAGCACCACGTGGGCCGCTTTGTCGCGGACGCGGAGGCGATCTACTCCTACGAGGGCACCCGCGAGATCAACACGCTGATCGTGGGCCGGGCCATCACCGGCGAAAGCGCCTTCGTCTGACCCGGAACGGTGTCTGGCCACCATCGACACGGTCGCCGAGGGAGGTCCTAGCCCAGTCCTCGCCCATCTTCAGGCCAGGGCCTCCTCCAGGCCAGCCGTCGCCATCGCCGACCAGGTCCCTTCGACCTGGTGAGCCAGCACGACCAGGTCGTGGAGCTCGCCACTCTTGTCGCGGACGTGATCGCGCAGCAGCGCCTCGGGCTCGAAACCCAACGCCTCGAACATGCCGATCGCCGGGACGGCGTCCACGACGACCTCCACGACGGTCTTGGTCAGGCCGAGCTCCAGTGAGGCCAACAGGCCGGCCCGGGCCAGCGCGCGACCGACGCCCTGGCCGCGGGCAGCGGGATCGACAACGACCCGCAGGCTGCCGACGTGGGCAGACCAGCCGACCAGTGGCAGGACCGCGAGATAGCCCACGACCCGGTCACCCTCGACGGCGCAGGCCCGATGGGTCCCCTCCTGCTCCAGCCAGCTCTGCACCACGCCGGGGCGCTGGACGTCCTCGGCGAAGCTGTTGTGGTCGGAATCGGGCACCCGGCGGAAGAACTCCTCCAGCGGGGCTGCGAGCTCGGGGCTCAGCGGACGTACGTCCATCAGGGGGTCCTTTCGAGGGTGGCGCTGTGCTCGCGGAGCCAGCCGAAAATCTGCGGAAGCGTCGTGGCGGCGGCGGCCCTGCCCATGACCAGGCCGACATGGCCCGCCGGCAGCTCGAGGGTCTCCGCGCGGGCCGAGCCGACCAGACCGCAGACCGGGGTCGCCGCACCCGACGGCACGATGTGGTCCTTGACGGCCACGACGTTCAGCAGCGGCCACGTCAGGTCGCGCAGCGACAGCAACCGGCCCGACAGGCGGAACCGGTCGGCCATCAGCGACCCGTCCTGCATGATCTCGACGGTCTCGCGGAAGGCCCTGCCGGGGAAGGGGATGTGGTCGCGGGTCCACTGGCCCATCCGCTGGAACGCCTCCATCTGACGGTCGTCCCAGAGCTTCTCCCAGAGCATGGCGTACTGCGTCAGATCGGCGGTCGGCTTGAGCACCCGGAAGGCGTTGCGAATGACCTCGGCCGGGACGTTGCCGGTGTCGTCGATGACGTCGTCCGCGGACAACCGACCGCCGTCGAACATCCGCCCGAACATGCCCATCTCGCTGAAGTCGACCGGGGTCGCCATCGTGACGAGCGAGGCGACCGGCAGGTCGGGGTGGGCTGCGCCGAGCAGCAGCGACAGCAGCCCGCCGTAGCAGTAACCGATGACGTTGAGATCGTCGCTGCCGGAGGCCTCGAGCACCGCGGCGATCGCGGCCGGCAACAGCTCGTCGACGTAGGTCGCCAGACCGTTGCCGGCGTCGAGCTCGTCCGGGACCCCCCAGTCCAGCAGGTAGACGTCGAAGCCGTCGTCGCGCAGCGCCTGGACGAAACTGGCCCCCGGGTGCAGGTCAAGGATGTAGCTGCGGCTGACCAGGCTCATCACGATCAGGACCGGGGTGGCCACCGTGACGGCGTCGCTGCGGTAGCGCCAGAGCTCGGCCTTGTCACGGCGCCAGACGGTGTCCTTCGCCGTTGTCCCGACCTTCGGCCGGTCGACCCCGGTCACGTACTTCACGCCGTTGCGCGCCCGCAGCAGGTTGCGCCCGACGTCGCGGCGCACCCGACTCACGAGCTCGGCCGGGTCGGTCGTCAGCGCCATCGGGGGCTCCTGTGGTGGGGGTGGTGGGCGCAGCACGGCGTACAGCTTCGTCGAGCCGGCGCACACTGCGATCGAGGGCGCCGACCTGCTCGCGCAGCCGAGCGACGTCGCTGGCAGCCGGCAGGTTGACCCTGTGCAGCGCCTGGCGGGTGGCTTGTTCGACCCGACGCGACAGCTCTGCGCGCGCCGAGATCAGCAGCCCTGCGACATCGGCGAAGCGCTCCGTCTGCACGGCCGCCTCGAGCCGGCTGCCGACCGGGCGCTCCACGGCGTCGTACGCCCTTCTCCACAATGCTGTGCCCATGGCTGCACCGTAACGTGTGACTCGGGTCATACCCGCCACGAGAAGGGACGCAAGGACATGACAGCCACGCAGCAAGAGCGACCAGCCAAGTCAGCCGCCGATGGTTCACCATTGGACGTGATGCTCACCGATGCCGCCGTCGGGCCGGTGCGCCGACTGCTGCCGGGCCGGGCCGGCCTCAAGCTCGCGGCCCGCCTCGTCGCGCGACCGTTCGAGACGACGCGGCTGACCGCGCGTACGGCCCGCGAGCTCGGCAAGGTCGTCGTTGGCGCCTCGCAGGTCGAGCCGGGTAAGCGCGACAAGCGCTTCGCCGACCCGGCCTGGACGGGCAACCCGGTGCTGCACCGGCTGTGCCAGGGCTACCTGGTGGCCGGCAACGCGCTCGAGCGGCTGGTCGACGACGCCGACCTGGACTGGCGCAGCGAGCAACAGCTGCGTTTCGTGGTGCAGATGGTCGTCGACGCGATGGCGCCCTCGAACAACCCGCTGCTCAACCCGCTGGCGCTCAAGACCAGCCTGGAGACCGGCGGTCGCAGCTATCTGACCGGCGCACGCCAGTTCGTGCAGGACATGGCGACCCGACCGCGGATCCCGTCGATGGTGGACGGCCGGGGGTTCTCGGTCGGCGGTAACCTGGCGGTGACCGAGGGCGCGGTCGTGCTGCGTACGCCTGTGTTCGAGCTCATCCACTACCGCCCCCGCACCGCGCAGGTGCTCACCACGCCACTTCTCGTGGTCCCGCCGATGATCAACAAGTTCTACATCGCCGACCTGGCTCAGGACCGCAGCATGGTGGCGTTCTGGCTCGACCAGGGCCAGCAGGTGTTCGTGATCTCCTGGCGCAACCCGTCGGCCGAGCATCGCGCCTGGGACCTCGACGCCTACGCCGGGTCGGTGCTGACCGCCCTGGACGCCGTCGAGGAGGTCACCGGGAGCCCCAGCAGCCACGTGCTGGGCCTGTGCGCCGGTGGCATCGTCACCAGCTGCGCGGTGTCGCACCTGGTCGCCACCGGGCGCGGCGACCGGATCGCCGGACTCACCCTCGGCGTCACGCTGCTGGACCAGGAGCGGGCCGGCACGATCGGCTCGATGGTCGACGAGAACACTGCCCAGTTCGCCGTGGCGCAGAGCCAGCGCAAGGGCTACCTCGATGGCAAGGCGCTGGCCGGGGTCTTCGCCTGGCTGCGGCCCAACGACCTGATCTGGAACTACTGGGTCAACAACTACCTGCTCGGCAAGCGCCCGCCGGCCTTCGACGTGCTGGTGTGGAACGCCGACACCACCCGCATGCCGGCCGGGCTGCACCGGGACTTCATCCGCATGACGCTCGACAACGCCCTGACCCGCCCGGGCTCCTTCGACGTGCTCGGCACTGCGGTCGACCTGTCAAAGGTCGACGTCGACTCCTACGTGGTGGCGGGCAGCACCGACCACATCTGTCCATGGGACAGCTGCTACCGCAGCGTCCACCTGCTCGGCGGCGACACCCGCTTCGTGCTGTCGACCGCCGGGCACATCGCCGCGCTGGTCAACCCGCCGACCAACCCCAAGAGCAACTTCCGGGTCAACGACGCGCTGCCCGTCTCGGGTGCGGAGTGGGAGGCTGGCGCCGTCACCCACCCGGGTAGCTGGTGGACCGACCATGCCGCGTGGTTGGCCGCCCGCTCGGGCGAGCTGCGTCCGGCCCCCACGACCCTGGGCAGCGCCGCGCACCAGGTGATCGCCAAGGCCCCCGGTGCCTACGTCATGGAGCCCTGATCGCGCTGGTGAAGGTCGGGCACGGGGCCACCGCGACCCGGCTGCACGTCGACCGCGAGGGCACCGGCGAGCCGCTGCTGTGGATCACCGGCTTCGCGATCAGCAGCGAGATCTTCAGCCCCGTCATCGGGCGGTACGCCGCGGGCTTCGACTGCATCCGCTATGACAACCGGGGGGCGGGCCGGTCCCCCGCGCCATGGCGTCCGACGTCGGTTCCGGAGCTCGCCGGCGACGCCGTGCGCCTGCTCGACGCGCTGGGGATCGACAGCGCCCACGTCTACGGCCTGTCGATGGGTGGCATGGTCGCGCAGGAGGTGGCGCTGCGCTTTCCCGACCGGGTGCGGGCGTTGGTGCTCGGCGGCACCACCCACGGAGGGCCGCGGGCGATGCGGCCCTCGCCGCGGATCGCCGCAGCTCTGGCCAGCCGCGGTACGCCTGCGGCGCTTCGGGCCGAGCTGGTCGGGCGGGCGCTGTTCACCCCAGGTTTCCGCGAACGCGAGCCGGCACTGGTGCGCCGCTACCTCGGGCTGCTCGGCCAGCACCGGAGTTCGGCCCGCGGGATGGTCAGCCATCTGGCGGCCGCGACCTACCACGACACCCGAGCCCGGCTAGGGCGTATCAGCGCTCCGACGCTGGTGCTGCACGGCGCGCAGGACGAGCTCACCCCCCCGGCCAACGCCCGGCTGCTGGCGCAGGCGATCGCCGGCGCTCGGCTGGAGCTGGTGCCCGACGCCGGGCATGCCTACCTGCTGGAGCGGCCGGAGCTGTCGCACGCGCTGTTCGTCGACTGGCTCGCCTCGATCAGTCCCGTGTCCGCCGGCCGCGCGCTCACCGGCCTCGGCGCCAGGCGTGAACCCCTGACGCGAGCCCTCGGACTGCAGGTCGGCATGCTGCGCACAGCGCGCAGCCTCGTCGTGAGGCGAGGACCACCTCAGCGATCGAACCAGGGGGAATGACGCATGGACGCCGATGAGGTACGCCGCCAGCTGACGACCCCGCTCGGGGCGCCGGCCTACCCGCCGGGCGGGCCGTACCGCTTCACCAACCGCGAGTACCTCAACATCACCTATCGCACCGACACTGCGGCGCTGCGCCGGGTCGTGCCGGAGCCGCTGGTCGTCGTCGAGCCGCTGGTGCGCTTCGAGGTCATGCGCATGCCCGACGTGACCGGGCTCGGCTCGTTCCTCGAGTGCGGTCAGGTGATCCGCGTCGAGCACGAGGGCGAGCCGGCCGACTACCTGCACTGCATGTACGTCGACTCGCTCGCCTCGATCGCGAGTGGCCGCGAGATCAGCGCCTTTCCCAAGAAGCTCGGTGCGCCGGCGCTCTACGTCGACACCGAGACCCTGGTCGGGACCCTGGACTACGGCTCGTTGCGGGTGGCAACCGCCACCATGGGCTACAAGCACCACGAGTTGTCCGAGGACGACGCGCGGGCCGAGATCGGCGCCCCGACCTACGGCTTGAAGCTCCTGCCCGGCTACGACCGCAGGCCGCGGATCTGCGAGCTGGTGCGCAGCCAGATCACGTCGATGACCATCAAAGGCGCGTGGACCGGCCCGGCTCGCCTCCAGCTGTTCGAGCACGTCAACGCGCCCCTGGCGGACCTGCCGGTGCGCGAGGTCCTGTCGGCCACTCACATCCTCACCGACCTGGTACTTGGGCGCCCCGCCCTGGTGCATGACTACCTGGAGGGCTCGTGAGCGAGGTCCTGTACGACGTCGATGGTCATGTCGCGACGCTGACGCTCAACCGCCCCGACGCCCGCAACTCCGTCAACCCGGAGCTGACGGCTGCGCTGGCCGCGGCGATGGACCGGCTCGAGGCCGACGCCGACGTCTGGGTGGGGATCCTCACCGGGACGGGTGCGACCTTCTGCGCTGGTGCGGACCTGAAGGCCCTCGGCGCGGGACGGGCGGCCGAGTTGTCCACCGACAAAGGCGGTTTCGCGGGCTTCGTACGCTACCCGCGGACCAAGCCGATGATCGCGGCCGTACGGGGCTTCGCGCTCGCCGGCGGCACGGAGCTGGTGCTGTCCTGCGACCTGGTCGTCGCCGGCACCGATGTCGCCTTCGGCCTGCCGGAAGTCACGCGCGGGATCGTCGCCGCCGCCGGCGGGCTGTTTCGGCTACCACGCGTCATCGGCTCGGCCAGGGCGATCGAGCTGATCCTCACCGCCGACCGGCTGGGCGTCGAGGAGGCCCACCGGTTGGGCATGGTCAACCATGTCGTCGAGCCCGAAGGGGTGCTGGCCCGGGCCCGCGAGCTGGCCGAGAAGATCTGCGCCAACGCCCCTCTCGCCGTCCGCGAGAGCCTGGCGATCGCACGTGACGCCTTGCGGATCGACGACGACGAAGCGTGGCGACGCAGCGCCGAGGCGATGGACAGGGCTCGGGTGAGTGCGGACGCGCGCGAGGGCGTGACGGCTTTCATCGAGAAGCGAGCGCCCCACTGGACCGGCCGATGAGCCGGCCACTGGAGGGTGTTCGCGTCGTGGAGGTGGCCGGGTGGATGGCCGCCCCCGGCGCCGCCGCGATGATGGCCGACCTGGGCGCGGACGTCGTCAAGGTCGAGCCGATGCGGGGCGACCCCGTCCGGGGGGTCATCCGTCAGCCCGAGGTCGACCCACCCCTGGACGCGCCGTTCCAGCAGGACAACCGCGGCAAGCGCGGGATCGCCGTGGCACTCGACCGACCCGAGGGCCAGGAGCTCGTACGCCGCCTGTGCGACGGCGCCGACGTCTTCGTCAACAACCTGCTCGGACGAAGGCAGGTGAAGTTCGGCCTGGACGCCGACGCCCTGCTGGCCCGCAACCCACGGCTGGTGCACGCCACCCTGACCGGCTACGGCCTGGAAGGCCCCGACTCGGCGCGGCCGGGCTTCGACATCACCGCCTTCTTCGGCCGTGGCGGCATCACGCACGCCATCACCGAGCCGGGCGAGCAGGCACCGCGGGCCCGGCCGGCGCAGGGCGACCACGCCGCGGCGCTGGCGATGCTGGCCGCCGTACTTGCGGCGCTGCGCCTGGTCGAGCGCACCGGTGAGGGGCAGGTCCTCGACGTGAACCTGCTGGCCACCGCCGCCTGGACCATGTCGACCGACCTGTCCTCGACCCTCGTCGACGGCCAGGACCCGCCGACCCTGGGCCGACGACGCCGGCGGCACGCGCTGCAGGAGAGCTTCCGTACCGCTGACGACCGCTGGGTGCTGCTGTTCATGCCAGAGCCGCACTGGTGGGAGCGGTTCTGCACCGCCGTCGGGCGACCCGAGTGGGTGGCGGATCCCCGCCTCGAGTCGGTGGCGTCGCGCTTTGAGCACATGCCGGAAGTCACCGACCTGATGGACGAGCTGTTCGCCTCCCGGACCCTGTCGCAGTGGGCCGCTGTGTTCGACGACGCCGGCCTGACCTGGGCGCCGGCCGCAACCATCAGTGAGGTCGCCGCCGACCCGCACGCTGCGGCGGCCGGCACCTTCCCGGTGGTGATGCACCCCGTCGTCGGTGCGTTCCGCACGGTCGCCACACCGATGCGCCTGCGCGGGCAGGACCTTTCCCCCCGCAGCCCCGCCCCCGACCTGGGCCAACACACCCGCGAGGTGCTCCACGAAGTCGGACTGTCCGGTCCCGAGATCGAGGCGCTGGTCGCCGACGGCACCGTCGCTGCCGGAGTCACTGCGGCGTAGACCGCCGGAGGCCCGACCGCAGGGTGTCGGGCTCAGCCCGCCGTTGCCCGGGCCGCGTCACGGGCGGCGATCACGGCGAGCTGGGCGGCGTCGCGGTCGGCGCTGCGTTGGGAGAAGGAGCGGTCGGCGAAGCGCTGCTCGGTGTCGGCCGCGATGAGCTCGATGACCTCAGGGGTCAGCTCGGGCCGGCCGAGGTCGGCCCAGCGCTTGACCATGCCCGGGCCGAGGTGCTCGAGCAGATGCCGGATGCCGCCGTGGCCACCGCCGAGGTGATAGCTCTCGAACGGCCCGGCGGTGGCCCACCGCACACCAACGGACTCGGTCACGACCCGGTCGAGCTCCTCCGGCGTCACGACACCGGACAGGACCAGGTGCACTGCCTCGCGGAAGACGGCCGACTGCAGCCGGTTGGCGACGAAGCCGCCGATCTCCTTGCGCAGCACCACCGGCGCCTTGCCTAGCGAGCGGTAGAAGCCGGCGGCGGCCTCGACGGTGTCCGCCGTCGTGCGCGCACCGGGCACGACCTCGACCAACGGCACGACGTGCGGCGGGTTGAACGGGTGTCCGACGACGACCCGGCCGGGGTCGACCATGCTCGCGCCCATGTCGCTGGGCATCAGGCCGGAGGTCGACGACAGCAGCAGCGCGCCCGGCGGGCAGGCCTTCTCGATCCGTGCGAAGAGCTCCTGCTTGAGCTCGAGGCGCTCCGGACCGTTCTCCTGCACGACGTCGGCACCGGTGACCGCCTCCTCCAGGGACGACGACACGGCGACACGCTGCGCCCAGTCACCGGGCAGGACACCCGCCAGCTCCGTCAGTCCCGCGGTCACGACGGCGACGAGGTCCTCGCGCGGGTCGGTGATCCTCACGTCGTGGCCGTGCGAGGCGAACAGCGCCGCCCACGACAGCCCGATCGTGCCAGCCCCGACCACGGCGATCATCACGTGGACGGCGCCAGGGTGTGGGCGATCTCGCGGTACGCATAGCGGTTGAAGGCCAGCCCGATGTGGCTGCCGGTCACTTCGACGTTGCGGGCGTACGGCACGACGCACGCCCGCCAGCGCACCACCCCGTCGCCCTTGGAGTAGATCGAGGTCAGCGGCACGGTCTCCGGGAACGGCGAGCGGTAGTCCCGGGCGTAGCGGCACAGGCACGCGTGGGTGAAGCAGCCGAGGGCCGCCCGCTCAGGATCGCGGCGCGCGACCATCCGGCGTACGCCCTCGACCGCGAGCCGGGTCGGCTCGGAGATGTCGAACGGCACGTCCAGGCCCGAACCCATCGAGATGACCTGCGAGACCTGCTCGGGGTGGCGTACGGCCAGCGCCCGCGCGAAGTGGCCGCCGCGGCTGTGGCCGACGATGGCGACCTTGCGACCGGAGCTCAGGTGGGCGTGTGCCAGCACCTTCTCCAGTCGGTCGACCGCGATGTCGGAGCAGGCGACGTTGAACGACATCCCGGCACGGCGCGGCCGGTAGCCCAGCTTGCGCAGCCAGCTGGCCATGACCGACAGGGACTGGTCGCCGGCCAGGAAGCCAGGGATCAGGAGCACCGGTTCGCCGTCGCCCCGGGGCAGGTCGACATGGCGCCAGACCGGGTCGGCGAGCAGCCGGGCGAGCTCGGCCTGCCAGCGGATCTCGCGCAGATGCGTGCCCCACCAGGTGGGCTCCGTCACCACCCCGGCGGACTCGCTTCGGTCGGGCTGGACGTCCTGCTCGGACAAGGTTCTCCTCGACAACAGTTCGGTCCTCCGAGGCCAGAGGGCTTGGCGTCAAGTGTGCCTGGCACCACGGATCCGTGCGGCGCCGGTCTTGGTTGGCCTATCTCGCGAAAGCTCGGCGCAATGGCGGTCTTGAGCACATCCCCAGCGAGTTGATACTCCAAGCCAAGGGCCAGGAACCGGTGAAGATCACCAGGGCACCGCCGGCCTCGATGACGCGGACGAGGACATCGAGCAGGTCGTTGAGCACGCGCTCAACCTATGGTCCCGAGGGCGCGACGCCCCACACCCCAGAGCGAGCCCGTCACCCCCCGACACACGAAGGCACTACCTTGACGGCAAATCATCTGAGGTCGGCCACCCACCACCACGGTGCAGCAGCTGCCGACCTCCCGAGCGTCTGGACCTGATCTCGTGGACCTGTTAGGAAAAGTAGCCGTCGTCACCGGTTCCGCCGGAGGGATCGGTGGGGCCATCGCCCGTGCCATGGCCTCAGCTGGGGCGCGGGTCATGGTGTCCGACGTCCAGCCCGGAGACGGCACGGTGAGCCAGATCGAGCAGGCCGGCGGTGAGGCTGCGTTCCTGTCCTGCGACGTCTCCGACCCGACCCAGGTGCAGGCGCTCGTCGACGGCACGGTGGAACGCTTGGGTGGCCTGGACATCCTGGTCAACAACGCCGGGATCGCGGGAGGGACGGGCAGTGCTCACGAGCTCGACCTCGCCGACTGGAACCGCGCCCTCGCGGTCAACCTCACCGGCCCGTTCCTGTGCACCCACTTCGCCCTGCCCCACCTGCTCGCCTCCGGTGCCGGCCGCATCGTCAACATCGCCTCCACGTACGGACTGATCGGGGCACCGGAGGCGCCGGCGTACTGCGCTTCCAAGGGTGGCCTGGTCAACCTCACGAGGCAGCTGGCTGTGGACTACAGCGGCCAGGGAATCCGGGTGAACGCGATCTGCCCCGGCTACATCGACACCGACATGGGCGGCCACCGCGCGGCCCTGGGCGGTACGGCGTCGCTCGAGGCCCGCGAGCGCCGGGAGGCCGCTGCGGCCCGGCAGCCGATCGGCCGACAGGCACAAGCGGAGGAAGTCGCCTCGGTGGCCGTTTTTCTGGCCTCGGACGCCAGCTCCTTCATGACCGGCTCGATCGTCACGGTCGACGGCGGCTGCACGACCACCTTCCGGCACCCTTGAGCGCCAGACCGACACCGACCCTCCCTGCGCGTCCCCCATCGGAGCCCGAGCTCCGCGCCGAAACGTCGGGGGTGGATCAGTCGGCGACGGTCACCCGGACGGCGGCGGCGGCGGCGCGGGCACGTTCGCGGGCCTGCTCGACGCTGTCGCCCTGGGCCAGCGCGACGGCGAGCCGTCGGCCAGGGTGCGACGTCGGCTTGCCGAACACCCGCAGCTGGACGGTCTCGCCCGCGAGTGCGTCGACCAGTCCGTCGTACGACGGGACACCGGTCTCGGTGCCGAGCACGACCGCAGACGCGCTGGGCCGGGTGACCACCACGTCATCAGGGCGAACCGGTAATCCCAGGATCGCCCTGACGTGCAGCGCGAACTCGCTGACCGGCTGGCTGACCATCGTCACCATGCCGGTGTCGTGCGGCCGCGGCGACACCTCGCTGAACAGCACCTCGTCGGCGGCGGTGACGAACAGCTCGACTCCGAACAGCCCGTGCCCGCCCAGCGCGTCGACGACCTGCGTCGCGATCTCGATGCCACGGCTGAGGGCAGCCTCGCTCATCGGGTGCGGCTGCCAGGACTCGCGGTAGTCGCCGTCGACCTGCACGTGTCCGACCGGTGGGCAGACCGTCACCCCGGCGGCGTGCCGGACGGTCAGCAGTGTGACCTCGTAAGCGAAGTCCACGAAGCCCTCGACGATGACGTTCTGCCCCTTCACGCGGGCGTTGTCGCGGGCGTAGACCCAGGCAGCCGACGCGTCGCCCTCGGCCCCGACGGTCGACTGGCCCTTGCCGCTGCTGCTCATCACCGGCTTCACCACGCACGGCCGGCCGACCTGCTCGACGGCCTCGAGGAACTCCCGCTCGGTGGAGGCGAATCGGTACGGCGACGTCGCAAGCCCCAGCTCCTCGGCGGCGAGCCGGCGGATACCCTCCCGGTCCATCGTCAGCCGGGCAGCCCGGGCGGTCGGCACGACCCGGAAGCCCTCGGCCTCCAAAGCCAGCAGCTCCTCCGTGGCCAGCGCCTCGACCTCAGGGACGACCAGGTCGGGGCGCACCTGCTCGACAAGGGCCCGCAACGCCACGGGGTCGGTCATGTCCAGGACGCGGCGGTGCGGGGTGACGCGCATCGCCGGTGCGTCGTCGTAGCGGTCCGCGGCCACCACCTCGACCCCCAGCCGTGCCGCCTCCAGGGCAACCTCTCGTCCCAGCTCACCACTGCCCAGCAGGAGGATCCTCACGGCCCAGATGCTGTCAGAACCTCAGGCGGCCGTCGCGCCAGGCCTCGACTGCCGGCGCAGCCCGCGGACGGCGGCAGCGCGTCGGCTGGTCATCGAGGCGCCACCTGCCAGATCTGGTGATATACCTGTTGTCCATCAAGGCTGGGGCAACACCAGGGGGAGTCCGTTGACCGCGCCGTTTCGACCGCCGGCCGACGGTCGCCTGCACGGTCGGCTGCACGGTCGCACGGCGGTGGTGACCGGCGCTGCCTCCGGGATCGGGGCCGGGATAGCGGTGGCGTTCGCCCGCGAGGGGGCCGACGTCGCGGTCGTTGACCTGGTCCCTGCCGAGCAGGCGGCACCGGTGCTCGCTGCCGTTGAAGAACTGGGCCGAAGGTGCGTCTATGTGCAGGCTGACGTAGCCGACGAAGCGGCGGTCCGCGCCATGGCCGAGCACGTCCTTGCGGCGTTCGGCCATGTCGACGTCCTGGTCAACAACGCCGGCATCTTCACCCAATCGCTGCTGGAGGACATGGCCGTCGCGGACTGGGACCGGGTCCTCGCCGTCAACCTGCGCGGCACCTTCCTGTGTACCCAAGCGTTGCTGGGGCAAATGCTGGAGCGCGGCTACGGCCGCATCATCAACGTCGCGTCCCAGCTGGGGCAGGTGGGCGGCACCGAGGTGGCGCACTATTGCGCCAGCAAGGCTGCCGTCATCGGCCTCACCAAGGCCCTCGCCCGCGAGGTGTGCCGACGTGGGGTGCTCGTCAACGCGATCGCCCCCGGCCCGGTGCTGACCCCGCTGCTTGCCGGCGAGACCGAGCAGTGGCGCACGGCCAAGCTCGCGGAGCTGCCGCTCGGCAGGTTCGCCGAGGTCAGCGAGATCACCCCCACCGCAGTGCTTCTCGCCTCCGAGGACGGGTCCTACTACGTGGGCCAGACCCTCGGCCCCAACGGCGGAGACGTGATGCTCTAGGGCTCGCGCCCTCGACGGAAAGAAGTGAAATGCAGCAACACGAGGAGGTCGTCAGCGCCGCTCGCGCGGCGGGGGTGAAGCTCGTCCGGTTCGAGTACTGCGACGTCAGTGGGGTGGCCCGTACCAAGGCGATCCACATCGACCAGCTGGCCGGCAAGCTCCACGAAGGGGTCAGCCTGACCCGCGCCCAGATGGCCATCGACCTCTGTGAGCAACTCGTCGACATCCCTGGCATGGAACCGGTCGGCGAGATCCGGCTGGTGCCCGACCCGGCCACGTTTACGGTGCTGCCCTGGGTGCCAGCGAGCGCCAGCGTGCTGTGCGACCAGCTCGGACATGACCGCACCGACTGGGGAGCCTGCCCCCGCTCCTACCTCAAGCGCGTCATTGCCCGCGCCGCCGCGATGGGCCTGCACATCCAGGCCACCTTCGAGAACGAGTTCTACCTGGCCCGCGAGGTCGACGGCCGCTACGAGCCCTTCGACGTACCGGGTCACGCGCCGGTCTACAGCGTCATCGGCCACGACCTCGCCGCGCCACTTGCTGTCGACCTGGTCGACGCCCTGGCCGCCCAGGGCATGGTTCCCGAGCAGGCCATCAACGAGTACGGCGCCGGGCAGCAGGAGATCTCCATCCGGCACACCGATGCCCTCGGAGCCGCCGACAACCAGATGAAGTTCCGAGACACCGTCCGCGGGGTGGCGCTGCAGCATGGGCTGCTGGCCTCCTTCGCGCCCAAGCCCTTCCCCGACCAGATCGGCAGCGGGGCCCACGTGCACCTAAGCCTCTGGGACGCCACGGGTCGCAGCCTGCTGTACGACGCCGGGGCCGAGCGCGCGCTGTCCGACACCGGTCGTCACTTCATCGCCGGGGTGGCCGAGCACCTGCCCGCACTGGCGGCACTCACCGTGCCGAGCCGCAACTCCTACCGTCGACTGCAGCCGAGCGCCTGGGCGTCCTGCACCACCGCATGGGGGTTCGACAACAAGGAAGTGGCGCTCCGGGTTGCCTCGCCGTTCTGGGATCGGGAGGAGGCGAGCTACAACATCGAGTTCAAGACCTCCGACGCCAGCGCCAACCCTTACCTGGCCCTCGGCGCGCTGATCACCTGCGGGCTCGACGGGATCCGGCGGCAGCTCGACCCCGGCGAGCCCTGCGAGCACGACCCGGCCCGGATGACGCCGGCCGAGCTCGAGCGCAGCAAGGTCCGGCCTTTGCCGAGCAGCATGGGGGACGCGCTCGACGCCCTCGAGAAGGACGCGGTCCTGACGGACAGCCTTGGTGAGCTGCTGACCCGCTGCTACCTCGCAGTCCGGCGCTCGGAGGAGCAGACGTTTGCCGCCCACGACGACGACTTCGAGCGTCGCCACCACTTCTACCGGTTCTGATGATGTCCTCCACCCCGAGCGCGCCACACACCCCTGACGCCCTGGAGCTCGGTGACCTGCCGGTCGTCGACAACCACTGCCACGGACTGGACCTGCAGCAGCAGCCCGACGACCTGGGCGACTGGCGGTCGCGGTTCACGGAGTCGCCGCACGCCCGGATGCGGACCGTCGACGCGGCGGACACCACCTTCTACCGCCGGCTCCTGCGACGGATGGCCTCCTTCCACAGCCTCGACCCCGAGGCCGGTGAGACAGCGGTCCTCGAGGCCAGGCAGCGCTGGTCGACGGCAGACCTCACCGCGGCCCTGTGGCGCGACGCCGGTATCGACCGGCTGGTGGTGGACACCGGCTACCCGCCCGCGGACCGGGTGGTGGGTACGGACGTGCTGGCCGCCGCGACCGGTGGCAGGCCAGTGCTGCTGCTGCGCCTGGAGCTGTTGTTCCAGCACCTCGTGGCGCAGCACGCCTCGCTGCCGGCCGTCCTGGAGGCGCTCGACGCCAGCCTGGACGACCTTCGTTCCCAGGGCTTCGCGGGCCTGAAGAGCATCGTGGGCTACCGCACCGGCCTCGAGGTGGAGCGTTGGGACACCGACGTGGTCGAGAGCTCGTTCGCAGAGGCTCGGCACGAGGTGGCAGGCACCGGTGTCGTGCGGCTGGGCTACAAACCGCTGCTCGACACCTTGCTGCACGGCGCGCTGGCCCAGGCTGCAGTGCAGGAGCTGCCCGTCCAGTTCCACGTCGGGTACGGCGATCCCGACGTCGACTTGCGCACCGCCTCGCCGCTCGCCCTGCGCGCGGTGTTCGAGGAGCCTGCCTACCGAGGGGCCGCGATCGTGCTGCTGCACGGCTGTTGGCCCTACGTCCGCGAGGGTGCCTACCTCACCGCGGTGTACCAGAACGCCTACCTCGACCTGTCCTACGGCATCCCGTTCCTGTCGGTCGGCGAGCTGACCGCGATGACCAGCGCGGCCCTCGGTGCGGCGCCGTTCTCCAAGCTGATGTTCAGCTCCGACGGCGCCCGGGTCCCCGAGCTGCACTGGATGGGCGCCCACGACGGGCGGCTCGCCCTGTCCCGAGGGCTGGGCCTGCTCGTCGAGGACCGCGAGCTCAGCACCG
The DNA here is from genome assembly GCA_025352005.1 of Frankiales bacterium. GTDB lineage: Bacteria > Actinomycetota > Actinomycetes > Mycobacteriales > SCTD01 > RYN-111. Next base: position 25,939 of record JANXUE010000303.1, read on the forward strand.
CGAAGGCCTACGAGGTCGCCGAGCGCGTCCTGGCCGGCAACGCCCGGCGCCTTTACGGCGTACCGGCATGAGCAGGCTGGCCGGCAAGCGGGCGTTGGTCACCGGCGCAGGTGGCGCGTTGGGGCGCGCCAGCGCCCTCGCGTTCGCGCGCGAAGGCGCAGCGGTCGCGGTCGTCGACGTCGTCGACGAGACGGCCGCCGAAACCGTCGAGCTCGTCCGCGCGGCGGGCGGCACCGCCCTCGCCCTGCATGCCGACGTCGGTGAGGAGGCGCAGGTCGAGGCCGCCGTGACCGCGGCGGTATCGGCGTTCGGCGGCCTGGACGTGCTCTTCAACAACGCCGGGATCATGCCGCACCAGGACCGATCGTTCCTGGACGCCGACCTGGAGCTGTGGCGCACGATCAGCGGCACGAACCTGTTCGGAACGCTGCTGTTCAGCAAGCATGCCGTCCCGCACCTCATCGCGGCCGGCGGCGGAGCCGTCGTCAACATGAGCTCCTTCCTGGCGCACCTCGGCACCCGCTTCCCGCAGGACGCGTACGCCGCGAGCAAGGGCGCCCTCTCCTCGCTGACGATCTCGATGGCCGTGCAGCTCGGCCCGCACGGCATCAGGGTCAACGCGCTGGCCCCCGGCCCGATCGCCACCGCGCACGTCGAGCAGTTCTTCCCTGACCCGCAGGCCCGGCAGCTCCGGCTCGACCGGGTTCCGCTCGGCCGGTTCGGCACCCCCGAAGACGCCGCTGAGCTGGCGCTCTTCCTGGCCTCCGACGCGGCGAGCTGGCTCACCGGTCAGGTCGTGGTCCTGGACGGCGGGATCTCCTGCAACTACCTCTGAACCACCCCTGAGAACAAGGAGCTCCACGCGTGTGCCGACTGCTGGGCTGGGCCACCACCACTGCGACGACCCTCGCGGACCTGCTAGGGGAGGCTGACCTTGCGGGCTTTGTCGAGCTGTCAGCCAAGCATGGCGACGGCTGGGGTGTCGCACACGCCGAACAGGACACCTTGCTGGTGGACAAGGAGTCCACAGCAGCGCGTACCAGCACCCGGTTCGCGCACCGCGCGCACGCCCACGCCAGCGACCTGGCGTTGGTGCACCTGAGGTGGGCGACCCTGGGGTTGCCGGTGGTCCACGACAATGTCCACCCGTTCACCAACGGCCGGCTGGCGTTCGCCCACAACGGCTCGATCGCGCCCCCCAGCGCCCTGGAACCCTTGCTGGACGAGCAAACTCGCCTCCAGCTGCGGGGCGACACGGACAGCGAGCGGTTCTTTTTGGCGGTGCTGTCCCGGCTGCTCGACAGCGATACCCCGGATCCGGACGACGACGCGGTCGGTCGGGCCTACGTCGAGACGGTGCGCCTAATCGGGCAGACCATGGCCTGCAGCAGCCTGAACAGCATGCTCCTCACCCCGTCGAGACTGTTCGCGATCTGCAGCTACGACCCTCGGGCCGAGGTCCGCGAAGACGAGCCGGACTACTACCGCCTTCGCTACCGCGTGACGCCTGCGTCGGTGGTGGTCGCCTCGAGCGGCTTCGGCACCGGCTGGACCGACCTGCACAACGGCCAGCTGCTCAGCGTCGACCGTCGCACGCTGGCCGTCTCGGTGCAGTCCCTGGACCTGGTACCCGCCAGCTTGTGACGGTGGCTGTCAGGCCGAGATGCCGCCGTCCACCATGACGGTGGCGCCGTGCATGTAACCGGCCGACGGCCCGACAAGGAAGGACACCACGTCCGCGACCTCCTGCGGGGTGCCGATGCGCCCCGCTGGCAGGCTGGCGTCGAACTCCGCCATGGCCGTCGCATCGTGCCGGATCCAGTCCGCCATCGGAGTGTCGATCAGCCCGGGGCAGACCGCGTTGACCCGCACACCCTGCGGCCCATGGTCGACCGACAGGCTGCGCGTCAGCTGCAGCAGCGCGCCCTTGGACGCGCAGTACGCCGCCCGTTGGCGACCGCCGCGCACCCCGGCCGTCGAGACGACGTTGACGATGCTGCCGGCGCCTGCCGCCACCATGGCGGGGAGCACGGCCCGCGCCATGAGAAACGGGCCCATGGCATTGACGTTCATGAAGTGCTGCCACTCCCGCACCGACAGCTCGGGCACGTCATGGCGGGCAAAGTAGCCGGCCGCATTGACGAGCACCGTGACCTCCCCTAACGACTCCCGCACCGCCGCGACTGCGCCCGCAACGGAGTCCTCGTCGGCGACGTCGCACGTGAACCCGCGGGCGCCGTCGAGATCGGCGGCCCTTTTCGCCGCGCCGTCACCGTCCAGGTCCAGGCAGGCCACCGCGAACCCGTCCTCGGCAAGCCGGCGGGCCACGGCCGCGCCGATCCCGCCAGCCGCCCCGGTGACAAGCGCTACCCCTTCGCTGTTCATGCTCACCAGTCCACGATCGAGCGGGTCAGGGACACCGCGGTGATGAACGTGCGGAACAGCCGAAGCGGGTCCTCGTCGACCATCGACACGCTTTTCTCGTCGACCCGCTCGACGCCGTGCAACCAGGTCGCCATCTCGGCGAAGTCGCCGTTGTGAAAGCGCACGACGAGGGTGGCGGGCACGGCGATCTGCGGAGGCGTGAAGTCCGACAGTCGCTCCAGGGCAGACTTCGCGCCCGCCCGGATCAGCTCCCGCGCCAGGTCAGGGTGCAGCCCGGTCGAGGCGAAACGCGTCCAGGACTGCTTGACCACCACCGTCTCGATGCCCGGGCAGAACGGCGTCGCCTCGTCGGCCGTGGTCTGGTCGCCGGTGATCAACACCACCGGAACGCCATAGGACTGGGCGACCAAAGCGTTGATGCCCGACTCCCCCACCACGGTGCCGTTCAGGGTGACGTCGGCGATGGCCCGCGGGTTGTAGGTGTGCGACAGCACCGCCGAGGAGCTCATCGACCCGTGGTAGCTGATGAGGAACACCGCGTCGTAGGAGGCGTCGAGCCCCTGCATCATGTACATCGGCTTGTGCTTGCCGGAGAGGTAGCTGGCTTGGCCGTGCAGCTCGTGTGGCCGCAGGTTCTGCATGCTCGAGTGCGAGTCGTTGACGAGAAACTCCGTCGCGCCTGCCTCGAGGGCCCCGTCGATGGCGGCGTTAACCTCAGCCTGCAGCAGCCCCCGGTAGTACTCGTACTCCGGGTTGGGTCCGACGGCCTGGCCCCAGTCGACGACGCCGGTGGTGCCTTCCATGTCACTTGAGACGAACACCTTCATGGGCAACTCCTGCTCTCCACCCGGGGTTCCGGGTCCTGCGCGGTCATGACGCTGTACGTAGCTCCGGACGTGCCGGCCGCCCCGCCGTGCCGGCCGTCGGGGGTGAGGGCCAGCGCCCTGAGCTCGGCCCTGAAGGCGTCTGGCAGCAGGTCCGCGTCCTCCAACGCCTTGCGACAGGCCTCAGCGGGGTCATCGCCGCTGCCCAGCAGGTCGACGATCCGACGCGCCGTACCGGCCCGGAGGGACAGCTCGCCGCGCCCGGTGCAGGCCGCCCCGCCAAAGCGCAGGTCGCAGTAGTTGCCGGCACCGGGGACGGCGGAGTCGCCGACCCGGCCGGGGTACTTGTAGGGGTAGCCACTGGTGCTGACGCCGACACACATCTCGCCGTGGGCGTCCAGCGCGAGGATGTTGATGGTGCCCCACGGACCCTCGTGCGGGGCGAGGCGTCGGACCAGCTCCAACGCGGCCCGGCTGTAGGCCAGGTCACCGTCCTGGACGGCCGTCCCCTCGCCCTCGACCGACTCGCTGAGGTCGTCCAGCAGCTGGGCGCGCCACAGCTCTCGGGCCTCGGGGGTGAGCAGCTCGGCGGTCTCGAAACCACACTCCTGAGCGAACAGCGCGGCGCCCTCACCGACGAGAAGTGCGTGCTGCGGAAGCCGCTCGAGCACGGCACGCGCCACCGAGATCGGGTGCGGGTAGTTCTTGAGACCGGCCACTGCCCCGAAGGCACGGCTGGAGCCGATCATCACCGACGCGTCGAGCTCGACCTCCCCGCGAGCATTCGGCAGGCCCCCGGTCCCGACGTAGTGGTCACTGAGGTTGTCCTCGCACAGCCGCATCGCCGCCTCGACGGCGGAAAGGGCCGAACCCCCCTGCAGCAGCAGCTCCATGCCCGCCGGCAGGCCGACCTCGCCCCGCTCGCTGGCGATCATGACGGGTGCGGTGTCAGGCATGCGAGGCCTCCGGGGCGCCGACGAGGTGGCAGGCCGCCTGTTGTCCGGACCCGCCGGCAGCCGACAGCGCGGGGTCCTCGACCAGGCACCGGTCGAAGACGAGCGGGCAGCGTGAGGCGAAGCGGCAACCCTTCGGCAGGTCGACCGGCGAGCCGGGCTCGCCCTGTGCGGTCTGCTCGGCGACGTGGCCCGGCCGCATCCGCGGGACCGACGCGAGCAGCAGCCGGGTGTAGGGGTGCTGCGGCCGGGAGAACACGTCGATGGTGGAACCGGTCTCCACGATCCGGCCGAGGTACATCACGGCGACCCGGTCACAGACCTGGCGCACGACGGCCATGTTGTGGGCAACGAACAGCATGGAGAGGCCGAGCTCGGCCTTGAGGTCCGACAGCAGGTTCAGCACGTTGGCCTGGACGGAGACGTCCAGGGCGCTGACCGGCTCGTC
>JANXUE010000116.1 GCA_025352005.1 Frankiales bacterium
TGCGTGCCGCCGTGGAAGTTCGAGAACTGCTCCACCGCAGCCGCGACAGATAACCGGACCGTCGACCACAGCGCACCGCTGCTGCCTGGCCCCTGGAGCACGATCAGGCATCGCTACTGGCAACTCAACGAGACCGCCAGCCCGCTGGGCCCGTCGGTGGGGGCCGAATTCGCGGTCATTGGCGGACGGGTCCAACGCTACCTTCACGGCCGGATGGCGTACAGGAGCACGATCGGTGTGCACTATGTCGCCGGTGCACCCGCCACCCGCTACCACCAGCTCGGCAACGAGACCGGCGTTCTCGGCTACCCCCTTGCCGACCCCCTGGTCGTCGGAACCGGCCGGGCGTCACGGTTCGAGCGAGGCCGCATTTCCTGGCACTCTTCCCTCGGTGCCTTCGAAACTCTCGGACCCATCGCCGTCCGGTACGCGCACGCGGGCGCGGAGATTGGCATCCTGAAGTTCCCCACCGACCATCCACGAACACCCAAGGACGGGAAGGGCCGCTACAGCACATTCCAGTTCGGGCGCATCTCCTGGTACCCCACCCTCGGCGCGCATCTCATGGGATCACCCATCGCCCATGCATACACCACCCTCGGCGCCGAATCGGGTCGCCTCGGCTACCCCACCGCCGACGAGTTCCCCGCCACCTCAAACGCCCGCAGCGCACCCTTCCAGCACGGCCGGATCGTCGCCATCGGCACGCAGCAAGGCATCGCGCTTTTCGACCTGATCGCCAACGCCTACGCTCGCGCCGGCAACGAGAGTGGCGTCCTGGGGCTGCCCCGAGGAGCAGAGAGCCCGGTCGCCGGCGGCCGCGTCCAACTCTTCGCGCTCGGCCGCATCAGCGCGGCCCCGAACAGCGCAGCCTTCTGGTGCCGCGGACCCATCGCCAGCACCTACGTCGCAAACGGAGCCGAGGCCGGCCCGCTCGGCTTCCCCACAACCGACGAGGTCATCCCCCAACTGGGCCAGCGCCGCAGCACCTTCCAGCACGGTGCCATCAGCTACCAGGAAAGCACCCAGACCACAACGATCACCTACGACCAACCACCCGCGCCGTCGCCGTCGCCGTCGCCCTCGCCTTCGCCGTCGCCGTAACTTGGAGCAGGCCGTCCGCCGCTGGCGCCGCCCTGCGCGGTTACACAGCAAGCGTCGCGATAGCCCTTGGGCCAACACCCAAGAACGTCCGGATGGTCAGCGTTCTCCCGACTGCCTGACCTGGTGCCACCAGGGGCCGGTTGGCGATGTCGGTGTTGCTTTGCCCAGCGGCTCTCAGGCGGAGCAGTTCCCATTGTCGGGGGGTCAGCTCGGGTACGGCATCACGGGCGCGTTCCCGTTGTTGGAGCAGCTCGTTGAGGTGCGGGCGAAGCAGAGTCAGCAGCAGATTCCACCCGGCGGGGGCGGGCAGGCACATCATGGTTTCGTGTTCAAGACCGAGGGGGTGAAAATAGCTTTGCTACATACCGGTGGCGTGCCATTGCCAGGTCGTCATGTGGTCAGAGATCCGCAGGACCGCCAACAAGCGATGGATATCCTCCGTGACCTATTCACCGACCAGGCTTGGCTACCCGCCACCGCCAGCACATAACCACCGGACCGGGCGAGCGAACACCCTCAGAGGACCTCCAATGGTTACCGGCGACTACCCTTGCGCACGGAGTCGAGACCAGGGGAGGACAGGTGCGTCCGCTCATCGGGATCTCCAGCTACCGCGAGCAGGCGCGCTGGGGTAGCTGGGACGTCCCGGCCGTCCTGCTCCCTGCAGCCTATGTCGACGCTGTCACCGAGGCCGGCGGCGTCCCCGTTGTGCTCCCCACGGGCGCGTTCGACGCGCAGCTGTTAGCCCGGTTTGACGGACTTGTTCTCGCCGGTGGCGCGGACATCGATCCCGCTCGTTACGGTCAGATATCTTCACCCCACACCTCGATCGTCCGGGTGGACCGTGACAAGACGGAGCTCGAGCTGCTGAGGGCCGCCCTTGAGCGAGATCTTCCCGTCCTCGCGATCTGCCGCGGGATGCAACTGCTCAACGTGGCGCTCGGGGGCGATCTGGTGCAGCACCTTCCCGACGTACCAGGAGCCGGCCTGCACGACCCAGGCCCAGGACTATTCGCGGAGCACCAGGTCCGTATTGCTGCGGGGAGTCGGTTACAGAGACTGCTTGGAGGCTTCGCGGACGTCCACTGTCACCATCACCAGGCCCTCGGGCGTCTGGCTCCGACGCTGAGCGCGACGGCGTGGGCGCAGGACCGGACGGTCGAGGCGGTCGAGGAGCCGAATCGGGCGTTCTGCCTCGGGGTCCAGTGGCACCCTGAGGCGGGCCCAGACCGGCGCTTGTTTATCGCGCACGTCGAGGCAGCGACCAACCGCGCATAACTGTGTGGCTGCAGGGGCTTGTCTGAGCAACATCTTCGCCCTATGGTCCGGCTCCAGTGCGCTGATCCGCGCGCCAACAGAAGACAGGACGTGCATGAGCAGCACCGACCCAATGTCGCCCGCCGCCCCTGACAGCGATACCTCGAAGTTGCACCAATTGGGCTATGCGCAAGAGCTAGCACGTCACATGTCGGGCTTCTCGAACTTTGCCGTCTCCTTCACGATCATCTCGATCCTGTCAGGCTGCCTCACGTTGTACGGCTTCGGGCTGAACACAGGCGGACCCGCGGTGATCATCTGGGGCTGGCCCTTCGTCGGCCTTATGACTCTGTTCGTCGGCCTGTCGATGGCCGAGGTGTGCTCCAGTTACCCCACGGCCGGGGGCCTGTACTACTGGTCGGCGAAGCTCGCGAAGCAAAACGGCGCCGCGTGGTCGTGGTTTACCGGGTGGTTCAACTTCCTCGGGCAGGTGGCAGTAACGGCGGGCATCGACTTCGGTGCGGCCTTCTTCCTTAACGCTTTCCTTGACCTGCAGTTCGGTTTCGATCCACGACCGTGGCACACGATCTTGCTGTTCTTTCTCATCCTGGTCCTACATGGTGCGCTCAACCAGTTCGGGGTGAAGGTCGTGGCGCGTCTTAACGACATCAGCGTGTGGTGGCACGTCCTCGGGGTCGCCGTCATCGTGGCCGTGCTGGCCTTCGGTCCCGACAAGCACCAGTCCACGTCGTTCGTCTTCACCAAGTTCGTCAACAACACCGGCTGGGGTTCGACGTTCTATGTCGCGATGCTCGGCTTGCTCCTCGCGCAGTACACGCTGACGGGCTTTGACGCGTCCGCCCACATGACCGAGGAGACCCACGACGCCTCGGTCGCGGGTCCCCGTGGCATCGTGCTCTCAATCGTCGTGTCGATCGTCGCTGGCTGGGTGCTGCTCATCGGCCTCACCTATGCGATCCAAAACTACGACAGCGCCACCGGCACCGCCACGGGGGTGCCACCCGCCCAGATCTTCATCGACGCGGTGGGCTCCACCGGTGGCAAGCTGCTGCTGCTCATCGCGATCGGCGCTCAGCTCTTCTGCGGAATGGCGTCGGTGACCGCCAACTCGCGCATGATCTATGCCTTCTCGCGCGACGGAGCCCTGCCAGCGTCCTCGCTCTGGCACCAGATCAATCCGCGCACCCGTACGCCAACCAATGCGATTTGGCTCGCCTCCGGTGCTGCGTTCCTCCTAGGGCTCCCCTATCTTTTCAATGCCACTGCCTATGCTGCCGTTACCTCGATTGCCGTCATCGGGCTCTACATCGCCTACGTCACACCGACTTACCTGCGGCTGCGGCAGGGCGACGCCTTCGAGCCCGGGCCGTGGAGCCTGGGCCGTTGGAGCAGGCCGATCGGAATCATCGCCGTGCTGTGGGTGGTCTTCATCACCGTGCTGTTCATGCTGCCGACAGTGAGCCCGGTCACCCGGCTCACTTTCAACTACACCCCAGTCGCGGTGCTGGTCGTCGTCGGTTTTGCCGGCATCTGGTGGCTCGTCTCGGCCAAGAACTGGTTCACCGGTCCGAGGGTCCAAGGTTCGGCGGAGGAACTGGCGGCGATAGAGCGCGACTTGGAGAACCGTGCCTGAACCCCGCTCTGGTTCGTTGACTCTCGCGGAGCTCCGCATCCAGGTCGACTCTGGTGCGGTTGACACAGTCCTCGTCGCGATCACCGACATGCAAGGTCGGCTGCAGGGCAAGCGGTTGCATGCGGCGTACTTTCTCGATGTTGTCGTCGAGCACGCCACGGAAGCGTGCAACTACTTGCTGGCCGTCGACGTCGACATGAACACCGTCGAGGGATACGCGATGTCCTCGTGGTCCAGCGGGTACGGCGACTTTGTCCTGCGTCCCGACCTGTCGACGTTGAAGCCGATCCCCTGGCAGGAAGGGACCGTGCTCGTCCTGGCGGACCTGGAGTGGGAGAACGGCTCCGCGGTGGTCGCCTCCCCGCGACAGGTGCTGGCCCACCAGACCGCCCGGCTTGCGGCAGCGGGAATGACGGCCTTTGTGGGTACGGAGCTGGAGTTCCTGTTGTTCCGCGACACCTACGAGCAGGCCTGGTCCGCGGGATACCGCGCGCTGACGCCGGCCAACCAATACAACGTGGACTACTCGATGCTGGGAACGGCTCGCGTTGAGCCGTTGCTCCGGCGGATCCGCAACGCCATGGCGGGTGCAGGACTCACGGTCGAGTCCGCCAAAGGCGAGTGCAACCTTGGCCAGCACGAAATCGCCTTCCGTTACGACGAGGCGATCGCCGCGTGCGATGGTCACGTCGTCTACAAGAACGGGGCGAAGGAGATCGCGGCCCAGGAGGGCATGGCCCTCACGTTCATGGCGAAGTTCGACGAGCGCGAGGGCAACTCCTGTCACATCCACTGCAGTTTCCGCGGCACGGATGGCTCCCTGGTGATGGCCGAGGGGGAGGGGATGTCCGACGTCGGAAAGGCGTTCGTTGCCGGCCAGTTGAAGTACGTCCGGGAGCTGACGCTCCTGCTCGCACCCAACATCAACTCCTACAAGCGGTACGTCGAAGGCTCGTTCGCTCCGACCGCCCTGCGGTGGGGTCGTGACAACCGGACCTGTGCCTTCCGTCTCGTCGGGCATGGCCCCTCGCTGCGACTCGAAAACCGAATACCGGGGGGTGACGTCAACCCCTACCTGGCCACCGCGGCGACCATCGCGGCAGGACTGGCGGGAATTGAGGAGGGGCTCGAGCTGGAGCCTGCCCACGAGGGCAACGCCTACGGGGATACCCAGGCTGTGCGGGTGCCGACCAGCCTCGGTGAGGCACGAGCGCTGTGGCACGACAGCGCCTTCGCACGGGCCACCTTCGGGGACGACGTGGTCGACCACTACGCCAACATGGCGACGGTCGAACTGGCGGCCTACGGCCGCGCGGTCACTGACTGGGAGCGTTACCGAGGGTTTGAGCGGCTGTGACAATCTCGACCTCCTACGACGTTGTCAACCCCGCGACAGAGCAGGTCCTCACCACTGTGGCGATGGCCGATACAGCCGAGACGGACCTAGCTGTCGCCCGGGCCGGTCGGGCCTTCGAGACCTGGCGCCAGGTGTCCCCGGCGGATCGGGGCCGTTTGCTGCGAAGGTTCTCCGAGCAGGTGGACGGCCACCTCGAGGAACTCGCGCAGCTAGAGGTAGGCAATGCCGGCCACACCATTGGCAACGCGCGCTGGGAAGCGGGGAACGTCCGCGACGTCCTGAACTACTTCAGCGCGGCTCCCGAAAGGCTCTTCGGACGACAGATCCCCGTCGCCGGCGGAGTCGACCTCACCTTCCACGAGCCGCTCGGCGTGGTCGGAGTGATCGTGCCGTGGAACTTCCCGATGCCCATCGCAAGCTGGGCGATTGCCCCCGCCCTGGCGGCAGGAAACACTGTCGTGCTCAAGCCGGCCGAGTACACGCCCCTCACTGCCCTGCGGCTGGCTGAGCTCGCTCTCGATGCTGGGTTGCCCGAGGACGTACTCATCGTGCTCCCGGGTGAGGGGACGGTGGTCGGGCAGCGCCTGGTTGAACACCCGGACGTACGCAAGATCGTCTTCACGGGGTCGACCGCGGTGGGTAAGGCGGTCATGGCCGGCTGTGCCGCGCACGTCAAGCGAGTCACCCTCGAGCTCGGGGGCAAGAGCGCCAATGTCGTCTTCGCTGACGCAGACCTGGAAAAGGCCGCGGCCACCGCGCCGTACGCGGTGTTCGACAACGCCGGGCAGGACTGCTGCGCAAGGTCCCGCATCCTCGTACAGCGCTCCGTGTTTGATCGGTTCATGGAGCTGCTCGAGCCGGCCGTGAAGGGCATGCGGGTCGAGGACCCTGCTCTGGACACCTCACAGATGGGGCCGCTGATCAGCCAGCGGCAGTGGGACCGCGTGTCGTCCTACGTCCCTGACGGAGCGCCGGTGGCCTTCCGCGGCGATGCCCCTGACGGACCGGGGTTCTGGTTCCCGCCTACTGTCCTCGCCCCTGTCGATGCCGCTGACAGAGCAGTCACCGAAGAGGTCTTCGGGCCCGTCGTGGCGGTATTGACCTTCGAGGATGAGGCCGACGCCGTCCGGCTCGCCAACGCCGGTAACTACGGGCTCGCTGGCTCGATCTGGACCCGCGACCTCGGTCGTGCGCTGCGCGTTTCACGTGGCATCGAGGCGGGCAACTTGTCGGTCAACAGCCACTCCTCGGTGCGCTATGCGACCCCCTTCGGGGGCTTCAAGCAGTCTGGGCTCGGGCGTGAGTTAGGCCCCGATGCACTGCATGCGTTCACCGATGTGAAGAACGTATTCTTGGCAACGGAAGGGTGATCGTGTACGCACAAGGCAACCAGGGCGTCGGTCGGCTCGTCGACCGCGTTGCGGTGGTGACCGGTGGGGCGGGCGGTATCGGGTTTGCGGCCGCCCGACGTCTCGCCTCGGAGGGAGCGCATGTTGTCATAGGGGACGTCGACCCCGACAAGGGAAGCGCGGCCGCCGAGGCCGTCGGGGGGTTGTTCGTTCAGGTAGACGTGACCTCGGAGGAGCAGGTCGCGGCGCTGTTCGGCGCGGCCGTATCGAAGTACGGGGGTTTGGACATCGCGTTCAATAACGCCGGCATCTCACCTCCTGACGATGACTCGATCCTCACGACGGGGCTCGATGCGTGGCGTCGCGTCCAGGACGTGAACCTCACCTCGGTGTTCTTGTGCTGCAAGACCGCTATTCCGTACATGCAGACCCGCGGTCGGGGCTCGATCATCAACACGGCCTCCTTCGTGGCGCGACTCGGCGCGGCCACGTCTCAGATCTCCTACACCGCGTCCAAGGGGGGCGTGCTGGCGATGTCACGTGAGCTTGGGGTGCAATTCGCCCGGGAGAACATCCGCGTCAACGCGCTCTGTCCTGGGCCGGTCAACACTCCGCTGCTGCAGGAGCTGTTCGCCAAGGACCCTGAGCGCGCAGCGCGGCGCCTAGTGCACATCCCGATGGGGCGCTTCGCCGAGGCTGACGAGATCGCCGCGGCGGTCGCTTTCCTGGCCTCGGACGACTCCTCGTTCATGACCGCTTCGGAGTTCCTCGTCGACGGGGGTATCTGCGGGGCCTACGTCACGCCGCTCTGACCATGGCAGCTTCTCGGTCGCCCGCGACCGTCGATCCTGCTGCGGTCGCGTTCCGGGCTATCCGCAGCGGCAACATGTACGAGGAATGCGTCGAGCGGGTCCTGTCGGCGGTCAAGCTCGGACTGGTTTCGCCTGGTGACCGCCTGCCCGCAGACCGGGATCTCGTCGTCCGCCTGGGGGTCAGCCGCGTCACCCTGCGGGGCGCATTGCGCTCCCTCACCGAGACCGACTGGGTCGAGGTACGTCGGGGCCGGCACCACGGGGATGAGGGAGCACGGGCCCAGTGGTTCGTGATCTGCCACAACCGGTGACCAGGCCGACCGCGACGCCACCGTCCGCGGCCAGCTCGTCGCGCACCTCGAGCAGCTGATGGCTGGCTCCGATGCGTGGACCGAACGGCGCCGCGACGAGTTTGTCGGATCGCTGAAGGGCAAGCCCGGGCTACGCCGTTACCTGCGCCGCACCAACGGCGGGCTGCTGCGGATCGACACCGCCGCGATCAAACGCGAGAGCCACCTGGACGGCAAGTGGCTGCTCCGCACTTCCGACAGGACCCTGACCCCGACAACCTGGCCGCGGCCTACAAGACCCTGCTCTAAGTCGAACGGGGCTGTCGGCATGAAGGGCGTTCTCGTCCTGCGGCCGGTGTTCCACCACCGCGAAGACCGCGTCCGCACCCACGTCTAACTGAGCTGGCTCGCCCTGCTCCTGATCCGCGTCGCAGAGATCGCCACCGACGACACCTGGCGCAACGTTCGCGACGTACTCCAACGGATGCACCTCATCACCCTGGCCACCGCCGACGGCCAAGTCGCGCAACGCTCCGCGACCACCCCAGACCAGAAGACCATCCTGTCCACGCTGCAGCTACTGGCCCCAGCCCCAGCACTACCCAACTATCTGATGGCTTCTCACTGAACGGTATTTAGATGAGCTGGTGGTCATCTTCAGGAGTGTCTGAAGTTCCGTGTGGGCTGCTTAGATCTGCCCGAGCTGTGGCTCCGCCAAGATCCGGGTATCCGTTGAGATGTTCTCCTTCAAGGCCTTCTCGTACGCCTCGACGGCGTGGTCCTCGCCCTGAAGGGCGGCCTTCAGCACGCTGTTTGGGGCGTTCAGGTTCCTCCACCTCTAAGCGGAACCCGAACACAGGACCGTTCAGCCACAGCAACGCCTCCAGGAACGCGCTCAGCAGCCGCCGATGTGCTCTCACCGACCACGGCCGTGACAGCCACAAGCCCGCCCCCGACGCGGTTGACAGCAGAACCCACCCTCAAGCTGGCCGTGTCCCACGGTGATCAGCCCACCGAGCGAGGTCTGCTCTGCGTCGAGGACTGCCTTCACGCGCCCGCTGGCGCATCCTGGCCCGGCAGGATGTGACCGCACCGGATGCAGTCGGCTGAGGGTTCGCCCTCGGCAAGCCCGCCGCAGGCGGGGCAGACGCGGTTCAGCCAGCAGGCCGCGTCGCCGGTGG
>JANXUE010000130.1 GCA_025352005.1 Frankiales bacterium
ACTGGACGACCGCAAGTGGGACTACCTGAACCTCCGCGAACGGACCTTCCACGCCTACCAGATGCAGGAGGTGCCTTGGAGCAGCGGCGAACGGATCCTCGTCGACGTCGCCGCTTCCCTCTGGAACACCGGCACCGTCGACCTCGGCTACATCGCCTGCGCACTCAGCGGTCCAAACCTGCAAGCCGTCATCGATGCCACTGCCGTCCGTGCCGGTCACGACCTCACCAGCAACGTGAACCGCGCCGTAGCCCGCAACATCAGCCAAGCAACCGTTCGCCCAACGGCAGGTCCCCAGCGGCCCGATCAGGAATTCCACATCGGCAGTCTCGGCGACGACTCCCCGGTACATCGCCAGAGTCGCGGTCTGGGTCGATAGCGCTTTTCCACAGATTTCCCCACCGCGCACCACGGCGCCCTCGCGCCCCTCACGGTGAGAGCAGGAGTTCACACACGTCCCACCTACGGGAGGAACCATGGCAGCAAGCCCAGGCCGTACGGGAAGCATCAAGAAGGCAGCGAACGGCAGCTGGTACTTCATCGTCGACATCGGCTACGGAACGGATCGCCGGCAGACCCGACGACGGGGGTTCGCGACCAAGCGCGAGGCACAAGCTGAGCTGACGCGCATCCTGACCAGCGTCGAGGGCGGCATGTACGTCGCGCCGCAACGCACGAGCGTCGCCGACTTCTTCGACAAGACCTGGCTCCCAGCGGTTGAGCACACGATCAAGCCGGGCACGTTCGAGTCTTACCGGCGTAACGTGCGGCTGCACATCGCGGGGCGGGCGCTGGGCCGCAGGCTGCTGCAGGATGTCGGCCCCGCCGACCTCAACGCCCTCTACCGCGACCTGCTGGCAGGGGACGAGCTGCACCGAAAGCTCAGCCCCCGCTCTGTCGCCTACATCGCCGCGATCCTTCACCGGGCATTCCGCGACGCCGTTCGCTGGCAGGCCATCACGCGCAACCCCGCGGACGCCTCCGACCCTCCCCGCCCCGGGGCCAAGACCGAGATGCGGACCTGGACCGCCGCGCAGCTGCGCGCGTTCCTCGACTCCGTGGCCGGCGACCGGCTCGCCGGCTGCTGGTGGTTGCTCGCCACCACAGGCATGCGCCGGGGTGAGGCGCTCGGACTGCGATGGTCCGACGTCGAATTCGAACGTCAGCTCATCCGCATCACCCGCACCCTGATCACCACAGACGTCCAACGCAAGGACTCTCCCGGGTTCGCCTGGGGAACGCCGAAGACTGTGAAGGGTCGACGCACGATCGCCCTAGACGACGCCGCCTTTGCGGCCCTCAAGGCCCACCGAAAGCGGCAGCGGGAAGAGCGGCTCGCCTTGGGCCCCGACTACCAGGACGAGGACCTCGTCATCTGCGAGGCCGACGGCACGCCGATCCATCCCAAGACCATCAGCTACCAGTTCGGCAAGGCCGCAAGAGCCGCTGCTCTGCCCAGGGTCCGGCTTCACGATCTTCGCCACACCCACGCCACTCTGGCGCTCCTCGCTGGGGTGCACCCACGCGTCGTACAGGAGCGACTGGGGCACGCCAACGTCTCCATCACGCTCGACACGTATTCGCACGTCGACCTCGACCTGCAGGCCGCAGCGGCAGCCCGAGTGGCTGCCCTACTGATAGCTTCCGACCCTGACGAGCCGGGGCTCCCGAAAATCCTCTGAGGGCCGCTGGCGGCCTTAGCTGGCCTGGACGTACTCGCGCAGCGCTCTCCGGATCACGTCCGACACGCTGGCGCCCTCGGCTGCGGCACGCAGCAGCAGATCTCGTTTGAGCTCGGGATCGAGGCGGACAGACTCGACGCTGGCGGGAGCCGCACCTATCGAAGGCCGGCCAACCTGGCGTTGGCGAAGCTCTGCGACGTCGTACCCGGCCTCGGCCTCGTCGGCGAGCGCCTCGATGGTGGCGTCCGTGATCGGTGTGCCGTCCTTCTTGGTCCCGTGCGTCTTCGCCATCGTCATCGCCTCTTCGTCAGGAGTCGCCGGTACTTGGTGCGCATGGGCATCGCGTGAATCACGGCTGGCCCTTGTGGCCGGTCGAGCACCACCAGCTCGAGGAGCCGCGCGGCTCGATCAGGACCGAGGACGAGCCAGCGGAGTGGATCGTCCCCGATCTCCTCCAGCACGACCGCGTGCTCGAGCGCATGCAGAATGTCCTCCGGGGCGACGTCATGCCGCAGCGCCGACTGCAGGATCTCCACACGGAGAAATCGTAGTACGAAACCGGCGAGGACCAACAGTAGGACCGAGCAGCGCTAGCCCCGCGGGGTCCCGCCACGGACCGCTCCTTACCCCCAACCACCGGGGCTCACGAAATTCCTGTGACCACTTCGTGACCACTGGGGCCTAAAACGCCTGTTGGAGACAACCCCGCAAGTCTGTGACCTGCGGTTTTGTCTCCAACATCTGGCGGTGGCGGTGGGATTTGAACTCGCGCAGCGGGTGTCCGGGGCAGGCCGGAGCGGGCACCTGCGACCAGTTTCACGCTCACGTGCGCCGTTTCGGGGCCGCGACTCACCGGTAACCGGGACTGTCCGGAGCTTCTGTGACTACTTCTGTGACCACTCGGACATCACATGGCAAGGTACTTGCGATTCTTGCGAATTGAGCCATACTTGACCTCCGGCAACAGGGAGGACCTCATGGCGCGCGAGACCACCGTCCTTCCCGGCCAGGACAGCGCACTTCTCGACGCACTCGGGGCAGCTCTGCAGGAACAGGCGCCGGCATCGCTCACGGTCGGAGACAGCTCCGTCCCGCTACCGCCAGAGCTGCGCCAGGTGCTGGCCGAAGTCGTCCGCGCGATGCGACGTGGACAGGCAGTGACGTTCGCCCCGATGAGCCAACAGCTGACCACGCAGCAAGCGGCGGACCTGATCGGAATCAGCCGGCCGACTCTCATCAAGCTCCTTGAATCGGGTCAGATCCCCTACGAGACGCCAGGCCGGCACCGTCGTCTGCGGCTCAGTGACGTCCTGGCGTTCCAAGAGCTACGCCGAACCGAGCAGCGCGAGGCGCTCAGGGAGCTGGCCCAGGACGCACAGGACCTCGGCCTGTACAACGCTCCCCCGGAAACCTTCGACGCAGCCCTCGCCGAGGCCCGCCGAAAGCACGCCTGAGGTGTACGCAGCGGTCCTGGACGCCAACGTGCTCGTCCCCACCGCGCTGTGCGACACCCGGCTGCGCCTGGCCGAAGACGGCTTCTACCGTCCCCTCTGGTCCGAACGGATCCTGCTCGAGGTCGAGCACGCCGTCATCTCTCTCTACCCCGACATCGATCCCACTCGAGTACGTCGCCGGACACAGCTCATGTCTGCCACCTTCGAGGACGCCACCGTCTCGGGTTGGGAGCAGGTGTCCGCCGGACTGGACCTCCCCGACGACAACGACCGGCACGTCCTCGCAGCCGCCATCGTGGGTGGCGCACAAGCGATCGTCACTGCGAACCTGAAGGATTTTCCGCTCGAACAACTTGGCCCACGGGCGATCGAGGCCCGCCACCCCGACGACTTCCTGCTCGACCAACTCGACCTCTTCCCCAGCCGCGTTCTTCAAGTCCTCAGCGAGCAAGCTGCGGACCTCCGCAACCCGCCGATGGACCTCGCCGGCCTGCTCAACAACCTGGCGCGGTGCCAAGTGCCAAACTTCGTAGAGGCCGTACGCCGACAGGCTCCCGAGAGCATGTAACGGCACCTACTATGTTGACCACCCCGCCCTAGTTGAGGCGTTCACCCCGACGTCCCGGCCAGCTCCGTGGAGGGAAGGCTGACCTTTCAAGCCGGTCCTGGGAGGGCTCCAAGCGCCCGGCTCCTCGCCCACCGTCTCATGTCGCCCTTGTTCGCACATCCGGCTTCCGACGCGGACGTGCTTTCACGTTCCAGACTTCTGACTGAGCACTTCAACCGCCCGCTCAACGAAGAAGCAGATGTTCTCGAGGGCACTGGCTGCCGACCCTCCCATTGACACTTCCCCCGGGAGGACCACGGTGAGATTTGCGTGGAGGCTGACCTTCTCACCTCCTGCGTCCTTGCCGTGGACCGAAATCGCTTCCTGCCCGTCGAACCAAGGCCCGGGTGCGATATGGAAGTCGATCGACGGATGCTCGTCCAAAGACGAAGCCCAGGCATCCTTCACTGCCCACCAAGGCAGCTGTAACCGACGATGCTTGTCGATATTGGACAAGTGGGCCAGCCGCGTGAGCCGTTGCCAGGTTGCGACATGGTGCTCACGCGGCTGGCCCACTTGTCCAATATCGACAAGCATCGTCGGTTA
>JANXUE010000175.1 GCA_025352005.1 Frankiales bacterium
GGGTCCCGACGCCATCCCACACCGGATCTCCGGTGACCAGGACCAGCGCCACCCCGGCCAGCGCGAGCAGCAGGCCGATCAGGGCCGCGAAGTCCTCGAGCAGCACCACCGGTAGCTCGGGCGAGGTGGCCCGCCGGATGAACGCAAGCCAGGACATCGACCCCTTGAGGGGACGGGCCTCGGAGATCGCCGTACGGAACGAGAAGCCCTCCGCGACGATGGCGAAAACCAAGATCGCGATCGCGACCACAGCCGAGTCCAGTGCGTGCGGGTGCCGGATCTTGTCGATGCCTTCGTACAGGGCGAACAGCGAGCCCAAGCTGAACAGCACCAGGGCCACGACGAAGGCGTAGAAGTAGCGGTCGCGGCCATAGCCGAACGGGTGCTGCTCGTCGGCCTCCCGGCGGGCCTGCTTGCCACCGACGAGCAGCAGCACCTGGTTGCCGGAGTCGGCGAACGAGTGCACCGCCTCGGCCAGCAGGGACGACGAACCGGTGACGAAGAAGCCGAACAGCTTCGCCGCCGCGATCGCCAGGTTGGCCCCAAGGGCCGCGACGATGGCCTTGCTGCCGCCACCAGCGCTCACCGGCTGGTCGCGCGCTTGAGCTCGGTGATCGCGTCCACCGGCGTCGGGTCCAGGCCCTGCGCGAGGGCCAGGTAGGTCGATGCCCAGTCGCCCAGCGTGACCAGCGACGCACTCCGCTGGAAGCTCGAGGAGCCCTCCGCGATCAACTCGCTGACGACGACCCCGCGGGACCTGGCAAGATCACGCACGACCCGCGCGCGGGCGGCGACGGCTGGGTGCTCCACGGTGTCGCGCAGCAGCACCAGGTGCAGCTGGGTGGTCTCGCTCTCCTCGTCGTCACCGCGGTCGCGGAACAGGTCGTCGCTGGGAGTGCGGCGGCCGGCGAACGGCCCGTCGAGCCCGACGACCTGGTTGTGCGCCGCTTCCGGGAGCACCCCCCACGTGGCCGGCACCTTCGCATTCTCGTTGAGTTGACACGCGAACCGGTACGCCGAGACGCCCGCCAGCGGAGAGCTTCCCCATATGACGGGCAAGGTCCCGAGCAGCGACAGCGCCAGCGTCTTCGAGGGGTTGAGGACGGTGTCGGCGTCGGGACGGTTACGGGCCGCGAGCTGCTCGAGAAGCACGGCGGTGGCCTCGACCTCCTCCAGGCTGCACGACAACAGGCCAAGGGCGTCGCCCGCCATGACCAGAGGGGTGCTCAGCGCGAAGACCGAGGCCCGGGGCTGGCGGCCCTGGGTCACCGGCACGAACAGCGCCCGACCCCGCCGGGCCAGCTCCTCCACCGGCGAGCCGGCCGCACCCACGACGAGCAGCCGGCAGCCCCGGCGTACCGCTTCCTCCAGGGCCGACAGGGTCTCCTCGGTGGAGCCGGAGCAGCTCACGGCAATCACAAGATCGGCGGCGCCCACCCAGGTGGGCAGGCCGTAACCGCGGTGGCTCGTGACCGGCACCGGGCAGGTCGGCCCGGCGACGGCAGCCAGGATGTCGCCGGCGATGCCCGACCCACCCATGCCGAGCACGACCACCGACCGGGGACGCTCCTCGTCGGCCAGCCTCGGCAGGCCCGCCTCGATGCTGAACGAAGCCGCCTCCCGCACCTGGGCGGCGCTGGAGGCCACGGCCCGGAGCATCCCGGACGGGTCGGCCTCCTCGAGCCCGGCGGCACTGTCGAGCAGGTCGTCGGGCTTCACCTGCTGGCCGTCACGCGGACGGTGTGCGGGCCTCGTCGACCAGCAGCACCGGGATGTCGTCGCGGACCGGGTAGGCCAGGCCGCAGCCGGTGCAGACCAGCTCGCTGGCGGCGTCGTCCACCGTCAGCGGCGCCTTGCAGTCGGGGCAGGCGAGGATCTCGAGCAGCGCGGGATCAAGCTTCATGTCGCCACCCTAGCGGGACACGCGACGGGTGCGGCGAGCGTGACGGTCAGCCGCGGATGAGGGACAGGACGGCGTCCCGCAGGGAGGCCAGCTCGGCCTCGGTGCGAGCCTCGACATTGAGACGGAGCAGCGGCTCGGTGTTGGAGGCCCGGACGTTGAACCACGCGCCGTCGCCCAGGTCGACCGTCAGCCCGTCGAGCTCGTCCACACCACCCACGGCCGTGCCCTCGTAGGCCGCCTTGATGGCTGCGATCCGGCCAGCCTGGTCCTTGACGGTGGAGTTGATCTCGCCCGACGGGACATACCGCTCGTAGGAGGCGAGCAGGCTGCTCAACGGGCCGTCGGTGTGGCCGAGGGCCGCGATCGTGTGCAGCGCGGCGAGCATCCCGGAGTCGGCGTTCCAGAAGTCGCGGAAGTAGAAATGTCCGCTGTGTTCGCCGCCGAAGACGGCACCGGTGCGGGCCATCTCGGCCTTGATGAACGAGTGCCCGACGCGGGTCCGGACCGGCGCACCACCGAGCTCCAGGACGACCTCCGGTACCGACCGGGACGTGATCAGGTTGTGGATGATCGTCGAGCCCGGCTCACGGGCCAGCTCGCGGGCCGCGATCAGCGCCGTCAGCGTCGACGGTGACACGATCTCCCCGCGCTCGTCGACGACGAAGCAGCGGTCGGCGTCACCGTCGAAAGCGAGCCCGAGGTCGGCCCCAGCCGCCAGGACGGCCTTCTGCAGGTCGCGCAGGTTCTCCGGGTCGATCGGGTTGGCCTCGTGGTTCGGGAAGGACCCGTCGAGCTCGAAGTAGAGCTCGGTCACCTCCAGCGGCAGGCCCTGGAACGTCGTCGGGACGGTATGGCCGCCCATCCCGTTCCCCGCGTCGACGACCACCTTCAGCGGCCTGATCCCGGCCAGGTCGGGCACGAGCTGCTTCATGTACGTCGCGTAGGCGACCAGCACATCCTGCTGCGTGACCGTGCCCTTTGTCTCCGAGGTCGGGATGCCCTCGGCGAGGAAGCGCTCGGCGTCCGCACGGATCTGCACGAGACCGCTTTCCTGCCCGACCGGCTTGGCACCCGCCAGGCAGAGCTTGATCCCGTTGTACTTCGCCGGATTGTGCGAGGCGGTGAACATCGCCCCTGGGATGTCCATGGACCCGGCGGCGTAGTACAGCAGGTCGGTGGAGCCCAGCCCGGACTCGACGACGTCCACGCCCTGCGAGGTCACGCCCTCGGCGAAGGCGGTCCCGAGGGGGACGCCACTCTCGCGCATGTCGCGCGCGGTGACGATCGTGCGAGCGCCTGTAAACCGGGCGAACGCCGCGCCGAGCGCCCGAGCGATGTCCGCGTCGAGCTCGTCCGGGACGACACCACGGACGTCGTAGGCCTTGACGATGCTGGAGAGATCAGTCACCTGGCCGACCTTAGTACCGGAGCCCGCCAGCCCGGTAGGCGATCAGGTACCCGACGAGGTCACACCCGAATCTTCTGCGCCTTGCGCAGCACCGCGGAGACGTCGAGGCCGGTGCCGGCCTCGGTCCACGACTTGTGCTCGCACACATGGCAGGAGGCGAAGTCCACGATGGAGCCGTCGGTGAGAGTCATCGTGATGTGTGTGACGCGGGTCCCGGTGCACTGCGTGCAGACGGCGAGCTGGCTGGTGGGGGTGGTGACGAGCGACATGGGGACTCCGTCGGTGAGGCGGACGGTGGCCGTGACGGTGGCTGCGAAGCCGCCTGCGAAGGCAGCTGTCACGGTCTCGGTCTCGGTCGCGGTCCGAAGGTCGGGGCGTGACCCTGCTTCGTCGCACCCTCGAGATACCTTGAGGATCAGGCGCGTCTATCTTAAATAAGGGCAAACTTGACGGTTGCGAGGACGCCTGCCGGCTCAGCTGGGTGTCGGCAATGCCCTCAGATGCCCGCGACGACCGTTCATCTCCGGCAGGCCGGAGCGACCCTGGGAGGGCCGGGCGGCCTCGCGGACCGCGTCGGCCAGGGCTTCGAGGTCGTCGCTGCTGCGAGCCCGGGTTTGGGTCGGGTCGGGGTCGTGCCGCATGACCTCCCACCCACGCGGGGCCGTCAACCGGACCGCGTGCGCCTCACAGAGGTCGTAGGTGTGCGGCTCCGCATAGGTGGCAAGGGGGCCCACGACAGCGGTCGAATCGGCGTAGACGTAGGTGAGCGTGGCCACGGCGGGCAGCGCGCACGCGGTGCGGGAGCACCGCCGGACAGGACTCACGTAGAGGGACGCTAGCCGTCCGCTGCCGCGGCCACCACCAGGTGACCCGTGTCGCGTCGTACCCGGGTGGGTTGTGACAGCCTGGCAGCGTGACAGGCACTTCTGGACGACGGCGCGAGCGGCATGGCCGGGGGCTCAGGGGACGGCTGGTGCCCCCCGCGGTGACCGTCCACGGCACCGAGGTCCGGATGCCCCTGTCCCGGAGCAGGTCAGAACGATTCGACGACCTGGTGCGCGAGGCGATCCTTGAGCTGGAGCAGAGGTGGGCGGCCGAGCTGGAGGCCGTGGAGTTCGCCGTCGAGGACGTGCCGCCGCCCGGGACCGGGTGGGACGAAGGCGTCGTGGCCGACGAGACCGCCGGGGGCCCGGTGCCGCTGGGTCGCCTGCTGGTTGCCGACGCGGGGGCGCCGGCGCGCGTGGTGGTCTACCGACGACCGCTGGAGGCGCGGGCCACCGACCGCAAGGACCTGGCCGACCTGATCCACGAGGTCGTCGTGGACCAAGTCGCACAGCTGCTCGGACTCGACCCGGATGTCGTCGACCCGCCCTGAGCTCGCGCTGACGTGGGGCCGACTGGTCAACGCCCGATGCGGGGGTCCTGGACGACGGTCGGCCGGGTGACCGTCTGCAAGGGGCCCTGCAGGTCGAGCAGGGTCGTCAGCGGCCCGTGGGCGCCGCGCTCGCGCAGGTAGCGGGCGGCGTACACCGGACCAGATCCAGAGAGCGGGCGGACCTCGACCGCCAGCTGGATCTGGGTCCCAGGGGGGTAGAACGTCGACAGCTTCAGCGCCACCGTCCTTCCGCCGGGGATCCTGATCGTCTTTGCCGCCGGCAGGGCGCCGGCGGTGCCGAGGACCCGGATCGGCGACACCGTGACCGTCGCGTCGCTGTCGGGTGCGGTCAGCAGCAACGTGCTCTCGGTGGGCCGGTTGAGGACGAGGTCGGTGAGCAGCGCCGGGCCGCTGAGCGGCAGGCTGCCCGAGGTGTAGGCGAACTCACGAACCGGCCCACCTTGGGCGTCGCGGACGAAGACACTGGCCAGTACCGGGACGCCCTGGCTGCTGACGCGCACGCCGAAGTTCGAGGTCTTTGCCGGCGCGTCGAGGCTGACGCCTCTGCTGGTGCCGGCGGGGACCGAGACCTGGTCCAGGCCGGCGGGGACGAACTGGCCGTCGGAGGTGGTCAGCTGCACGGAGACGACGGTGTCGTCGGTACCGGGGTTGCTCACGATCAGGGTGCGGTTTCCGGCGTCGACGATCGCCGGCACACCAGGCACCGTCACGGACGTCGCGGGCGGGACCGACTGCGGGATCCAGTCGACTCCCAGCGGGACCTTCCCGGACAGCACCGACTGGCGCAGTCCGGCGGCTACGCGGCCGCGCCGGCTGTGCACGTGGACGGTGAGCAGGCGTCGGTCGGGCG
>JANXUE010000189.1 GCA_025352005.1 Frankiales bacterium
CGGTGTGCGGCCGACGGCGACCAGCAGGTGGCTGGCCTCGAACGAGCCCTTGTCAGTGACGATCTTGATACCGCCGTCGGTGCGCTCGACAGCCTCGACCTTCGTCGTGACCCGCAGGTCGATGCCCCTACGGGTCAGGGCAGCATGCACCACCTCCGACGCTTCCGGCTCCTCCTTGCTCAGGATGCGGTCGGCCGACTCGAGGACAGTCACCTCGCACCCGAGGCCGCGGAAGGCCTGGGCCATCTCGCAGCCGATCGCCCCGCCGCCGAGGACCGCAAGGTGCCGGGGGGCTTTCGTGAGCCCGAACATCGTCTCGTTGGTGAGGTAATCGATGCTCTCGAGCCCGGGCAGCTTCGGGACGACCGGCGAGCTCCCGGTGGCCACCACGAGCTTGCGCGAGCTCAGGATGCGGCCGTCGACCTGAACGTTCCCCGGTCCGGTGAAGACAGCCCGCCCGAGGACCACCTCGATCCCCTCGTGCTCCAGGACGGCGACACTCTCGGCGGCGGCGATTCCGGCGACCGTGCGCTGCACCCGGGCCATGGCATCGCCGAAGGGCTCTCCCGCCGAGGCGAGCAGCGTCTTGGACGGCACGCACCCGTTGAACGTGCAGTCGCCGCCCGGAGGTCCGTCGGTGACCATGACGACGGTCTTGCCGAAACGGCGGGCGGAGCGGGCAGCCGAGATGGCTGCGGCGCCCCCACCGATCACGAGCAGGTCAGGGTCGGTCATCTCGTCACCCTAGGCCTCAGGCGTTGCCGGCCGGTCAGGTGCTGTCAACTGCGTGGGCCACTCCTAGGGTGAGACCCATGCAGGCCATCACCCTTCCCTCGTACGGCGGACCTGAGGTCCTCACTCTCACCACGGTCGACGACCCCGTGGCCGGCCCTGGGGAGGTCCTCGTCGACGTGACCGCCACCGCGGTGAACCGGGCTGACCTCCTTCAGCGCCAGGGGTTCTACAACCCGCCGCCGGGCGCGTCGGCGTACCCGGGGCTGGAGTGCAGCGGCGTCATCAGTGCCCTCGGTGCGGGTGTCGCGGGCTGGGCTGTCGGCGATGAGGTGTGCGCTCTGCTGTCAGGAGGCGGCTACGCCGAGAAGGTCGCCGTCCCCGTGGGGCAGCTGCTGCCCGTCCCGGCCGGGGTGTCCCTCGTCGAGTCGGCAGCGCTGCCCGAGGTGGCGTGCACGGTCTGGTCCAACGTCTTCGGGCTCGCGGGGCTCCAGCCCGGCGAGCGGCTGCTCGTGCACGGCGGTACCTCAGGAATTGGCACGATGGCGATCCAGCTGGCCGTCCGCCACGGAGCCGACGTCGTGGTCACCGTCGGGTCTACGCACAAGGCCGCCCGGGCCCTCGAGCTCGGCGCCAGCAAGGCCGTCCTCTACAAGGACGAGGACTTCGTCGAGGCAGGGCCCTTCGACGTCATCCTGGACAACATGGGGGCCAAGTACCTCGCGCGCAACGTCGAGGCCCTGGCAACCGACGGCCGCCTGGTCGTGATCGGGATGCAGGGTGGCGTGACGGCAGAGCTCAACCTGGGGCAGCTGATGCAGAAGCGGGCCTCGGTGCGCGCGACCTCGTTGCGGGCCCGACCGGCGACCGAGAAAGCCGACATCGTCGCTGCCGTCCTCGCGGGGGTCTGGCCCTGGGTCGCCGCCGGCGACGTGCGGCCGATCGTCGACCAGGTGCTGCCACTGTCTGCGGCCGCTGACGCCCACCGGGTCGTCGAGGCGTCGACGCACATCGGCAAGGTCGTTCTCCAGGTCCGCTGACCCGGCCCGGCTGCCCGCCTACAGACCGGGGCCCATCCGCCCAAAGGTGCCCGCCCCGGAGATGGCCTGGCTGAGCGGCCGGACCAGGTCGCGCAGCTGCTGCGCGCCCTCCTCGCCGATCCGCTCCCACGCCGGCAGGGCCAGCTCGTCCGTCAGCAGCTCGATGGCCTCGCGGCGGGCGGTGCCGTCCTCGCTCAGGCTCCCGTCGGCATGCAGCCACCCGCGTGCACCG
>JANXUE010000195.1 GCA_025352005.1 Frankiales bacterium
CAACCCGGCCCTGTGCCTGCAGGCGCCGGACGTGCGCGACCTTGTCGGCCGGGAGCACGTCCGCAATGACCTGTTCGATGCCGACGGAATCGGCAACACTGCGTGCGGCCAAGGCGTTGTCGCCGGTGAGCAGCACCGGGATGAGACCGAGGGCCTTGAGCTGGGAGACCGCCTGGGCGCTCGTGGCCTTGACGGTGTCGCCGACCACGACGACCCCGTGGACCTCGCCGTCCCAGGCGACGACGACCGCCGTACGGCCCTGACCTTCGGCGGCTTCCTTCGCCGCGGCGAGGGAGGGCGGCAGGGTCAATGACCACTGGGCCATCAGGGAAGGCCGACCGACGAGGGCCGCGTGGCCATCGACAACGCCCTCGACGCCCAGGCCGGCGTGGTTGCGAAAGCCCTCCACCGGCGGCAGGGGGGAGGCCTCGCGGGCAGCCCGGGTGAGGGCGCGGGCGATCGGGTGCTCTGAGCCGTCCTCCAGCGCACCGGCGATCCGCAGGACCTCCGCCGGGTGGGCTCCGAGAACGTCGTGCACGGTCATCAGCCCGCTGGTGACCGTGCCGGTCTTGTCGAGCAGGACGGTGTCGACGCGGCGGGTGCTCTCCAGTACCTCCGGTCCCTTAATGAGGATCCCGAGCTGCGCGCCCCGGCCGGTGCCCACGAGCAGTGCTGTCGGCGTAGCGAGCCCGAGGGCGCAGGGGCAGGCGATGATCAGGACCGCGACAGCCGCCGTGAACGCCGCCGTGATCGAGTTGCCGGTGGCCAGCCACACCCCCAGAGTTCCTGCAGCGACGGCGATCACGACAGGTACGAAGACCGCGCTGACCCGGTCCGCGAGCCGCTGGACGTCAGCCTTGCCGCTCTGCGCGTCGCTGACGAGCCGGCCGATCTGGGCCAGCTGGGTGTCGCTGCCGACGCGAATGGCGCGGACCACGAGCCGGCCACCGGCATTGACGGTAGCCCCGGTGACGGGGTCGCCGGGGCCGACCTCGACCGGCACGCTTTCGCCGGTCAGCAGGCTGGCGTCGACCGCGCTGCTGCCTTCGACGACCTCGCCGTCAGTCGCGATTTTCTCCCCGGGACGCACGACGAAGACGTCCCCGACAACCAGCGAACCGATCGGGATCCGGACCTCGGCCCCGTCCCGTCGTACGGCGACATCCTTGGCCCCGAGCTCGAGCAGAGCCGTCAGCGCAGCCCCAGCGCGCCGCTTGGCACGCGCCTCGAAGTACCGCCCCGCGAGCAGGAACACGGTCACGACAGCAGCAACCTCGAGGTAGATCTCGTCCTGGCCATCCATCCGGTTGGCCGTGACGCTGAAGGACATCTTCATGCCCACCTCGCCCGCCGTGCCGAAGAACAGCGCGTAGAGCGACCAGATCCAGGCCGCCAGCGTGCCCATCGAGATCAGGGTGTCCATCGTGGCGGCCCGGTGCCGCAGGTTGGCCCACGCCGCCCGGTGGAACGGCAGCGCCCCCCACACGACCACCGGCGACGCGAGCGTCAGCGCGAGCCACTGCCAGTCGCGGAACTGCAGGGCCGGCACCATCGACAGCACCAGCACGGGCAGGCCAAGGACCGCGCTCACGACCAGCCGGTCCCGCAGCGGCCGGGTCGGATCGGCCTCGTCGGAACCATCACCGACCTCGGGTACGGCGGGAAGCGTCGCCCCGTAGCCGGCTGCAGCGACGGTGGCCAGCAGGTCGTCCGTGCTGACCCCCGCCGGGTAGCTCACGCGAGCCTGCTCGGTCGCATAGTTGACGCTGGCGGTCACGCCCTCGAGCTTGTTCAGCTTGCGCTCGATCCGGTTCGCGCAGGACGCGCAGGTCATGCCGGTGATGGCGAGCTCGACAGTGCTGTCGGTTCCTGGAGCGGCGCTCGCAGTGGTGCTCGGAGTAGTGCTCGGTGTGGTGGTCACGGGGGGCTCCTCAGTCGAGCGTGGGGCGAATCAAGCGGTGAGCTGATAGCCGGCTTCTTCGACAGCTGCACGTAGCTCGTCCGTCGAGAGCGGCGCGTCACTGGTGACGGTGACGGCACCGGTAGGCAGGTCGACCTCGACGCCGGTCACGCCGACGAGGGCGGTTACCTCTTCGGTGACGGAGGCGACACAGTGCCCGCAGGTCATCCCCGTGACCGTGTAGGTGGTGCTGGTGGCGGGTGTGGCGGTTGTAGCAGTCATGTGGTTCTCCTGGGGGATGGGTCTAGCTGCGGACGAGGCGAGCGATGGCCTCGGAGGCCTCTTTGAGCTTCTGCTCCTGCTCGGACCCCCCGGCCCGCGCGGCCTCGACGAGGCAGTGACCCATGTGGTCGTCGAGGAGCATCAGCGCGACGGACTGCAAGGCCTTGGTTGCTGCGGAAACCTGGGTGAGGATGTCGATGCAGTACTTGTCGTCCTCGACCATCTTGGCGATGCCCCGCACTTGGCCCTCGACGCGGCGCAGCCGTTTGAGGTGGTCGTCCTTGGTGTCGCTGTAGCCCGGCATCGGCCTGCCTCTCGCAATGGGTGAACCCTACCCCCCTAAGGTACCCCATCCGTCAAGAGCCCGAGGCTTGTTCAGCTGTTGAACTCCCAGTGCCACGGCTCAGGGCGGTTGCCGGACGGCTCGGCCCACGACGGGTGGAAGAAGCCGAAGCGGCCGGCGTTGGCCTTCATCCAGGCAGAGGCAGCGGAGCCGGACCCCTGGATCCCTCCGCAGAAGTCGACGGCCAGCCCCCACCCGTGCTCGCTCGTCCCCGGTATTGCGGCGAGCCCGGGCTTGCGCTGGTAGACCGACACCTGCTCGCTGTAGGAGCGGTAGGAGTCGGTGACGCACAGGGCGTTCCCGACGGTGGCCGCGTGAAAGTGGCTGAGCCGGTTGAAGGCTGCCGCGGCATCGGACCGCAACCGTTCTCCGGGGGCGCTCCACAGCGGGCAGAGCGAGCCGGGGTCGAGGTTGCCGTTGGCCTGCCCCGCGGTGCTCCCGCCCGTGCAGGCAGTACCGCCGGAGGCGGAGGAGAGCCCCGAGGCCAACGGGACGACCCGTACCGCGCGGGCAGCGCGCGCGACCGCGGCTGCGCGGGCCTGGGCCTGGGCGGCAGCCCGAGCGATCCCGGCGGCCTTGCGCTCACGCGCGCCCTGCAACTCCTGCTGCGCGGCCGAGAGTTGATCGGAGGTGCGCTGCGCGAGGGCGTCGAGCTCAGCCAGGCGGGCCTTCGAGCGGTCGACGAGGCGCCGCGCGTCCGACTCGAGCTGCTGGAGCGTGAGCTGACGTGCCTGCAGGTGCAAGCGGGCGGTCTGCGCGCGACGGAGGATGGTTGCGTCGCTGCCGGCGACCTGCGCCAGCGAACCTCTGCTCTGCAGAGCATCGATGACCTGGTCCGGTCCCCGGGTGAACGCCAGCTGCAGCCCGCTCGGCATCGGGCTCATGTACATCCGACGGGCCATCGAGGCCACCTTCGCCCGGGTGTCGGCAGCTGCGCTCTCGGACTGCTGCACTTGGCGCTGGGCGTTGCGGACCTGAAGCTGGACCACCCGAAGGCTCGCCTGGTCGGCCTCCCATTGACGGGTACCGGCGGTGAGCGTCCGGGCCGACGCCGCGACCAGACCCTGCAGCGCGTCCACGCGAGCTTGGGCGACCGCAACCTCGTCAGCGCGCGCCGGACCCGGTACGACGACGCTCAGCGAAGTGGCGGCGAGCCCCACGACGAGGGCGGCCGCGAGTCGCCGTGGGGCGGGGCTGCGCACGCTGTCAGCTGACCCGACCGAAGACCAGGATCCGGTTGGCGAGGCTCTGCTTTCGGACGACGTCACCGGTTTGTGTGGCGGCCCACATCTGGTTGTTGCCCGCGTAGATGCCGACGTGCCGGATGCCACCGGACCGGATCGTGAAGACGAGGTCGCCGACGGCCAGCTGAGCGCGACTGACGTGCCGCACGCCACGGGCGTTGTACTGCATGGCGGCCGAATGCGGCAGCGAGCGACCCAGCCGGGCGAAGACGTACAACGTCAGGCCTGAGCAGTCGAAGCGATACGGACCGGCAGCGCCGTAACGGTAGGGGGCCTGGTAGTGGCGGGCGGCTTCGGCAACGGCCCGCTGGCCGAGGGTCGTGGCCTGGGCCGGGGACGTCCCGATCAGGGCGACGCCGGGGGCCAGCAGGGTGAGGCTGGCGACCACCGCAGCGAGGCGGGCTCTCACGGACGAAAGGGTGGGACGGAACATGCGCGCAGGAGCCTCTCCGCACGCCTACGAGGTCAGCTGTCGGGTTCGGGCGCGGAAATGTGCCCGGCCTGCAGGGTGCAGGCTTCACCCCGAGGAGCCCTCACGGGCCCCGTCTTCGTTGGGTCCCCCGTCCCTGCCCAGGGTCGCGGTGCTGGGGGGGTGCTCCGGTGTGGGCAGGGCTCGGCGATCCACCTCGGCACGCCTACGTCATGACGTAGTTGGAAAGACGGTAACAACCTCGAGCCTCACGAGGCAAGAACCTCCGGTCCAACCTGCCCCGGGTACCCCTAGGGGGTAGTGTGTGTCCATGATCTCGATGACGGTGCGGTGCGGGCGGCTGCTGCTGCTCTGTCTGGCCAGCGTCCTCGGGCTGCTGGCGATGCACAGCACGCCAGCCCTCGCCGAAGGTCATCAGGGCGCTCACGGGCAGGGAGGCATGAGCGCGTCGAGGAGTGCGCCCGCGACGTGGATGGCCCCAGCTCCCTCGCGTCACCTTCCTGCCGCCCCCGCCCACCATGTCCTCCAGCCGTGCCTCGCCGACATCGGCCGGACCACCCACAGTGACCGTCCTGGCGTCGTACCTGTTCCCCTGGGGGCCCAGGACGCGTGGCTGGCACCGACCGGGACCGCAGTCCGCGCGGTGCCGGCCCCCCAGCGACCGCCCAACCTCGGTGCCCCCGACCTGAACGCTCTGTGCATCTCCAGGACGTGAGCCGACGCGAGCTTGCGCGCGTCCCCTTCCCGCACGTCTTTGTCTCCGTCCCCGGAGTCCTTCACAAGGAGAGCACTGCCATGACCCGAACCCTCACCAGCCGTCGTACCGTCTTCGTCGGGGTCGCGCTGCTCGGCGCGCTAACGCTCAGCGCCTGCGGCTCGACCAGCAACTCGACGACCGGCAGCAAACCCACCAGCGACAGCACCAGCGGCAATACAGCGCACAACAGCGCCGACGTCGCGTTCTCGACCGACATGATCCCGCACCACGGGCAGGCCGTGGAGATGGCCGACATGGCCCTCGCGCAGGCCACCAACGCCGACATCAAGACCCTGGCAACCGCGATCAAGGGCGCGCAAGCCCCAGAGATCGCAACAATGAGCGGCTGGCTCAAAGGCTGGAGCAAGCCCATTCCCACCACCGGCCACAGCATGTCCGGCATGCACGGGGGCAGCTCGACCGGCATGGGCATGATGAGCGACGACGAGATGACCGCCCTGGGCAAGGCCACTGGCGCGGAGTTCGACCGGATGTGGGTCGACATGATGACCCGCCACCACCGCGGGGCCATCGAGATGGCAGGCATCGAGCTCAAGGACGGCCAGGACACCGCTTCCAAGGCCCTGGCCACGATGATCATCGCGGCCCAGACCAAGGAGGTCGCCACGATGACCGCCCTCGCGAAGTCCCTGTAGCTCACACGGCTGACGCAAGGCGACGCTAGGGCAGCCGGTCGCCTCTCAGCGAGAGGTGCCATGACCACGTGCTCGCCGACGCCAGCCGCGTCGACGACAGCCTGGTCGTGGTGCTGCGCAGTACTCACTGGGGGTGTCCTGCAGTTTGCCTTTCGCGGTAGGCGTTGTTACCTTCTCGTGACCTGCCAGACGGTGGGTGTGCCGAGACGGATCGCCGAGTCCTGCCCACGTCGACGCACACGTCGGCTCCACCCGGAGCCGGAGCACCGCAACGGGCAGGGGCGGGGGACCCGACGAACATGGGGCCCACGAGGGCTCCTCGGGGTGAAGCCTCTTCACAGAGGCCGGGCGACCACCGCGCCCGAACCCGACAGCTGACCTCGCAGGCGTGCGGAGAGGCCCCAGCGGATGCCCACCATGACCCGTGCCGTCGCCCGGCTGCTCCTGGTCGCGTTCACCCTCGCTTCAGCGACCGTGGTCACGACCGCGCCGTCGGACGCGCTCACGATCGGCCAGCTGGCGGTCCAGGAGGCGAGCCGGCACCAGGGACAGCCCTACGTATACGGCGCCGCAGGCCCCACCCGGTTCGACTGCTCAGGGCTGACGCTCTATGTCTGGGGCCGGTTCGGCAAGCGGCTGCCACACAACGCCGCTCAGCAGTATTCCTCCAGCGCCGTCCGCCACGTCGCCGCGTCCAGCCGTGCCCTCGGTGACCTGATCTTCATGAGGAACAGCTACGGACAGATCACCCATGTCGGGATCTACGCCGGCAGCAACCGCTGGTGGGTCGCCCCGCACACCGGGGCCTACGTCAAGCTGCAGACGCTCTACTCCAGCAACTACGTGGTCGCCCGGCTCCGCTGATCACTGCTGCGCCCGGGCCCCGAGCGCGTCGGCCCCACCCCCCCGAGGCCGACGCGTGCACGATCCCTTGCGACCAGCGCACCCCCCGCGCCCGCAAGGGATCGTGCACACCCTTCGTTGCTGGGTCTGCTACCGCGGTTGCGCGACCGGTCACTTCAGTTTCGCCAGGATCTCGGCAGCTGCCGAGCCCGGGCAGGAGGGTTCGATCTGGCCGAGGGAGCGCTGCGCGTACTGCGCGGGCGTGAACCTCCCGAAGTCGGCGCCGATCGTGCCGGGCGCCCCAGGAACATCGGGGGTGGCCATGCCGTTTGAGAAGATACCCCCCCGGGGTAAAATCTGTGCGACCAGAGGTTAACGGACGTGTCTGAAGAAGTGAGCACCTTTGACAGCGACAGGGTGGCTGAGCAAGACAAGCACATCAAAGTCACGGAGGCGTGCGAGGTGATCGCCGACGTACCTGGCTGTGACGCCGGGCCGGCCGCTCGCCTTGCCTTCGTCCTCACCGAGATCAGGCTGGCCTGGCGTCGCCGCAAGAGCACCAAGACCAGCACCAAGACCAGCACCAAGACAGGGAGCAGCTGATGGATCTGCTGACGACGATCGGGGACAGCCTGCAGGAGGGCTTCTTCATGTTCTGGGAGACCCTGTGGGCCTTGGTCGTGGGCTTTACCTTGTCGGGGGCCGTGCAGTCCTTCGTGTCCCGTGCGGAGATGCAGAAGGCGATGGGTGACCACGGGCCCCGCACGATCGTGCGGACCTCGCTGCTGGGCGCGGCGAGCAGCTCGTGCTCGTACGCCGCGAGCGCACTGGCCAAGTCGCTGTTCCAGCGGGGCGCCGACTTCACGTCCTCCATGGTCTTCATGTTCGCCAGCACCAACCTGGTCCTGGAGCTCGGGATCATCCTGTGGCTGCTGATGGGGTGGCAGTTCGCCGCCGCGGAGTTCGTCGGCGGTGCCATCATGATCTTGCTGTTCACCCTGCTCGCCCCGCGGATCTTCCCCGCCGCCGAGCTCGAGCAGGCCCGCAAGCGCCTCAACGCCGGCAAGACCGGTGCGAGCGGCCACGAGGGCCACGCCGGCATGGGCGGTGACATGGGTAGCGACATTGGTAGCGACGCTGCCGATTCGGCCAAGCCCTTCCGCGAGCGACTCAAGAGCAAGGCCGGCTGGGCCGACGCCGCCGGCTACACCGTCTCGGACCTCACCATGCTGCGTCGCGAGCTCGTCATCGGCTACCTCGTCGCCGGCCTCATCGCCGTCGCCGTTCCCACCGGTGTCTTCGAGACCTTGTTCCTGTCGGGGCACGGTGTCCTGACCGACCTGGAGAACGTCGTCCTCGGGCCGATCATCGCCTTCCTCAGCTTCGTGTGCAGCATCGGCAATGTGCCGCTCGCGGCGGCGCTCTACAAGGGCGGCATCAGCTTCGGCGGCACCGTGGCTTTTATCTTCGCCGACCTCATCGCCTTTCCGCTGGTCGTCATCTATGGCAAGTTCTACGGCCGCAGGATCGCCACCCGCCTGTTCCTGTCATTCTGGGCGGTGATGGCCGTTGCGGGCCTGGCGGTGGACCTGCTGTTCCGGGCCGTCGGGATCGGCTTCCCGACCCGGCCAAAGGAGATCGCCCCGACCTACTTCGCGCTGAACTACACGATGGTCCTGAACATCCTGTTCCTCGGGGTCGCGGCGGTCGTCTACTGGATCTACCGCAACCGCGAGCGCTTCGGGGCCGGCGGCGCCTACGCGAAGGACCCCGTGTGCGGGATGCAGGTCGAGCGCGACAACCCCGGTGCCACCAGCGAGCACGAGGGCCACACCGTCTACTTCTGCTCCGACCGGTGCAAAACCAAGTTCGACAAAGACCCCGGTAAGTACGAGGCCGGTTCGCCCGCGGCGGAGGGCATGGGTGAGGAGCCGATGGAGCCCGGCGAGGTGATCGATCCGGTCTGCGGGATGACCGTCGACCCGGCCACCGCCGCGGCCCACCTCACCCACGACGGGCACGACGTCGCGTTCTGCAGCCTGGGCTGCCGGGACCGCTTCGCCGCCGACCCTGCGGCCTTCGCCAGCAAGGCCCGTTGAGTGGTTGACCCTGGTTTTTGTGTGTGGGCGAGGGGGGAGTTGAACCCCCACGTCCTTACGGACACACGGACCTGAACCGTGCGCGTCTGCCATTCCGCCACTCGCCCGAGTGTGCGGGGCCACGGTAGCAGGCAGCCCTAGCGGTGCCGGGGCCACGGGAGCGGCGCCGTCGCGGATACGATCACCGCGACAAGGGAAGGGGTACGGCGTGGGTGTCCTCCAGCGCTTCGAGCGTCGACTCGAAGGCCTTGTCGAGGGAGCCTTCGCGCGGGCGTTCGGCGGCTGGGTCGAGCCGGTGGAGGTTGCCGCAGCACTGACCCGCGAGGCCGAGGCCAAAAAAGCCATCGTGGCGGCGGGTCGGGTGCTCGTCCCCAACGCCTACACCGTGGAGCTCGGGCGCTCCGACGCCGAGCGCCTCAAGGAGTACGACGCCCCTTTGCGCAAGGAGCTCGCCGGCATGGTCGCCGAGTCCGCACAGGAACAGGGCTGGTCGTTCGTCGGTCCCGTCGAGGTGACCTTCGAGGAGGTGGACGGCCTGGCGACCGGAGCCTTCCGGGTGCGCAGCGCTGTCGTCGCCGGGGCCGTTGCGGTTCGGCCAGCCGCCCCACAGCTGGCAGGGCGGTCCGAACCAGAGGCGGCTACCGCTCCAGCGTACCTGAGTGAGGGCGGGCGGACGATAGCGCTGGCCCAGTCGACCGTCCTTGGGCGCGGTACCGAGGCGGACGTGCAGCTGCCCGACACCGGCGTCTCGCGCCGGCACGCCGAGCTGCGGCAGGTCGACGGGCACGTCGAGCTGCACGACCTCGCGTCGACCAACGGCACCCGTGTCAACGGACAGCGGGTCACCGCTGTCACCCTGCACGACGGCGACCGGATCCTCGTGGGGTCGACGGAGCTGGTCTTCCGGGCAGGCCACTGATGGGCAGCGCCTTGGTGGTGGCGGTCGTGAAGTACGGGCTGTTGGGCCTGCTCTGGGTGTTCATCCTGCTTGCGGTGCGGACGATCCGGGCCGACCTCTCCGGCCGGCCGGCTGCCCCGCCGCCGCAACCCAAAGCCATGCGACCCACGTCCACCAAGGCGGCCAGACCGGCCAAGCCCGTCAAGCGCAAGGGCGTGCCCAGCAAGCTGGTCGTCACCGAAGGCGCGCTGCGAGGCACGACGGTCACCCTCGCGGACGCACCCGTCACGCTCGGCCGGGCGCACGACTCCACGCTGGTGCTCACCGACGACTACGCGAGCAATCGGCACGCCCGGCTGGTCCCGACCGACAGCGGCTGGACGCTCGAGGACCTCGGGTCCACGAACGGCACCTACCTGGGCAGCACGAAGGTGAGCCGCCCCACCCCCGTCCCGCTCGGCAGCGTCATCCGGATCGGCAAGACCGAGATAGAGCTGCGCGCGTGACCCTGGCACTGCGCTTCGCTGCCCGGTCCCACGCCGGGCTCCTGCGCGCCATGAACGAGGACAGCGTGTACGCCGGCCCGCGGCTGCTCGCCGTTGCCGATGGCATGGGCGGTCACGCGGCGGGCGAGGTCGCCAGCGCCGTCGCGATCGCCTCCCTGGCGCCGCTGGACGAGGACGCCCCCGGCGCTGACCTGCTCGCCGCCCTGCGGGCGGGGGCCGAGTCCGCCAACGGCCACCTCCGGGACATGGTCGCTGCCGACGGCGAGCTGCGCGGGATGGGGACGACCCTGGTGGCGCTGCTGTTCTCCGGCGGCCGGGTCGGCCTGCTGCACGTCGGCGACTCCCGCTGCTACCTGCTGCGTGACGGCGAGCTCAGCCAGATCACCCACGACCACACCCTCGTCCAGACCCTCGTCGACGCCGGCCGGATCAGCGAGGAGGAGGCGAGCAACCACCCACAGCGCTCCGTCATCACCCGTGTTCTCGACGGCCGCGACGACGTCGAGCTCGACCTGTCCGTCCGCGAGGCCCGGGTGGGAGACCGGTACCTCGTCTGCAGCGACGGACTGACCGGCCCGGTCGGCAGCCTCGACACCCTTCGTGAGGCGCTGGGGATCAGCGACCCGCAGGCCAGCGTCGACCAGCTGGTCCAGCTCGCCCTGCGCGGTGGAGGACCCGACAACGTGACGGTGATCGTCGCCGACGTCGTCGACGAGGACGTCCCCCGGGCCGACCCGGTCGTGGCCGGCGCGGCGGCGGAAGCCCCGCAGGAGGCCCCGCCGGGGATCGCGGACAGCCCCGCCAGCCGGGCCCGGGTTGCCGAGGGCCGCGATACGGCGCCGCCGGTCCGGGAGCGCTCGGTCGACGCGCCGCGGCGGCGCGGCCGGCGTACCGCCTGGATCTCGCTCGGCGTCCTGCTCCTGCTGTTCGTCGGTGCCGGCGCCGGCTACGCCTACGTCCGGACGCAGTACTTCGTCGGGCTCGATGGCGCCGACGTCGCCGTCTTCCGGGGCGTCCAGGGATCGGTCGCGGGCATCGCCCTGCACTCCGTCGAGCTCCGGAGCACCGTCTCCGCCGACGAGCTGTCCGATCTCGATCGCGCCAAGGTGAAGAACGGGATCCCGGCGACCGATGCGCGGGACGCCCGCGCGATCGTGGACCGGTTGGCCACGGCCGCCGCGTGCAGCAGCGCCGCACCCAGCCCGACACCCACGCCCACCCCCACGGCCACCCCCACGCAGGCCCCCGCAGTCACCCCGGGCCCTTCGGCGGCGTGCCCGTGAGCGCCCTGACAGCCCCTCAGGGGCCGGCCCGCAGCCGCCGCGGTACCGAGCTCACGCTGTTGCTGTTCGCGACCGCGCTGGCCGCGACCGGCTACGCCGCCGTGGGGATCGGCCAGAACGGCACGGTCCCCAGCGGCACCCTCGGGTACGGCCTGGGGCTGGGCACTCTCTACGTGCTGGCCCACCTCGCGGTGCGCCGCTGTGCGCCGTACGCCGATCCGCTCCTGCTGCCCTGCGTGGCCCTGCTCAACGGCCTGGGCATCGTCCTGGTACGCCGCCTCGACCTGGCCTCAGCCGATCGCGCCCGGCAGGCCGGGCGGGCCGTCCCGCGGGCCGACGCCCCGCTGCAGCTGATCTGGACCACCATCGGAGTGGGGCTGTTCGTCGCCGTGCTCGTGGTCGTCCGCGACCACACGCGGCTGGCGCGGTACGCCTACACCTGCGCCGCCGCCGGCCTGCTGCTGCTGCTGCTTCCCGCGCTCCCCGGCGTCGGCGCGACCATCAATGGCGCCCGGCTGTGGATCCGGGTCGGCCCGATCACGGTGCAGCCGTCGGAGATCGCCAAGATCTTGCTGATGGTCTTTTTCGCCAGTTTCCTGGTGAGCAAGCGCGACGTGCTGTCGCTCGCCAGCCGCCGGGTCGCCGGCATCGACCTGCCGCGGGCGCGCGACCTCGGGCCGGTGCTGTTCGCGTGGGTCGCGTCGATCGCGGTGCTGGTCCGCGAGAAGGACCTCGGCACCTCGCTGCTGTTCTTCGGGATCTTCGTGGTGATGCTCTATATCGCGACCGAGCGCACCTCGTGGTTGCTGATCGGCCTGGCGCTGTTCGCCGGCTCGAGCTTCACGGCCTACCACCTGTTCGGGCACGTGCAGGCCCGCGTCGACACCTGGCTCGACCCGTTCCGTTACACCAACAATCAGGGCTACCAACTGGTGCAGGGGCTGTTCGGGATGGGCACCGGCGGGATCTTTGGCACCGGGCTCGGGGAGGGCTCGCCCAACACCGTCCCCTTCGCGAAGACCGACTTCATCCTGGCCGCCATCGGCGAGGAGCTCGGGCTGGTCGGGGTGATGGCCGTCCTCGTGCTGTTCGCGCTGATCGTCGAGCGCGGGCTGCGGGCGGCCCTGACCTGCCGCGACTCGTTCGGCAAGCTGCTCGGGGGTGGCCTGTCGTTCGCCCTGGCCCTGCAGGTGTTCGTCATCGTCGGCGGCGTCACCGGCCTGATCCCACTGACCGGCGTCACCCTGCCCTGGTTGTCCTATGGCGGGTCGTCCGTCGTCACGAACTACGTGCTGATCGCGTTGCTGATGCGGATCAGCGACGCCGCCCGTCGGCCGGCTCCGTCCCCGGTCAGCCCGTCCGCCGCCCGCGCGAGCCTGCAGGACGCACCTACGACCGTGGTCAGGCGCGGGTGAACCGGCCCCTGCGCCGAGTCGCCGTGGCCTGTCTTGTGCTGTTCGGAATGCTGCTGTTGCAGGCCAACTGGGTCCAGGTCGTCAAGGCCAAGGACTATCGCAACGACCCCCGCAACCGGCGGGTCCTGCTGCGGACCTATGACCGGGAGCGCGGCCCCATCGTGATCGGCACCGGCAAGGACCGGCAGGCCATCGCCAAGTCCGTCGCGACCACCGACACCCTCAAGTACCTCCGGACCTATCCCGGTGGCGCGGTCTACGCCCCCGTCACCGGATTCGACTCCCTCGTCTACAGCAGCACCGGCATCGAGCGGCAGGAGAATGCCATCTTGTCCGGCTCCGACGACCGGCTGCTCGTACGCCGGCTGTCGGACTACGTCACCGGCCGGCAGGTCGCCGGCGGGTCGATCGTGCTGACCCTCAACCAGGCGGCGCAGCAGGCTGCCTACAACGGGCTGCAGGGCAAGGTCGGCGCCGTGGTTGCCCTCGACCCCCGCACCGGTGCCGTGCTGGCCGAGGCCTCGACCCCGTCGTACGACCCAGCTGCACTCTCGACGCACGACCCGGCCTCGATTCGGGCCGCCTACACCAACCTGCTCTCGCTGGCAGGTGACCCGTTGGTCAACCGGGCCGTCGAGCGGACCTACCCGCCGGGGTCAACGTTCAAGGTCATCACGGCCGCGACGGCCCTCTCAAGCGGCTACACCCCGAGCACGCAGATCCCCTCGCCGACCGTGCTGGACCTGCCCGGCACCACCGCCAACCTGCGCAACTTCGGCGGCGAGGTCTGCGGCAACGGCAAGAGCCAGAGCCTCGCGGAGGCGTTCAGGATCTCCTGCAACACCGCGTTCGGGGCGCTCGGTATGGCGCTCGGCGCCGACAAGGTACGTAAGCAGGCACAGGCCTTCGGTTTCGGCGACAGCTCCCTTGAGCTGCCCCAGCCGGTCGCCGACTCGGTCTACCCGGACCAGCTCACCAAGGCGCAGGAGGCCCAGTCGGCCATCGGCCAGTACGACGTGCGGGTGACCCCCCTGCAGATGGCGATGGTCGCCGCGGGGATCGCCAACAACGGAACTGTGATGCGGCCCTACCTCGTCCGCGAGGTCCAGGCCCCCGACCTGTCGCAGCTGCACGGCGCGGACCAGAAGGTCTATGCCGAGCACGCTGTCTCGGCCGGCGTGGCGGCCCAGCTCACGACCATGATGGAAAGCGTAGTCCAGTCGGGCACCGGTACCGCCGCGCAGATCAGCGGCGTCCGGGTCGCCGGCAAGACCGGTACGGCGCAGCACGCCGTCGGGCAGGCGCCGCACGCCTGGTTCATCGGCTTCGCGCCCGCGGTGAACCCCGTCGTCGCGATCGCGGTCCTCGTCGAGGACGGCGGCTCCCTGGGGTCCGACGCGACCGGCGGCAAGGTCGCCGCACCGATTGCCCGGGACGTCATGCGGGCGGTGCTCGGTCGATGAGGGCCAGCCCGTGACCGAGCTCGTGGGCGGGCGGTATTCCGTCGGTGAGGTGATCGGGCGCGGGGGCATGGCCGAGGTGCGGCACGGCACCGACGTGCGCCTCGGACGGGACGTCGCGATCAAGGTGCTGCGCCAGGACCTGGCCCGCGACCCGGCGTTCCAAGCCCGCTTCCGTCGAGAAGCCCAGTCGGCCGCGTCGCTTGACGCCCCGAGCGTCGTCGCGGTCTACGACACCGGCGAGGACGAGCAGGGCGTCCCCTGGATCGTGATGGAGTACGTCGACGGCCAGACCCTGCGCGACCTGCTCAACACCGAGGG
Source organism: Frankiales bacterium (assembly GCA_025352005.1). Classification (GTDB taxonomy): domain Bacteria; phylum Actinomycetota; class Actinomycetes; order Mycobacteriales; family SCTD01; genus RYN-111. Next base: position 14,438 of record JANXUE010000195.1, read on the forward strand.
ACGACTGCTCCCGGAGCGGGCGCTTGAGGTCACCGCCGACGTGTGCTCCGCGCTCGACGTCGCGCACGCCGCCGGGATGGTCCACCGCGACATCAAGCCGGCCAACGTCATGCTCACCACACGCGGCGAGGTGAAGGTGATGGACTTCGGGATCGCCCAGGCCGCTGCGGCCAACTCCTCGACGATGACGCAGACCGCCTCGGTCATCGGGACGGCTGCCTACCTTTCCCCCGAGCAGGCCCGCGGCGAACACGTGGATGCGCGGTCCGACATCTACTCGGCCGGCTGCCTGCTGTACGAGCTCGTCACCGGGTCACCGCCCTTCGTCGGCGACTCCCCTGTGGCGGTCGCCTACCAGCACGTCCGCGAGGACCCTGTCCCACCGACCGAGTACGACCCCAGCCTGTCGGGCGACGTCGACGCAGTGGTGCTCAAGGCGATGGCCAAGAACCCCGCCAACCGCTACCAGACCGCGCTGGAGATGCGCGAGGACCTGCTCCGGGCCGTCGCCGGCCAGCCGGTGCTCGCGACGCCCGTACTGCTGAACGGCGCCCCACCCCCGACCTTGGCCACGACCGTCGTCCGCGCGGAGCGCAGCCGGGCGTTGGGATACACGCTGTTCGGACTGCTGCTGCTGGTCGTCGCGATCGGTTCGGGGCTGCTCGTACACGCCCTGCTCGGCAACGACAACAACCTCATCAAGCCGCCACCAGTCGTCGGGCTGTCCCAGGCGGACGCGACCCGGCAACTCGCC
>JANXUE010000200.1 GCA_025352005.1 Frankiales bacterium
GAGCCCTCTTCGCCGGTGCCTTGGTCACCCGCGGCTTGGCGGCGGTCGTCTTCACGGCGGCCTTCTTGGTGGCTGGCGTCTTGACGGCGGCCTTCTTGGTGGCTGGCGCCTTCGGGAGCGTCTTGACGGCGGCCTTCTTGGTGGCTGGCGCCTTCGGGAGCGTCTTGACGGCGGCCTTCTTCGCCACTGGCGCCTTCGTGGTCGTCTTGACAGCCCCAGCCGACCGAGCAGCTGCGCGAGCCTTCGGGGCGTTCGGCGGCACCGACGCCGGCACGCCCCCAGCTGCGGCCTTCGCCCGCTCCTGCTCGACGAGCACCCGGCGCAGGACCTTGCCGACGACGGTGCGGGGCAGCTCGGCGCAGAACTCGACCAACTTCGGCACCTTGTACGCCGTCAGGGACGCCGCGCAGTGAGCGACGACGTCGTCCTCGGTGAGCGCCGCGCCGGGGGCGCGGACCACGAACGCCTTGACCGTCTCACCGCGGTAGGTGTCGGGGACGCCGATGACCACGGCGTCGGCAACGCCGGGCAGGGCGAACAGGACCTCCTCCACCTCGGACGGGTAGATGTTGAACCCGCCCGCGATGATGAGCTCCTTCTTACGGTCGACGATCGTGAAGAAACCCTCGTCGTCCATGACCGCGACATCGCCGGTGAGGACGTAGCCGTCGGAGGTGAAGACGCCCTCCTGGCTGGCACGACCCCAGTAGCCGGAGAAGACCTGTGGTCCGGCGATCGCGAGCTCGCCGGGCTGTCCGACGGGGACGAGCTTCGAGGAGTCCTCCTGATCGACGATCTTGCACAGCGTGCCGGGCAGCGGCAGGCCGATGCTGCCGGGCTTGCCACCCCCGCTGATCGGGTTGGCGTGGGTAGAAGGGGAGGTCTCCGTCATCCCGTAGCCCTCGATGAGGACCGCGCCGGACATCGCCGTGAACTGCTCCGCCACCTCGACAGGAAGCTTCATCGCGCCGGACACGCACAGGCGGATGCTGCGCAGGTCGTGATGTCTGGCCTTGGGACTGTCGGCGATGGCCTTGTAGATCGGCGGAACGCCCGGGAACAGCGTCGGATGCCACTCGTCGATGGCCTTCAGGACCAGGTTCAGGTCGAAGCGCGGGAGCAGCACGAGAGTGCCACCGAGCAGGATGGTGTTGGTCATCGCCACGGTCAGGCCGTAGGCGTGGAACAGCGGAAGCACCGCGAGGGTGACCTCCTTGCCGGCCTTGGCCTCGGTGTCCCAGAGCCGGTTCATGTACGCGTTGGAGACCAGGTTGCGGTGGCTGAGCATGGCGCCTTTGGACAGGCCCGTCGTACCGCCGGTGTACTGAAGCAAGGCGAGGTCGTCGGGCTGGACAGCGGTCTGGCGTGGCTGCGCGGCGGCCCCCTTGATCAGCGCGCGAAAGTCCTTGACGGCCGCGCCCTTGGGCAGCACGGCAGCGATCTCGGCGCGCGCTTTCTTGGCCTTCGTCACCGGCAGGCGCAGCTTGAGCTGGTCGACCTTCGGCAGGTAGTCGATGAGGGAGGTCGTGATGACGTGCTGGAGGGCGGTGTTCTTCTTGACCTTGGCGACCGTCTGGTAGACCCGGTCGAGGCAGACGACGACCTTGGCACCGCAGTCGGCGAGCTGGTGGGTGAGCTCGGCCTCGGTGTACAGCGGGTTGTGCTCGACGACCACCGCACCCAAGCGCAGCGTCGCAAAGAAGGCGATGACGTTCTGCGGGCAGTTCGGGAGCACCAGCGCAACCCGGTCACCCTTGGTCACGCCGAGGCCGGCTAGGGCGCCCGCAAACAGATCGACCTGGCTCTTGAGCTCTTGGTACGTCGTCTTCGCGCCCAGGAAAGCCAGCGCCACATGGCCGGGGAACGAGCCGGCCGCGTCGTCGAGCAGGCGGGTCAGCGCGAAGGTCGGGAAGTCATACGACGTGGGTACCCCCGGCGGGTAACTGCTCAGCCACGGCTGGCCGTCATAGGTGACCCGCACTTTCTTTCGCGGGGTACGGGTGGTGGACGGGCTGGGGCCGGGCAAGGCAACGCCTCTCAGAGCACGACGGGGACAGCGGCTAAACGTGCAACGAACGAGGGGCCAGGGCTCAACGCGGCCGCTGGAAGTGTGACATGACCCTGGGCGTCAGGGGGAGGGTGAGGCGGTATCCGGCTGCTGATTCACGGTCACATCCGAGTAGGGAAGCAGTGACTCGACCCTCGGGAACACCACGAGGAACAGCAGCGCCACGGCCGCTGCGAGCAGGACGACCAGCTCACCGAGCCGCACCGCGAGCGGCCCTGGCAGGTGCCGCCAGATCCAGGAGTACATCAGCGCCCCTGCAAGGCTGGGGGTACGACGCCCTTGCCCTTCGCGAGCGGCGCCTCGAGCAGGGCCCGGACCACCAAGCGGGTGCGGGCGGAGTACTTGGGGTTGCAGGTCGTGAGCGTGAGCAGCCGTTGGGTGGCGACCTGCCCAGGGTGGTTCGGTACGGGGTCGGTCTCCCCGAGTGCGTCGGGCGACACGATCGTCGTACCGGTGACGCGGTAGGTGTAGAAGAACGTGCGCGTCTCGAGGACGACCGCGTCGCCGGGGTGGAGCTCGTCGAGGCGGTTGAACGGGGCCCCGTAGGTCGTGCGGTGGCCGCTGACCACCATGTTGCCCACCGCTCCCGGCACGGCCGTTCCCGGGTAGTGGCCGGGTCCCTTCTTCAGGTCCTCGTGAGTGACGCCCTCGACGACGACGTGCACCTGGTCGCGTCCGAGGGTCGGCAGGTAGATCCGGGCGATTCCGGCTCCGTCGTCGAACGCGGCGAGATGCACCTGACCGGGCTTTCCTACCGGCGAGGGGGGCGGCGCGGCCCACTCCCGGGCCAGTTGGGTGTCGAGGGTCTTCTGCTGCTGCTCGGTGTAGAGGTTGGTGACCTTCAGCTCGTACACGCAGAACAACAGGACGACGACACCGGCCGTGATGAGCAGCTGCCCGAGGCCCCGCAGCAGCCAGCGGAGCCGGTTGCCAGCCGTCTCGACGACCGTCACGGGGCGGTGCGCGTGACGTGTGCGAGGTCCAGGGGTCCGTCGTAGGCGGGCAGGTGGAGCGTCGTGACGGAGGTAACAGAATAGCCCAGGCCGTAGCTCCTCACATACTGCTGGAACAGGGACACGCCCGGCTCGGCGTGGAGCGCGGCACGCATCGCGGTGGCGTCGCCGATGGCTCGCAACACGAACGGTGGGCCGACGAGCCGGCCCTGGATGAGCAGGGTGTTGCCCACGCACCGCACGGCGCTGGTCGACACGACCCGCTCGCCCATCAGCGTCACGGCCTCGGCCCCACCGACCCACAGCGCATTCAGGACCGATTGCACGTCCTGCTGGTGCACGACCAGGTCGTCGGGGTTGCTGCTCGCCTGCGGCCGACCGTCCTTGGGGCGGCGTGCGTCGTTGAGCGACACGGTCAGGCCAGGACCGGTGACCGCTGCCATCCCGGCCGCCCCGGCGAGCACGTCCCCGCGGGCCTTCTCCTTCGCCACCGTCGACGAGGCAGACGCAGCGATCTGGCCGTCCTGAGCGACCGCCCGGCGTAGTGCGGCGGCGTCCCTCTCCTGCGTGGCGACGCTGCCCGAGGCCGAGTTGATGAGGTCGGTCAGCTGGCTGAACCGGCCGGCCCGCAGGTCCGTCCCCTGCGCCGTCGACGCGCTCGCCGCGAACAGCAGCCCGGCACCAAGAGCAGTCACCGGCACGAGCCAGCGCCACAATCTGTCCTGCCCGGTCGGGCCAACGTGCTCGCTCATGTCACCCGCCTCTGGGTTGGTCGCCGCACCTCACGGCCCTAGGCCATTACGCTAACCGTCCCGGACGACCTAGGAGGCGGCGTGCCCGAGTCCAAGAAGCGCAAAAAGACCGTCTACACGCCTCCGACCCCGGTCGGTGGCCTGAAGAAGAAGGGCCCCAGCCCGGTCTGGCTCGCGCCCGTCATGCTCGCGCTGTTCCTGATCGGCATCGCCTGGCTGGTGACGTTCTACCTCGCCGGGCAGGACATGCCGGTCGTCGGCAGCCTCGGCAACAGCAACCTGCTGATCGGTTTCGGCTTCATCATCGCCGGCTTTGGGCTCTCCACCCAGTGGCGCTGAAGGGTTGGGACGACCTCGCCGACGTCGTGAGCGCGCGAGAACGTCCAACTCACACGGGTGTAGTTCTCCCCAGAAGATCTCCACAGTGTGGACATCTTTAAGTTCTGGAGCCCCCAGCAGCGATACGCCGCGAGGCCTACCCTGCTCGCCCCAGCGCCACTCCTCGTCGGCATCGTTCTTTCCGGGCCAGCGAAAGGTGACATGAAGGTGGCAACAGGGTGACCTCCGAGATCCCCCCCAGGGTCGTCATCGGCCCCGTAGCGCGGGTGGGGGCGATCGAGGTGGGCGTGGGCGTCGTACTGCTGGCGGGTCTGACGCTTGTCGATCCGTTGGGGCGGCTGCTGCTCGCGCTGGGAGCAACGGTCGTGCTCGCCGTCGGGCTGCGCGACCTGTTTCTGCGGCCGACTCTCGTCGCGGACCGGGACGGCCTGGTCATCGTCGACGGCCTGGCCCGGGTGCAGGCTCGTTGGGCGGACGTCGAGCGGCTGCGCATCGTCACCGACCGGCGGGCACCTCTGCTCGAGGTGGACCTCGGCGCCCGCGTGGTCGTGCTGGGCCGGCGCCGGCTGGGGGCGGCGCCGTACCAGGTGCTGGAGGAGTTGGAGGCGCTGCGAACCGGCCTCGGAGCGTAGGTGCGGCCACACCTGCTGCGCGATCTACCGCGTGTGGTGGCGACACGCCGGGGGCGGAGCACCACGCGCGGTAGATCGTTCCGGCGACGAGCCCCCGGAGCGGGCCCTGCTGTGCGTTAACGCCACGGTTCTGTCGGCTCACGCAGCGGTGCTGCTGGACCCTCAGGCCGAAGTCAGGCTTGCGGTGCGCAGGGCCACGATGGCAACGACGGCGCCGAGAACGGCCACGGTGCCCAGAACCTGCAGCGCCACGCGGCGGCTACCCACAGGGGCGTAGACGATCGCGCCAGCAACCAGCGCGCCGCCGATCAGGCCGCCGACGTGTCCGCGCCAGTCGATGTAGCTCGACGCAGCGAACGAGATGGCCAGGTTGATGGCGATCGTCGTACCGATCTGCGTGACGTCCCCGCCGCGTTTGCGCTGCAGGACGAAGAACGCCGCGAACAGCCCGAAAACCGCTCCGGACGCGCCGGCCGCCTGCTCGTTGGACGGGCCGAGTGCGTAGGACAGCGCCGATCCGGCAAGTCCCGAGACCAGATAGAGGGCCGTGAAGCGCAACCGGCCGAAAGCCGCCTCGAGGGCCGGGCCGAGCAGGAACAGGCAGTACATGTTCAGGGCGATGTGCACGATCCCGAAGTGCAGGAAGGTCGAGGTGACCAGCCGGTAGTACTGGCCCTGAGCCACCCCGTCTGCGAAGCCCGCGAACTGCCCGTTAGTGAAGGTCGCATGAGCGGTTGGCGCGAGCGCCAGCCGCTCGAAGATCGGGGACGGGTTTCCCCCGAACAGCAGCCCGGTCCCGGAGCCGGTGGTGACCAGGAAGAACAGGACGCAGATCCCGATCAGTGTGTACGTCGCCACCGGCGCCGACACGGCCCGACCGCCGTAGGCAGCGGTGGGACGACGGACGGAGGCGGCGCCCTCCTTGACGCAGGACGGGCACTGGAAACCGACGGACGCGGGACGCATGCACTCCGGGCAGATCAGCCGTCCGCAGCGCGCACAGCTGACAAAGGTCTCCCGGTCGGGGTGCCGGTAGCAGACCGACACCAGGGACTGCTCGGTCAGGACTCGACCTCTTCGACGGTGATGGCGGAGATGACGACGTCCTCGGCGGGCCGGTCACCCTGGCCGACCTTCACGGCGGCGATCGCGTCGACGACGGCGCGGGAAGAGGCGTCCGCGACCTCACCGAAGATCGTGTGCTTGGCGTTCAGCCACGGGGTCGCGCCGACCGTGACGAAGAACTGCGAGCCGTTGGTGCCGGGGCCGGCGTTGGCCATCGCGAGCAGGTAGGGCTTGGAGAACTGCAGCTCCGGGTGGATCTCGTCGTTGAAGCGGTACCCCGGACCCCCGGTGCCGGTGCCGAGCGGATCGCCACCCTGGATCATGAAGCCGCTGATGACGCGGTGGAACTTGGTCCCGGTGTATAGCGGGCCCGCCCCCTTCTTGCCAGTCTTCGGGTCGGTCCACTCACCGGTGCCGTCCGCGAGGCCGACGAAGTTCTTGACCGTTTTCGGGGCGTGGTTCGGGAGCAACTGCACGCGGATGTCGCCGTGATTGGTCGAGAGGGTCGCGAACAGGTCGGTGGCCACGAGGGCTCCCATCGGGTTGGGGGAAGCAGACCCCCTCGACTCTAGTCAGCCGCGCGGCGTAGCAGCGCGTCGACCGGCGCCATCATCGGGAGCCCGACCGCCAGGCTGGTCCGGTTGCGGCCAGCGTGCTTGGACGCATACAGCGCCTCGTCGGCCGCGCGCACCAGGGTGTCGGCGTCTTGGGCGTGCGAGGGGTAGGTCGACACGCCAGCACTGGCCGTGATGGGCACGACGGAAGCGGCGAGGGACACGGCGACCCGCAGTCGCTCGGCGATGTCGTACGCCTCCTCCGGTCCGCAACCGGGGAGGATCACGGCGAACTCCTCCCCGCCGTAGCGGGCCGCAGTGTCGAAGTCACGGCACTCACACGACAGCGCGGCCGCGACATTGCGGAGGACCTCGTCGCCAGCCTGGTGGCCATGGGTGTCGTTGAGGAGCTTGAAGTTGTCGATGTCGACCATGACGAGGCTGACTCGCTCGGCGCTGCGGGTCGCGCGGGCGACCTCGCGATCCAGGGCAGCCTCGAACGTACGCCGGTTCGCGATCTTGGTGAGGCCATCGGTGGCGGCCAGGCGTTGCACCTGCTCGAGGAGCCAGGCATTGCGCAGGGCAAGAGCTGCATAGGACGCGGAGCGCTCCAGGCCGGAGACGACCCGGCGCTCGATCCGGGCCCCCCCGTCGTGCTCGACAACCAGCGCCCCGAGCGGCCGGCCCTCGGCGAACAGCGGGACGACAACCAGGTTCCTCGCACCGGGAAGCAGTCGGGCCAGCCAGGGGTCAGCCACGGGGTCGAGTCCGCGCACGAGCAGGGTGGCCTTGGAGTCCTGGGCCTCGGCGATGACGACGCTCACGCCGGGTCGGCCGGGCCGGCGAGCGGTCTGTTCGCTGAGGCCGAAGGAGGCGAGCAGCGGCAGGTCGCCCTCGGAGCTGGCCAAGACGATGCCGCGGGGGAAGTCGAAGGTCGACACGGCGGCGTCAAGCATGGTGCGGGCGACCGAAGACGGGTCGTCGGTGCGCTCGATCTGCTCGGCGAGCTGGGTCAAAGACTCCAGGTCACCGCGTCGGCGACGGAGCTCCCGTTCGTTGATCGCCGACAGGGTGGACGTGGAGATCGCGACCAGCCAGAGCATCACGACAAAGATCGCGAGCCGCTGGTCGGGGTTGCCGTAGACCAGCCGCGGCGGGGCGGTCTCGACGAGGACCTTGCCGGCGATCGCGTTGCGGATGGTGAACAGCAGCAGCGAGTCCCAGACCGCGAGCTTGATGCCGGTCCGGTACGACGCGATCAGGCACACCGCACCGAGATGGATGAGCATCATGTAGCGCACTGGGCTGGTCGTCCCACCCGTGAGGTAGGCGGCCCACGCGAGCCAGATCCCGTCGATCATGAGCATGCCGCTGAGCAGCAGCAACGTCCGCTTGGGCAGCAGCCGGACCAGCACCTCCACCCCAACGGTCACGGCCAAGTAGCCGAGGGTCCAGGTCACAATCACGCCGTGGTCGGGGAGCAGCGTCTGGCGCGCGAAGGCGTAGACGGCGAGCACCAGCACGCCCGCCGTGAGCCGGGCGTACTGCATGATCCGGAAGCGCTCGGCGACCGGGACGGCGTCGGCGGCAAGGGCAGCCGTGCGGCTCATGCGGGTCTCCCCCCTCCGCGCGGGTCGCCGGGCCGGCCCCTGACCGGACCGAAGTCGAGCTCGGGCTCGGCTCCAACCGGCGCGGAGGCCAGTTTCGGGTCACGACGGTCGATCCGGTTCTGCAACAGCAGGAAGCCAACCACGACGACGAGCAGGAGCAGTGGGAGCGTGGGCTTGCCGACGGCAGCGACCACGGTGGCCGCGATGGCCTTGGGTACCTGCAGGGGCAGGAATCCGCCCGGGACAAGGACCGTCCCGATCGCGGTGGGCTTGGACCCACCGGTCCTGGTCGGGGCGGTGGGCGGTCCGGCGAGGACCACGACCGTCGGGTGGGTGCCCCGGTCGAACGGTGACAGAACGACGGGCCCGGCCGAGATGATGGTCGGGCTCCCCGGGGAGTTGGGCGGCGGCAGGGTCGACGGCGGCCGTGGCCCGGCGGGCGGCAGCACGACCGGCCCCGGACCGGTGGTGGTCGGACCCGGCTGACCGAGGTGACCCTCAAGGTTGTTCTTCGGGACGTAGCGGTACGCCGAGGCGACACCGTACCGGCCGTTGTTCGCGAAAGCGTCGGTGAGCTGGACCGACAGGGTGTAGGTCCCCTCTGCCAGGCCCACCAGGGAGGGCGTGAAGCTCCCCCGGGTGCAGTCGGCCCGCGCGACCGTCGTACCGCCGGCGTTGGAGACGAGGCAGGAGGCGGTGTAGCCACGAGGGACGATGAACGTCCAGGTGGGAGTGCTGTCCGCTCCGGCGACCGGCGCCCTCACCGACGTCACGACGGGTACGGGCGGCAGGTAGGTGTAGGTCGAGGTCGCCGCTGGTGAGACGTTGCCGCTCGCGTCCCGGGCGGTGACCGACAGCGTCCACTCGCCTGGTGTCGCAAGGGTGAGGTCCTGCGGCGAGGCGCAGTCGTTCATCGGCCGCGGCGCCGACCCCTTCCTGCTCAGGGTGCACGTGAAAGCGACGGTGTCGTCCGAACCCGCGAAGCTCCAGGCCCGCTTCGGCGACAGGCCGGTGGTCACGTCGAGTGCGCGGATCAGTGGAGCCGGAGGCGGCCGGTTGTCGAACTTGTAGACCGCCGACTCCTTGCCGCTGACGTTGCCCAGCCCGTCGACGCCGGTGACGGTCAAGATGACGTCGAACTCGGAGTCCGGGGCCACGCCGAGCAACTCGACGCGGTTGGCGCCGAAGTCGCACGGTGAGGCGGTGGCGCTCAGGCCGTCCTTGCGCGTGACACTGCACCGCAGGGTGCGGGTGTCGGTGTCGCCAGCCTTGCGCTCGATGTGGAAGACCGGCGCGGAGTTGTTGCTCGGGGAGATCTCGGGGGACACCACACGGGGCGTCGGAGGTGCCGTCAGGTCAAAGACGTAGTTCTCGGACGTGACGACGGGCGAGACATTGCCGGCGTCGTCGTACTCCCGCACCTGCAGCTGGTAGGTGCCGGCGGTGGCCGTGCCCAGGTCGTAGGTGACGCGGTCGGTGCAGCTGGCCCAGACCGGCGTGCGGTCGGTGCCGATCAGCTCGCACTCGAGGTGACCGCCCGGTTCACTGGGCTGGACGACCCAGTACGGCTGCGGTTCTGGACCGGGGGTGCCCGGGTTGTGGATGATCGACGGAGGAAGCGGTGCGGTGCGGTCGAGGTCGTAGCGGGTGCCCACTGAGCCGGAGCTGTTCCCGGCGTCGTCGACGGCCCGCAGCGACAGCGTGTACGACCCGTCCGGCGCGCTGGTGAGGTCCGTGGTCCACGGGGAGATGCAGACCTGCTCGGGCTGGACCACCTGGGTGTCGGAGCCCAGGGTGCACAGCGCGGTGGCGCCCTGGTCGACGGTGAACACCCACGTCACGACCGGCTGCTGCGACAGGGCCACCGCCGTCACCGGCGGCTCGGGCGTCGAAGGCGGGACCCGGTCGAGCAGGTAGGAACCGGTGGTCTCCGGGCCGACGTTGCCCGCGGCGTCCCGGCTACGGACGGACAAGCTGTAGGTCCCGTCGGGGCGGGTGGTCAGGTCGGCCGCGAAGGAGCCGACACCGGGCACGCCCGGTGTCGGGGTACACGGGGCAAAGCCTTGCGCGGTCAGGCTCGGGCCGGTGAGCCGGCACTCGAGGACACTGTCGCTGTCGCCGACGACCTGCCACGCCGGCGTCGGGCTCGCGCCGGGCCAGGCCGGAGCGGTGCTGATCAGGACGGCGCTGGGGGCGGTCGTGTCGAGGACGTAGCTGCCGCTGGCGTCGGGGCCGGTGTTGCCGGCCGCATCGGTAAGGCGGACGACGAGCGTCCACGGCCCGTCGGAGGCGATGCGCAGGTCGAGGTCGAACGGCGAGCCGGCCGCGCTCACCGAGCACGGGGCAAACGCCTGGAAGACCGCACCGGTCGGGCCAAGGACCTCGCAGGCCGCTGTCACGCCCGGGTCGGCCGAAGCCACCGTCCACGTCGGGGCCCGGTCGGTCGACGGTGACGCGGGGATCGTCAGGGACGCGGGCGGGGGCGGCGTCGTGTCGAGGACGTAGCGGCTGGCGACCTCAGCCGACACGTTTCCGGCCGTGTCGACGACCCGCGCTGACAGCGTGTAGGTCCCGTCACCGGTGAGCTGCATGCTGAACGTCGGGCCGCAGCCGGCCCAGTCGCGGACGAGGGTGCTCGCCCCCTTGACCAGTCGGCACTCGATCGTGCCCTCGGTCGACGTGACCAGCCAGGTCGGGTTGGTGTTGCCTCCGGGGGAGACCGGCCCGATGACGTGGGCGGTGGTGGGCGCGGTGGCGTCAAGGACGTAGGTCGTGCTGAGCGTGGTGCTCGTGTTGCCGGCCGCGTCCGTGGCTACCGCGGTGAGCGTGTACGTGTCGTCGGGACGGGCGCTGAGGTCGCCGGAGAAGGGGCTGGTGCAGGAGGTGTCGGTCTTGACGGTCCCGACGGTGGAGCCAGACAGCCGACAGGTCACCGTCGCGTCGGCTGCGACCGTGAAGGCCCAGCTCGGGGTGCGGTCCGGTCCGGTCGCGGCCGGGCCCGTGGTGAGCACGGGGGCCGCGGGGGCGGTCGTGTCGAGGACGTAGACGACGGTCTGGGCGGCCCCGGTGTTGCCGGCCGCGTCGGTAGCGCGGGCCGACAGCGTGTAGCTGCCGTCGGGCAGGCCGGTCAGGTTGACAGCAAGCGGGCTGATGCAGGCGGTGTCCGGGCTGACCACGGTCGCGCCACTGGTCAGCCGGCAGGTCAAGGTCGCACCGGCCTCGGCCGTGAACGTCAACATCAGCACGCGGCCCCGGGCCGGCGATGCGGGCGGGTTGACGAAGACCGGCGCGACAGGTGCGGTCCGGTCCAGCAGGTAGCTCGCCGATCCGATCGGGCTGACCAGCCCGACCGCGTCGGTGGCCCGTACCGCGAGGGAGTAGCTGCCGTCCGAACCGCCGGTCAGGTCCGTCGTGTAGGGCAGGACGCACCGGGTCCAGTCGGTGAGCACGGAGCCCGCGCCGGAAGTGAGGCGGCACTCGGTCGTCGTACCCGACTCGACGACCGCCGACCAGGACGGCAGCGGGTTGCGGCCCGGGCTGGCCGGGGCCGTCACAACCGGCACCACCGGTGGCGTGGTGTCCAGGACGTAGCCACCGCTGATGCCCGGCAGGCTCCGGTTGCCGGCCGCGTCGGACAGGCGCACCCGCACCGACCACCGACCGTCCACGTCCAACGTCGGCTGCCAGGGGCTCGAGCAGGTGGTCGTGGTCAGGCGCGCGACCCCGTTGAGGACCAGGCGGCAGGTCGCCGCCGTGCCCGCCTCGCCGGTCCAGGTCACCGTCGGCGAGCTGTTCTGGGACGGACCCGGCGCGAGCGTCACCACCGGGGCATCGGGCGCGACGGTGTCCAGGACGTACGGCAGCGAGGACCCGACGGGGCCCGTATTGCCCGCGGCGTCGGTGGACCGCACCGCCAGCAGGTAGCTGCCTTCCGGGGCGCCGGTGAGGTCCACGATGTGCGGGCTGGTGCAGCCGGACGCCCAGTCCTGCACGAGTGCGCCGTCGTGGGTGACACGGCAGGCCGTCGCCGATCCGGCCTCAGCTGTGAAGGTGAAGCTCGGCATTGGCGTGCTCGACGGGCTGGTCGGGCTGAGCACGACGGGGGCAGCCGGGGCGGTGGCGTCGCGGAGGTAGGCCCCGCTGGTGCCGGTCGGGCTCGCGTTGCCGGCAGCATCCGTCACCGTCACCTGCAGGCTGTACGTCGCGTCGCTGGACAGCGTCACCGGCTGCCCGCTGGTGCAGCCCGACAGCGCACCGGCAACCCCGGCCCGCACCAGCTGGCAGGTGCTGGTGGCGCCGGCCTCGCTGGGCCACGTCCAGCTGACGGTGCTCGCGTTACCCGTGCCGGCCGGACCGGAAACGGACGGGGTGAGCGGTGCGACGGTGTCCAACGTGTACGGCGCCGTCGCCGTCGGGGCGCTCACGTTGCCGGCCGCGTCGAGCAGCTGCACCACCACGACGTACGTCGTGTCGCCGCTCAGGGTGGGCTTGAACGTGCCACCGGTGCAGGGGACGGCGATACCCAGCGCGCCGGCGCGGTCCAGCCGGCAGCTCGCGGTGACACCCGCCTCGCCGGTGAAGGTCCAGGTGGGCGTCGGGTTGTTGCCCAGGCCGGAGGGTCCCGTCACAACCGGCGCCACGGGCGCCGTCCGGTCGGTCGTGTACGCCGCGCTGCTGGCGAGCGCAGCGGCGTTGCCCGCGAGGTCGGTGACCAGCATCTCGACGGTATAGGTCCCGTCAGGCAGGTCGGTGGTGGTGTACAGGCCGGTCGAGCAGTCGCTCCACGGGCCGGTCGACAAGCCCTGCGCGAGCCGGCACTGGGCGACCGTCTGGGACTGCACCGGGAAGGTCCAGGTCACGGAGAAGGCGTTCCCGGGGCTGGCCGGCCCGGTGATGACCGGAGCGGTCGGGGCAGTCGTGTCGAGCACGTAGGTCGCGGTCGTGACGGTCATGTTCTGCGCCGCGTCGGTGGCCGTGACCGCAAGGGTGTAGGTCCCGTCGGGCTGGCCGGTCAGGTCAGCCTGGAAGCCGCTGTCGCAGCCCGTCGAGCTGGTGTTCGTCGTCGTCCCCTGTTGAAGACGGCAGGTCAGCGTGCTCGACCCGTCACCGGTCAGACCCCAGAACGGGGCCCGGTCACTGCTCGGGGAGGGCGGGCTGACGATGACGACCGGGGCCGGGCCCGAGGTGTCAAGGAGGTAGTCCTGCTTGCCGGTCGGGGAGTCGTTGCCGGCGGCATCGGTCGTGATGACCTCGACGGTGTAGGGACCGTCCGCGGTCAGGGTCGGCGTGAACGAGCCTGGCGTGCAGTCGATGTAGGCCGGGGTAGTGGGAGCCGAGCCACGCACGTAGACCTGGCAACGCGCCGTCCCGCCGGTCTCGACGCTGAAGGTGAAGGTCGGCGTCGGGTCATTGGAGGTCGCCGCCGGGCCGGTGACGACCGGCCGGGACGGGGCCGTGCCGTCGTAGGTGTAGACGCCACTGGTCCCGATGTCGCCGACGTTGCCGAGCGGGTCGGTAAGCTGCACCTCGACGCGGTAATCGCCATCGGAACCCAGCACCGGGTCGAACACGCCTGCGGTGCAGTCCGACCACGCGTCGGGGCTGCCGGCGGACAACGGCACCAGCCGGCACCGGGCGGTCGTTGGGGACTCGCCGGTCCAGGTGACGTGCGGGCTCGCGTTGTTCCCCAGGCCGGTCGGCCCGGTGACGACCGGCGAGTCCGGCCCGGTCGTGTCGAGCACGTACTGCGCGCTGTCGGCCGAGCTGGAGTTGCCGTAGGCGTCGGCGGTCGTGACAGTCAGCGTCCACCCGTCGTCACCCGCCAGTGTGGCTGTCGCCGTACCGCCCGGGCAGGGGAACGGCGGCTGCACGCCGTGCGTCGTTCCCACCAGCTGGCAGGTCGTGGTGGAACCGGTGGCCGTGAACGTCCAGGTCGGTGTCGGGTCCGTCGACGGGCTCGTGGGGCTGCTCGTGAAGGTCGGTGCCGGCGGCGGCACCGTGTCCAGCGTGTACGCCGGGCTGGTGGCCACCGGGGCGCTCACGTTGCCGGCGGCGTCGGTCAGGACCAGCGACAGCTGGTAGGTCCCGTCGCGGGTGAGGGCCTGCGCGAAGGAGGCCGGGGTCGTGCACGGGACCGCCGTACCGGGACCGTCCGGGCCGCTGAGCGTGCACGACGCCGTGTCGCCGTCGGGGTTGGCCCAGCTCCAGCTGACGCTCGGGGTCTGTGCCGTCCCGGCGGAGCCGGTCAGGACCGGGGTACCCGGTGCCACCGTGTCGAGGACGTAGGTGGAGCTCGCCTGACCCGGGTTGCCGAGGGCGTCGGTCGCGGCCACGTCCAGCACGTGGGGGCCGTCGGTCAGCAGCGCGGGCGCGGAAAAGCCGGTGGTGCAGTCGCCGACGCCCAGGCCGTCGAAGGTGCAGGTCGCCGAGCCGCCGGGCTCGACCGAGACCGCCCAGGCCGGGGTTCGGTCCCGGCCGGGGCTCGCCGGGCTCGACACGGTGACCTGCGCGACCGTGTCGAGGGTGTAGCTGCGCAGCGCCGGGTCCGCGTCGCTCGTGACGGTGACCTCGCGGACCGCCAGGGTGTAGTCGCCGTCAGCGGTCACGGCAGCCGGGGTCCACGGGCTCGTGCACGCCGCGTAGGCCGGGGTGGTGCTGGCGGCTTTGAAGGAGCACTCGTACGTCGTCCCGGGACCGCTGAAACTCACCGTGGGACTCCGGTCGTTACCGGTGAGCGGTGGCAGCGGTGCCTCGAGAGTGGGCGCGAGAGCGACCGCGTGCGCGGGGACAGCGAGGGCGATGGCGCCTGTGGAGGCGACTCCGAACGTGAGCGCCAGGACCGCGAGCGCGCGCACGGGCCTGGCAGAGCTCAACGACCTGAGCCAGCGTCCCTGGCCGCGGAACCGCACAAGCGCGCCTCCCATCTGACCTGCACCACCCCATGCCCCCTGGAAGGCTCCTGCCGTCCGTTCTAGGTCTCGGCAGTGCTGGGGCGAAGGGAGAGGGCTGATCGACACCGTTCTTGCCGCCACCGGGACCGTTTGGGTTGCTCCGGTTGCCGTGTCACCTGGTGTGTGTCGCTGATCGAGAAGGGGTGGAGCCAAGGGGATTCGAACCCCTGACCTTCGCCTTGCAAAGGCGCTGCTCTACCAGCTGAGCTATGGCCCCTTGGGTGCGCCCGCGTCAGCGCAGGTCCGGTGCCTCGAGGGAGGCCTCGTGCCACAGGTCCTGCTCAGCTCGGCGAGCCTTGGCGCGGCGGGCGAACAGAGCAGCAACCACTCCGAGAACGGCGGCCAGGAGGGCGGGTCGGCGCATCGAGCTGTCCTTCCTGACGACGTGTACGGACTAGGCACGGGGTGTGACGGTGGGCCTGGGAGGACTTGAACCTCCGGCCTCATCCTTATCAGGGATGCGCTCTAACCAGCTGAGCTACAGGCCCGGGGAACCGGGAGCGACACGGTGCGGCAGCGTACACGAACCGACGCGAGGACCGTCCTGGGCCAGGGGGTCAGTCGCGTTCGGCCAGGGTGAGCTCGATGCCCCCGGTGAGGGACGCCGACAGGTTATAGAGCAGCGCACCAAGGGTGGCGAGCAGGGTCACCAGTACGACGTCGACGGCCGCCAGCAGGGCGGCGGCCCCGAGGAAGCGTCCGCGGGTCAGGATGGCCGCTCCCCCTTGCACGTCGATCACGGCCTTGTTGATGCTCGCCGGGATGCCGAGGCCGTCCATCACGGTGTATAGGACGTAGGCCGCGACCATCGTGACGATCGCCAGGAACAGCGAAAGCAGCAGCGTCATCACGAACACCGACCACGGGTCGAGGCGCCGTAACGCCAGCTTGGCCCGCCGGGTCCGGACCGGTCGGGCTCCCTGGCCCGCGGGGGCAACCGCAGGCGCAGCAGCTCCGCCCTGCGCAAACCGGGGTGATGCCGGCCGTCCAATCCCCGGCGCCCGCTCCGGTACGACGGTCTGGCCGGACGTGGCCGCGGGCGCGGCCACGGTTCCGGGCGGGCTGGTCGGGTCCGGACGGGGCACCGCGGGGCGCCTCGGACCGCGAGGACGACCCTCGCCGGGCCGCTCCACCGGCTCGCGGGCCGCGCTTCGGGCAGCGCCTCGGACAGGATCGCGGGGATCCTCGCGGGAAAGATCGTCCTTGGGAGGGTCGCCTCCGGGCCGGGTCACGCGTCCTCGCCGTCGTCAGGGGCCGCTTCGTCTGGGGCCGCCACGTCAGGGCCGTCGGCTTCAGTGTCGGGGATGACGACCTGGTCCGCGCCGGTTTCGGCCACCTGCCCGGCATCCTCCGCCTCGGTGGTCCCGGTGGCGGTCCCGGTCGTTTCGGCGGCCACCTCCGGCTCCTCGAGCTCGTCGGGCTCGTTGCGCGCCAGCGCGACCACCGCGTCGCCGCCGTCGAGGGCCACGAACTTCACCCCCATCGTGTCACGGTTCTTGGCGGCAACCTCCGCGACGCTGCTGCGGGTGACGCTGCCGCTGGAGCGGATGCACAGGACCTCATCGTCCTCGCCGACGATCAGCGCACCGACCAGCGAGCCACGGTCGTCGTTGAGCTTCGCCGCTTTGATCCCCAGTCCGCCACGTCCCTGGACGCGGTACTGCTCGACCTTGGTCCGCTTGGCAAAGCCCCCGTCGGTGACCGTGAAGACGAACCGATCCTCATCGGCTGCGCGCACGACATCCATGCTGAGCAGCTCGTCCTGGCCGCGGAACGACATGCCCCGCACTCCGGCGGTGTCGCGCCCCATCGGGCGCAGTTGGCCGTCGTCGGCCGTGAACCGGATGGCCATACCCTTGCGGCTGACAAGCAGCAGGTCATCGTCAGCGCCGCATAGCGCGGCCCCGATGAGCTCATCGGCGTCGTCGAGGTTGAGGGCGATCAGCCCGCCGGCGCGGTTGGAGTCGTACCTGCTGAGCTCGGTCTTCTTGACCTTGCCGGTCCGGGTCGCCAGCACCAGGTACGGCGAGACCCCGTAGTCAGTGATGTCGATCACCTGAGCGATCTTCTCGTCCGGCAGGAACGCCAGGATATTTGCCACGTGCTGCCCGCGGGCGTCTCTGTTTGCCTCGGGCAGCTCGTGCGCTTTGGCCCGGTAGACCCTGCCCTGGTTGGTAAAGAACAGCAGCCAGTGGTGCGTCGTGGTCGTGAAGAAGTGCTGGACGACGTCGTCCTGACGCAGCTGCGCACCCTTGACGCCCTTGCCGCCGCGACGCTGGCTGCGGTAGAGGTCGGCCTTGGTCCGCTTGGCGTAGCCACCGGTCGTGACGGTGACCACGACATCCTCCTGGGCGATGAAGTCCTCAGCGCTCATGTCGCCCTCGAACGGCACCAGCCGGGTACGCCGCTCGTCGCCGTACTTCTCGACGATCTCGGTGAGCTCCTCGGCGATGATCCTGCGCTGGCGCGCGGGGTCGGCCAGGATCGCGGTCAGGTCAGCGATCTCGGCCTCGCGCTCGGCGAGCTCGTCCAGGATCCGCTGCCGCTCGAGGGCGGCGAGCCGGCGTAGCTGCATGTCGAGGATGGCGCGGGCCTGGACCTCGTCGATGTCGAGCAGTGTCTGCAGCCCGGACAGCGCGGCGTCTGCCGACTCCGAGGCGCGGATGAGGGCGATGACCGCGTCGAGCTGGTCCAGCGCCTTCCCCAGGGCGCGCAGGATGTGGGCGCGCTCCTCCGCTTTGCGCAGCTGGTAGCGGGTCCGCCGGACGATGACGTCGACCTGGTGGGCGACGTAGTACCGGACGAACTCGTCCAGGCGCAGGGTGCGCGGGACACCGTCGACGATTGCCAGCATGTTGGCGCCGAAGGTGAACTGCAGCTGGGTGTGCTTGTAGAGGTTGTTCAGCACGACCTTGGCGACGGCGTCGCGCTTGAGCACGATGACCAGGCGCTGCCCGGTGCGCAGCGATCCCTCGTCGCGGACGTCGGCGATACCTGCGATCCGCCCCTCCTTCACGCCCTCGGCGATCGCGAGCGCCAGGTTGTCGGGGTTGACCTGGTACGGCAGCTCGGTGACCACCAGGATGGTGCGGCCCTTGGCGTCCTCCTCGACCGTGACGACCGCGCGCATCCGGATGCTGCCGCGCCCCGTGCGATAGGCCTCCTCGATCCCCTGCCGGCCGACAATGAGCCCGCCGGTAGGAAAGTCCGGGCCCTGGACGCGCTCGAGCAGCGCGTCCAGCAGCTGCTCGCTGCTTGCCTCGGCGTGCTCGAGCGACCAGAGCACGCCGGAGGCGACCTCGCGCAGGTTGTGCGGGGGGATGTTGGTCGCCATGCCGACCGCGATGCCGCTGCTGCCGTTGACCAACAGGTTCGGGATCCGGCTAGGAAGGATGTCGGGTTCCTGGCTGCGGCCGTCGTAGTTGTTGGTGAAGTCGACCGTCTCTTGGTCGATCTCCCGCAGCATCTCCATCGCCAACGGCGCCATTCGGCACTCCGTGTAACGCATCGCGGCTGCTGGGTCGTTTCCTGGTGACCCAAAGTTACCGTTGCCGTCCACCAGGGGGTAGCGCAAGGAC
>JANXUE010000205.1 GCA_025352005.1 Frankiales bacterium
TCTGACCCCCTTGTTGCGTCCTAGCCCCCACGCTCAGGCAAAGGAGAGTTCCCTAGGACAGAACGCGGCGCCGGGGTGTCCGTGGGCTGCGCGCTCCGTCGGCTATAGCTTCTCCAGGGGCGCGTAGCGCAACAGCAGCCATTTCACGCCGGTGCCGGCGCCGAAGTCGACCTCGGCCTGCGCGGAGTCGGCCACGCCGCGGGTGGCGGTGACGAGGCCGAGACCGAAGGCGTCGTGCGTGACGCGGTCACCCACCTCCAGGTTCGGGATCGGCCGGAGCCCGGGGGCGCTGCGGGCCCGCGAGGCGCTCGACGCGACCCGGTCGGCCGCGCGGCTCAGGGCAGGGGTGGACGCGACCGTGGAGGCGAGGCGGCGCCAGTCCATCAGGTGCTCGGGCAGCTCGTCGAGGAACCTCGAGGGCGGGTTGTACGACGTCTGACCCCAGGCCGACCGCATGTGGGACCGGCTGACGTAGAGCTTCTCGCGGGCGCGGGTGATCCCGACATAGGCGAGCCGACGCTCCTCCTGCAGCTCGCCGGGGTCGCCGAGCGCCCTCAGGTGCGGGAACACGCCGTCCTCGAGGCCGGTGAGGAACACCACGGGGTACTCAAGGCCTTTGGCGGCGTGCAGCGTCATGAGCGTCACGACACCCCCCGTGCCGTCGGCGTCAGGGATCTGGTCGGCGTCCGCGACCAGCGACACCTGCTCCATGAACTCGCTGACACCGCCCTCGGGGAAGCGCTCCTCGAACTCGCGGGCCACGCCGACCAGCTCTGAGAGGTTCTCCACGCGGGACTCGTCCTGCGGGTCGGTGGACTCGGCGAGCTCCTTGAGATAGCCGGTGCGGTCCAGGACCGCCTCGAGCACCTCGGCGGGGGGCATCCTGCCCTCGACCAAAGCCCGCAGCTCGTCCATGAGGTCGACGAACTCCTGGACCGCCTTGGCGCTGCGGATGGCCATGCCCTGCACCTCGGCGAAGCGTTGCAGCGCGGCCGCAAAGGGGATCCGCTCACGGCTGGCGAACGCCTCGATGCAGGCCTCCGCCCGGTCCCCGATCCCGCGCCTGGGGGTGTTGAGGACGCGGCGCAGGCTGACCGTGTCGGCGGGGTTGACGAGCACCCGGAGGTAGGCCAGCGCATCGCGGACCTCCTTGCGCTCGTAGAACCGGACCCCGCCGACGACCCGGTACGGCAGGCCGACCCGGATGAACACCTCCTCGAACACCCGCGACTGCGCGTTGGTGCGGTAAAAAACCGCCACGTGGGACGGCTGCGCCCCCGCGTCGACGAGCGAGTCGACCTCCTCGGCCACGAAGGCGGCCTCGTCGTGCTCGTTATCGGCGACGTAGCCGACGATCAGGTCACCATCGCCGGCGTCGGTCCACAGGCGCTTGTCCTTGCGCCCCTCGTTCTTGGCGATCACCGCGTTGGCGGCGGTCAGGATCCGCTGGGTCGAGCGGTAGTTCTGCTCCAGCAGCACCACGGCGGCTGAGGGGTAGTCGAGCTCGAAGTCCATGATGTTGCGGATGTCGGCGCCCCGGAAGGCGTAGATGCTCTGGTCGGCGTCGCCGACGACGCACAGCTCCGCGGCCGGCAGCGGACCGACCGGCTGCGTGAGCTCCTTCACGAGCGTGTACTGCGCGTGGTTGGTGTCCTGGTACTCATCGACCAGAACGTGCCGGAAGCGCCGCCGATAGTGCTCGGCCACATCGGGGAACGCCTGCAACAGCGTCACCGTCGTCATGATCAGGTCGTCGAAGTCCATGGCGTTGGCCTCGCGCAAGCGCTGCTGGTACAGCTTGTAGACCTCGGCACGGATCTGCTCGTGGCTGTTGGTCGCGGTGCTCGCCGCCGAATCCGCGTCGACCAGCTCGTTCTTGAGGTCGCTCACCTGGTTGCTCAGCTGCCGGGCCGGGAAGCGCTTCGGGTCCAGGTCGAGGTCCCGACAGACAAGGGTCATGAGCCGCTGCGCGTCAGCCTGGTCATAGATGCTGAAGGTCGTCGTGAACCCGAGCTTCTTGGCCTCGGCACGCAGGATCCGCACGCACGCGGAGTGGAAGGTGCTGACCCACATCGCATGGGCACGACGACCCACCAGCGCGGCAACCCGCTCCTTCATCTCGCCGGCGGCCTTGTTGGTGAACGTGATCGCGAGGACTTCACCGGGCTGCACCTCGCGGGCCGCGAGCAGGTAGGCGACCCGGGTCGTGAGGACCTTCGTCTTGCCCGACCCGGCCCCCGCGACGACCAGCAGCGGGCTGCCCTCGTGCACCACAGCCAGCCGCTGCTGCGGGTTGAGCCCTTCGAGCAGCCGCGCCACCTGGGGGGTCAGCACGGGGCTCTCGAAGGGAAGGGTCGTCATCGTCCCCATCCTAGGAGCCGCCGAGGACAGTCCCCCGTCGCTCCACAGCCCCGGGGTAGCGTCGGGTAATGCCCTCGCCGCGGTCTCGCCGCCTGCTGACCGCAACCGCGCTCGCCCTGCCGGTGACGCTCGCGGCCTGCTCCGGTGGCGCACCGACCGCGCGCAGCCTGCCCTCGTCCCCGCAGACCCAGGCGGCCCCTCCGCGGTCCCCGACGCTCTCGCGCACGCCGAACCCCAGCAGCAAGGGCAGGCTGACGGTGTCCTTCGGTGGCGACGTCCACTTCCAGGGAGCCCTCGCCGGCCGACTGGCGAACGACCCCGCCACCGCGATCGGTCCCCTGCGCTCGGTCCTGTCCGCCTCCGACCTCGCCATGGTCAACCTCGAGACCGCGATCACCACCCGTGGTACGCCGGTGAGCAAGCAGTTCGTCTTCCGCGCGCCCCCGTCCGCGTTCACCGCCCTCAAGGGCGCCGGGATCGACGTGGTGACGGCGGCGAACAACCACGGGATCGACTACGGGCAGGTCGGCCTGCAGGACTCCCTCGACGCGGCCCGCACGGCGGGTTTCCCCGTCGTCGGGGTCGGGAGGGACGCCGACGCGGCGTACCGGGCGAAGGTGTTCACGGTGCGGGGGACGCGGGTGGCGTTCATCGGAGCCACGCAGGTGTTGGACGACGCCGTCCGGACGGCGTGGACGGCTGGCCCGGACAAGGCCGGGCTCGCGTCCGCGAAAGACGTGTCTCGGACGGTCGAGGCGGTCAGGGCAGCCCGCGCCGAGGCGGACGTGGTCGTCGTCTACCTGCACTGGGGGGTGGAACGCACGAGCTGCCCGAGCGGCACCCAGCAGGGTCTCGCACGCCAGCTGTCCGAGGCCGGTGCGGACGTCATCGTGGGTTCACATGCGCATGTGCTGCAAGGCGCGGGCTACCTGGGACGGACCTACGTCGACTACGGGTTGGGCAACTTCGCCTTCTACGCCCGCCCAGGTCCGCAGGCCGTCACCGGCGTGCTCACCCTCACCCTGCGCGGCCGCACCGTCGAGCAGTCTCGCTGGACGCCCGCCGTCATCAGCGGGGGCATACCCCGCGCGCTCAGGTCACCCGGACGAGCGGTCGCCGCCTGGCAGCAGTTGCGCTCCTGCACCGGCCTGAGCGCGTCGCCGACCGGCTAGCCGACGTCAGTCGCGGGGCGGCTGCTGGGCCAAGAAGCGCTCGAGCTCGGCGCCAAGCTCGTCGGCCGTGGGCAGGTCGGACTCCGCGATCGCATCGTGCTCGGTGCGCCCGCGCAGGAACGCGTCGTACTGCTCCTCGAGCTGGCGGACGACCTCGGCGACCTCGGGGGCGCCGGCGACCTGCTCGTCCAGGGCCTCGCGGGTCACCAGGGCCGCCGCGTCCAGCGCGTCGACCGGCAGGTCGAGGCCCCCGCTCTTCGCGACCTCACGCACCAGCTGCGCCGCCGCCGCCGGATAGCTGCTCTGGGCGACGTAGTGCGGCACGTGTACGGCGAACCCCATCGCCTCATAGCCGGCCTCTGCGAGCCGGAACTCGAGCAGGTGGCCGGCCGACGCAGGCACCTGGACGGTCTCGACCCACGGCTCGTAGCCCTCGACCAACGACCGGGGCACGCCATGCGCGATGACCCCGACCGGTCGGGTGTGGGGCAGACCCATGGGGATGGCGTTCAGTCCGATGCTGCGTCGTACGCCGAGGACTTTGCAGAGCTGCTCGACGGCGGCCACGAAGCGCTCCCACTGGACGTCCGGCTCAGGGCCGGCGAGCACGAGGAAGGGGTTGCCGGCGAGGTCGTGGAGCAGGTGCAGGGCCAGCTCGGGGGTGTCGTAGGACTCCCAGTGGTCCCTGGCGAAGACCATGATCGGCCGGCGGGCTCGGTAGTCGAACAGCTGGTCGTGGTCGAAGCGCGCGACCACGGTGCTGTCGAGGGTGTCGAGAAGGTGCTGTGAGGCGAGCTTGCGGGCACCGCCGGCGTCGATGAAGCCGTCCAGGGCCTGTACCAGGACCGCACCGGAGACGTCGGGACGGTCGGGGTCCAGCTCGTACAACTCGCTCGGGTCAAGCTTGCGCATCGTCCTGACTTCCTCTGGTGACTCGTCAGTGTCCCGCACGTGACAGCTTCTCGTCACCGGGAACAACATCGCGACCCCGGGTGTCACTTCCCGTATGAGCGATTCCGACACGACGAAGACCGAACGGGCCCTGGTCGTGGTGGCCCACCCCGACGACGTCGACTTCGGCGCGGCGGGGACCATCGCTGGCTGGACCGACGAGGGCATCGAGGTCACCTACCTGCTGTGCACCGCCGGGGACGCCGGCGGCTTCGACCCGGCTGTCGCGCGCACGGACATCGCCGGTATCAGGCAGGACGAGCAGCGGGCCGCCGCGAAGGAGGTCGGCGTCGTCGACGTCCGCTTCCTGGACTACCCGGACGGTCAGCTCGTCGCATCGTTCGACCTGCGCCGCGACATCAGCCGGGTCATCCGCCAGGTGCGCCCGCAACGCCTGGTGATGCAGAGCCCCGAGATCAACTGGGAGCGCCTGGGGGCGTCCCACCCCGACCACCGTGCGGCGGGAGAGGCGACGCTGTGTGCGGTCTATCCCGACGCGCGAAACCCCTTCACGCACACCTCGTTGCTGCAGGACGAGAACCTCGACGCCTGGAGCGTCCACGACGTGTGGGTCATGGCTGCCGGTGCCTCCGGCGGTGCCAACCGCTGGGTCGACGTGACCGGCACCTTCGACCGCAAGGTGGAGGCGCTGCGCAGGCACGTCAGCCAGACCGCCCACATGGACGACCTCGAGGGCATGCTCCGCGGCTGGCTCGGCGCCAACGCCGTTGCCGGTGGCCTGCCGGAGGGACGCCTCGCCGAGTCCTTCAAGGTGATCGCCGTCCCCTGACCTCAGGCCTCGTGCGCGCCCCCGCTGCCACCGAGCCGCGAGGCGTCGTGGACCAGCAGCAGGGTGAGCGGGGTGAGCCACCCGAACGCCGCCACGGGCACGAGCAGCAGCCCCGGCGCGTGGCGCTTCACCACCTCGAAGCCGAGGACCAGCATCAACCCGACCGGCACCAGGGCGACAGCGCCCCAGCGGGTGCTCGAGAAGCCGCGGCGCTCCGCCATGTCGATGCTCACGACGTACGGCGCCACCGCCAGTCCGACCCCCAGCGCGAGGACCACCACAGCGACCAGGAGCACGGCCAACAGGGTCGTGAGCATGGCGATCACAGCGGCAGTCCGGTCTCGAAGACGGCCGAGACGACCAGGCCGAGCACGAGCAGCCCACCCACCCTGGCGGTGTGCACGAAGCAGATCGCCGCGAACCACAGCGGCCACACCGGGAAGCCGGGCGGCGGCTCGGCCGGCTTCGGCGCCCTCAACGCGCCAGTGACCTTCCACGCCGTGGGCAGGTAGACCAGCACCAGCAGGGACGGCCAGGGCAGCGCCTGTACAGCCACAGCCGCCACGACGGCGACGTAGAACCCCAGCACCAACCCGATCGTGACGACCCTGGCCCGGTCCTCGCCGAGGATCACCGGGATGGTGCGAGTCCCGGTCGGCTCGTCATAGGGGATCTTGTCGATGTGCTTGCCCATGAGGACCGTCGTACACAGCAGGCCGTAGGGCACGGACGCGACCCAGACCTGCCACGGCAGGTGACCGACGGAGCTGAAGTACGTGCCGGCGACCATCAGCGGTCCCCAGGTCACGAACACGTCCGGCTCACCGAGACCGTGCTTCTTCAGCCGTAGCGGCGGCGCGGTGTAGGCGTAGGACAGCAGCAGTCCGCCGACGGCGAAGGCCACGACCGGCCAGCCGCGCTGCGCGGCAAGAACCACCATGATGACGAAGTCGGCCAGGACGCAGGCGCCGATCGCCGCCATCAGCTGGGTGCGCGTGACCAGGCCGGACAGGATCGGGTGCGGCGCGTACAGCGCCCGTGGGTAGCTCGCGGTGTCGAGGCCGACGTCGGTGTCGGCCAGGTCGTTCATCAGGTTGTTGGACGTGTGGGCGAGCAATATGCCGAGCAGCGCCAGGGCGAACATCCAGGCCGAGAAACCCTCTGCGCGGACGGCCAGCAGCCCGGCAACGAGCCCGGCGAACAGCGTCATCGGGAGGACGGCGGCCCTGGTAACCACGACCCAACGGGTGACCACGTCCAGGGAGGCTATCGGTCGGTCCGGCGGCGGATTGGTGGTACGCAGCGCGTAGACCACAGCACCCAGCCGGCCCGGCTTCGGAGCCGCCAGCAGCCGGATCTCACTCATAAGGGGAGTCTTTCACGGGCAGCGGCGGAAGGCCCCCCGTCTCGACCACGCGGATCCAGACGTCCCGGTACGGCGCCTTCTGCAGAACCGTCAGCCGCGGATCGGGCACGTCGAGCAGCCGGCCTGTGACGAGCGCCTTCACCTCAGCGAGTCGCCTGTCGTCGAGTACCGCTTCGACCGCTGTCCGCTCCCCACCGACCACCACCGCGTCCAGGGGCCGGCCGACGAGGATCCGGACCGCGTTGTCGGCCGCCGACTGCAGGGCGACGCTGGCTTGACCCTCCCGCCTCCTGGCGAACCGCTGCTGTGACCAGCCACCCGCAGCCGACCTCCCGTGGACCTGCCGCGAGCCGACCTTCGAGCTGACCAGGACGCCGCCATCGAACACGCCTGCGGCGTAGCCCCCCAGCCGTACGAGAAGCACGCCCACGGTTCGCGGCCTGAGGACGTGGGCCAGCAGGGCCTCGAGCACAGGCGCCCCCAGAGTCTCGAGCGGTGGGAAGGGCACCTCGATGTGCGCCTCGGAACCGTCCGCCGCTACCAGCACCACCGTCCCGGGAGCAGCCACGTCCCCCACGGCTGTCGTGCACGCTCCGTGCCGCTCGACGAAGCCCTCGACCCACCTGCCGAGTCGCTCGGGTCCGACGCTCACCCAACGTCCGCCACCCGCTGCCGGCCGCCCGCGCGGCGCTGCCCCCGCGCGCGTCCCCCTGGGCTTTCCTGGCCGCGTGGGACCGGTCATCCGCTCGCCAACTCACTCACCCGCCCAAGGCTAGGGGTCACCCGTCGAGGGTTACCGGTGCTGCCCGATCTGGCCGAGCTTGCCGGCCATCCCTCCGGCCGCCCGCAGCGCAGCCCCGGGCTCGAACGGCGCCGGCTCAGCCCGCCCGAACGAGGCGCGGGCCTCTTCGACGGCGCCCATCAGCAGCTCGGCGGCCGGGATCGTCGAGGGCCACAGGTAAAGCGACATGGACCCGGGGATCGTGTTCACCTCGTTGACGTAGAGCACGTCGTCGACGAGCAGGAAGTCCAGGCGCCCCAGACCCCGCAGACCCGTCACGGCGAGTACGGCGCCCGCCAGGCGCTCGGCCTCGGCAGCCACCTTCTCGGGGACCTGGGCCGGCAGCTCGCGGGGCGCGGCCTGCAGCCCGTCGGTCTGCAGGTACTTCTGGGTGTAGGAGTAGATCCCTTCAGCAGCCGCAGGGGCAAGCGGCTTCTCAAGCAGCGAGAACCGCAGGGACGGGTGCGTCGAGTAGGCCAGGTTGAGGTCGATCGCCCCCTTGGAGAACGGCTCGAGCACGACGCCCTGCCGCAGGTGCACCGACGTCCTGGCGAGCGCCCGGGCGGTGTCGAGGTCCTCGACCACCTCGATCCCGATGCTCGAGCCGCCGAAGCGTGGCTTGACGATGTACGGCCCGTCGAAAGGGACCTCCTCGGCCCCGAGCGCGACGCGCGGCAGGGTCGGGATCGCGTTGGCCTGCAGGACCGCCCCGAAGGCGAGCTTGTCCATGCCGAGGGCGGCCAGCGGGGAGGGGCCGCCGGTCATCGGGAGACCGAGCTGGTCGAAGACCGCGTTAAGGCCACCGTTCTCGCCGGCGCCGCCATGGCAGCAGTTCAGGGCCACGTCCAGGGTGAGCGGCTTGCCGCCACCGAGGCCTTTCTTCAGGGTGTGGAAACCGCCCCCGAGGGTCACCTCCAGCTTGGTCGCACCCCGCGGGGTGCCCTCCAGGAAGTCCTTCGCCTCCGAGCGCGGGGGGCACAGCACCCACTCCCCCGTCCGCGTCCAGTACAGCGGCGCAACGTCGTGCCCGGCGTCGCGCAGCACCCGCTCGCTGAGCAGCCCGGTCAGGATGCTGATGTCGTGTTCCGGCGACGGTCCGCCGAACACGATGGCCAGCTGGCCCACGAAGGTGCTCCGATCAGGGGTAGTGGTCTGGGAGGTCGTTCTCGAACAGTACGACGTCCCCGGTGGCCGACCGCGTCCCGACGAGTGCGACGGCGTCCTTGCGCGTGGCGGCCTTCAGGACCTGTGTCCCACCGCCCGATCCGCCCTTGCGCAGGGCACGCAGGTTGGTCCGGCCGACCACCACGAGGGTGGCCGCGCCGGCGTCGGCAACAGCCGTGCCGAGCTCGGTGTTGCGGACCTTCTGGATGGCGCCGAGCTCGACCATTCCGGGGGTCACGACGTGCACGCGCCCACCCGAGCGGGATGCGAGCAGTACCGCCCGGCGTACCGCTTCTGCGGCTCCTGCGGGGTTGGAGTTGTAGGTGTCGTCGAGGATCCAGCTGCCGCCGGGCTGGGCGACCGGCTCCAGGCGGTGGGCCACGTTGGGGATCGTCGCAAGGCGCCCGAGCAGGGGCGCCGGGTCGTCGCCGAGCGCCACGGCAGCCCCGACGGCGCAGGCCGCATTGGCGGGGTGGACGGCTTCGGGCAGGGTGACAGGACCGACCTCCGCCCCGTGCACACGCAGGACCCCGTCCACGATGCAGACGTCGGCGTCGACCGTGAGCACCGAGCAGCGGAGGACCTGTTTGCCCTGCGCAGCAAGGGAAACAGCGAGACCGGCGAGCAGGTCGTCGTCGACGTTGAGCACGACCGTGCGGGCCTTTTCGGTGATCTCGGTCTTCGCGCGCAGCACGCCCGCGCGCGTCTTCATCCGCTGCAGGTGCACCTCACCGATGGCGGTCATCACAGCGATGTCGGGCGGGAACACCTCGCACAGCCTGCGGATCTCACCGTCGCCATAGGTACCCATCTCGGCGACGAACACCTCCGTCCCCGGGATCAGCCCTTCGTTGACGGCCCGCGACAACCCCATGGCGTTGTTGAAGGAGGCGGGGCTCGCGAGCACTGTGTGGGTCTGCGCGAGCAGGTGCGCGAGGTAGTTCTTGGTGGTCGTCTTGCCATAGGACCCGGTGATGGCGACGACCGTCGGCCGGACCTTTGCGACCTTGGCCCGGGCCTGCTCGAGGAAGGCGCTGGACAGCTTCTTCTCGACCGGCGTCACGCCCAGCAACGCCAGGTCGACCAGGGCCGTGAGGAACAGCGACGTACAGCTGGCCAGCGCCGGTGACCAGACCGCGACGAGCACGACCAGCAGCCCCAGTACGACGCAGAGCCGGCGGACCCGGGGCGTCCAGGCCAGCCGCGACGTGCGACCCCGGTAGGGCAGCCCGAGCGGGGTGGTCTGCGCGAGGACCGCGGCACCGACGTAGAACCACGGGCTCGCGACGACCCCGAGGGCGAACAAACCGATGACCGGCAGGTAGAGCAGGACCGACGGCAGGGACCGGCTCAGCCAGAGCTGCTCGGTCCAGAGCACCGACCCTGAGAGGTAGTGCTCGCGCTGGGCGACGCGCAGCCAGCGGGGGGTCCCTGCGACTGCTGCGGCCACGCAGAGCAACTGCACCAGCACGCTCACAGGGCCCGGGCCAGCAGCTTGTACAGCCCCTCGTCGAGTAGGTGGCCGCTCGTCTCGGAGACGCTCAGCGTCCCGTGCGCGAGAAGTCCACAGGCTTCCCGCGCCATCGCCAAGGGCGCAGCGGTGTCCAACGCACCCCACACCAGCTCCACGGGCGCCTCGATGCGCACCAACTGCTCGCGGTAGTCCTCGTTGATCAGGCGTACCAGGGTGTCACGCATCACGCCGGTGGCGTTGCGGTAGTCGGTGGAGCCGCGCGCCCGCCGCTGCCGCTCCATCTTCTCCTCTGAGAGCAGGCCGAGCTGGTGGGCCTTCTTGGCCAGCCGGAACGCGAGCGGCGCCTTGGACGTGGACGTCGTCCGCAGCAGCGGGACGCCTGTCAGGACCACCTTCGAGACCAGCGAAGGCCACCCCGCGGCCAGGTGTACGGCGACGCGTCCGCCGAAGGAGTGGCCGGCCACGGTCCAGCCGCCACCTGAGAGGACCGGGGCGAGCAGCTCGGCGTAGTCCTGCGCGCCCCAGGCGGTGGTCGGCTCCGGGGAGGCACCGAAGCCGGGCAGATCGACGGCCAGGGCAGCCACCCCGGCGAGGGCGGGCAGCCAGTCGGCGCGGGTCCGTCCCCATCCGTGCAGGGCGAGCACCTGGGGGTTGTCCCCGGTCTTCTCGGCCAGCACCGCACCGTTGAGCAGGGCGGTCAGCGCCACCTCAGCCGCCGCGCTTCTTCGCGTTGCCGACGAGGGTGGCGTAGACCTCGCTCAGCTCGAGGCCGGCGCTGGTGACCGCCAGGGGGAACGTGGACGTCTCGGTGAGCCCTGGCGTGACCGCTGCCTCGAGCACCTGCGGCACACCGTCTGCCCCGACGATCACGTCGACCCGCGACAGGTCGCGCAGCCCCAGCAGGCTGTGGACCCGCTCGGCGACGGCCCGCACCGCGACGACGTCGACCCGCGGGTCATCGTCGCTCAGCGAGGTGTAGCGGACGTTGGACGAGGCGTCGTACCGGGCCTGGTAGTCATAGACGGTGCCCTCGGGCAGCTCGATGAGCATCGGCGCCAGCGCTTTCGGGCCCTCGCCGAGGTCGAGCACGGGGACGGTCACCTCGTGGCCGGCGACGTAGGCCTCGAGCAGGACGTCGGGCGCGTAGGCGTAGGCCTGGACGAGCGCCCCCGGCAGGTCCTTCTCCTCACGGACGACAGTCACGCCGAGGGAGGAGCCACCGGTGACGGGCTTGACGACAAGCGGCAGCCCGATGACCGAGTCGACCAGGTGGTAGAGGTTCTCCGGGCCGACCTCGCGGAAGATCGTGCTGGGCAGGGTCACCCACGGCGGCGTGGAGAGACCGGCCTCGACCATCCGGGTTTTGGCGATGGCCTTGTCGTAGGCGCCCCGGCAGGCGCCCGCCGTCGACCCGACGTAGGGCAGCCCGGCGAGCTCGAGCAAGGCCTGGACCGTGCCGTTCTCGCCCGACCCGCCGTGCAGCGCGACGAAGGCCACGTCGGCGTCACGGTCTGAGACCAAACCGACGAAGCGCTCGTCGACGTCCCAGTGGTCGACGTCGAGCCCGGCCTTGACGAGCTGCTCGGCAAGGCGACGCCCGGAGCGCACCGACACGTCCCGTTCGTGGGACAGCCCCCCGGAGATGACCGCTACCTGATGCACGCCGACAGGCTAGTGGGCGCCACCGGCAGCGCCGAGCACCTGCGACATCAGAGCAGGGGCGCCTTCACCGACCTGCACAGTTGCGGGACGACCGGACGACAGCCACGATGTCGGACACCTGACAGGGGCTTTCCTTGCCTCCACCGGCCGGGCTAGGTTGCAGGCAAGCGCTGACTTCCTGGGGGTTCAAACATGGCCGAGTTCGACATCAAAAAGGTGCAGGGCAACGACCGGTACATCGCCGGCGGGGCCGTCCTGCTGCTCCTGGTGAGCTTCTTCTCCTGGCGGGCCTTCAGCGCGAGCGGCTTCAGCGTGAGCGTCAACGCCTGGGGCAACGGGTCCTACGGCTGGCCGAAGCTTGCGATCCTGCTGTCCCTCGTCGCCGGTGGAATTGTCGTGGCAAGGCTCATGGGCGCCCTCGACAGCGTGCAGCTCCCCGCAGGGGTCAACCTCATCACGCTCGCCGCCACCGGGCTCGCGACGGTCATCTTGCTGTTGCAGTTCCTCGCCGGGTTCAGCAACCACCTGCACCCTGCCTTCGGTTTCTACCTCGGCATCGTGATCTCCGGGGCGATGACCTACTTCGCGTTCCTGAACTTCAAGCACTCCGGTGAGCAGCTGCCGTCCAAGCCCGCCTCGAACCCGCCCGCTCCCGGATCCCCCCCGCCCGGCTCCTGACCTGTCGGCGGACAGGAGCTGCGAGGGCCGCCTGGCTCGGGCTGCGCACGACCGCCGCTGACCGGTCGGTAGCGTGGTCCGATGACGACCGGCCCCCTGATGGTCATCGGCGGCGCCGAGGACAAGACCGGCGCGCGTCAGGTTCTTGCCCGCTTCGCGAAACTCGCCGGCGGTCCCGGCGCCAAGGTCGCGGTCATCGCGACCGCCTCCTCGCTCGGTGAGGAGATCATCGACGCCTACCGCGAGGCCTTCGGCAAGCTCGGGGTCACCAACGTCGTGGCGCCCCGTCCGCGCACCCGCGCCGACGCTGAGGACCCGCACCAGGTAGCCCAGCTGCACGACGTGACCGGCATCTTCATGACCGGCGGCAACCAGTCGACGCTGTCTGCGGTCCTGGCCGGCACGACGTTCGGGACGGCCATCAAGATGGCCCACATCCGGGGGGTCGTCGTCGGTGGAACCTCGGCCGGCGCCTCGGTCCAGAGCGAGCACATGGTCGCCTTCGGCCCCCCCGGTACGACGCCCAAGATGCGTGGCGCGCAGATGTCGGCCGGGCTGGGCCTGCTGCCCGGGCTGGTGATCGACCAGCACTTCGACCAGCGCAACCGTTACGGCAGGCTGCTGACCCTGGTGTCACACGCCCCGCACCTGCTCGGCATGGGCGTCGATGAGGACACGGCAGCAATCGTCACGCAGGGGCATCTGCTCGAGGTCATCGGTCGCGGCGCCGTCTCGCTGTTCGACGGCCGGACCGCCACGTCCAACATCGACACCGCTGCCGGGAGCGCACCCATCCTCGTGTCGGGCATGGTCGTGCACTCGCTGCCGGCTGGAGCCCGCTTCGACCTCGCCACCCGCCTGCTGCTCCCCGGTGTTGGTGGACGTCCCGACGACCTGCGCGAGCCCCCTCATGTCCGCAGCAGGGTCGAGCGGCTGATCGCTGTCGAGGGAGCGGTCGGCAGCGTCCCCCGTCGCACCAGCCAGGAGAGCGCATCGTCATGACCACCTCCCTGCCCTCCCCCGACCTGACGATCGTGTCGAGCCGCGTCTACCGCGGACCCAACTACTGGTCCTATGACCCGGCGGTGCACCTCCAGGTCGACCTGGGGGGTCTCGAGCAGTTCCCGACCGACCTGATCCCGGGCTTCACCGAGGCGCTGCTCGCACTGCTGCCCGGCGTCGGCGAGCACTCCTGCTCACGACGCAAGGCCGGTGGCTTTGCCGAGCGCCTGGACGAAGGCACCTGGCTCGGGCACGTCGCGGAGCACGTCGCTCTGGAGCTGCAAAAGCTCACCGGCGCCGATGTGTCGCGTGGCAAGACCCGCGGCACCGCCGGCCGGCCCGGGGTCTACGACGTGATCTACGCCTACTCCGACGAGACTGTCGGGGTCGCGGCGGGCAAGCTCGCGGTCCGGCTGGTCAACCACCTCGTGCAGGCCGAGCCCGACCTCGACCCCGTCAGCGAGATCGAGCGGCTGCTGCTGCTCGCCCAGAAGGCCGCCTTCGGGCCGTCGACACAGTCGCTGGTCGATGAGGCCGTGTCCCGGGACATCCCGTGGATGCGGCTCAACAGCGCGTCGCTCGTGCAGCTCGGACAGGGGGTCCACGCGAAGCGAATCCGGGCCACGATGACCTCCCAGACGGGCTCCCTTGCGGTCGACATCGCAAGCGACAAGGAGATGACCCTGCAGCTGCTGTCCTCGGCAGGGCTACCGGTGCCGCAGTCCAAGGCCGTCCGGACGCTCGACAGCGCGCTGGAGGTCGCCCATCGGATCGGCTTCCCGGTCGTGCTCAAGCCGGCCGACGGCAACCACGGGCGCGGGGTCGGGCTCGACCTGCGTGACGACGCGGCGGTCGCCAAAGCCTTCGACGTCGCCAAGAGCGAGTCCCGCCGCGGCTGGGTCATCGTCGAGACCTACCTGGTGGGCAGCGACTACCGGTTCCTGGTCGTCGGCGGCCGGATGGTCGCCGTCGCCGAGCGGGTGCCGGCGCACGTCATCGGCGACGGCGTCCAGACCGTCGCCGAGCTGGTCGAGGTCACGAACGCCGACCCGCGACGGGGCGTCGGCCACGAGAAGGTCCTCACGAGGATCGCCCTCGACGGGGCGGCCGACGAGCTGCTGGCCGCCCAGGGCCACACCCGGTCTTCCGTCCCTGACCGGGGCGTCATGGTCAAGCTCACGCTGACTGCCAACATGTCCACCGGCGGCATCTCGATCGACCGGACCCTCGAAGCCCACCCGGACAACGTCGAGATCGCCGAGGAGGCGGCCCGCGTCGTCGGCCTCGACGTCGCCGGCATCGACTTCATGGCCATCGACATCTCCGACCCGGTCCGCGAGGTCGGCGGCGGCATCGTCGAGGTCAACGCCGCCCCGGGCTTCCGGATGCACACGAACCCGACGGTCGGTGAGCCGCAGTACGTCGCGAAGCCCGTCATCGACCTGCTGTTCCCTCCCGGCACCCCTTCCCGCATCCCGATCGTCGCGATCACCGGCACCAACGGCAAGACGACGACGTCGCGGATGGTGTCGCACATCTTCAAGGGCCTGGGCCGCAAGGTCGGGATGACCTCGACCGACGGCATCGTCATCGACGAGCGCCTGGTCATCCGGGCTGACGCGTCCGGCCCCAAGAGCGCCAGGATGGTGCTGCAGAACCCTCGTGTCGACTTCGCCGTCTTCGAGGTCGCCCGCGGTGG
>JANXUE010000287.1 GCA_025352005.1 Frankiales bacterium
CCGCGCACTACGCGATGGGTGGGGTTCCCACCAACATCGACGCGCAGGTTCTGCGCAACAACACCGACATCGTGCCGGGCCTGTTCGCTGCGGGCGAGGTCGCGTGCGTGTCCGTGCATGGCGCCAACCGCCTCGGCACCAACTCGCTGCTCGACATCAACGTCTTCGGTCGGCGCGGTGGGCTCTCTGCCGCTGCGTACGCGAACTCGCTCGCCGCGCATGTCGACCTGCCGGACAACCCCGTGGACGACGTGGTGGCCCTGCTGCAGCGCCTTCGTGACGGCGGCGGCACCGAGAACGTCGCCACCATCCGGTCCGAGTTGCAGGAGACGATGGACGCGCACGCGTCGGTCTACCGCACCGAGGAGACCCTGAAGCAAGCTGAGGTCGACATCGCCGGGCTCAAGGCGCGCTACGTCCACGTCGGCGTCGCCGACCGTGGTCTGCGTTACAACACCGAGCTCCTCGAGGCCGTCGAGCTGGGCTTCCTGCTCGACCTGGCCGAGGTCATGGTCGTCTCCGCCAAGGCTCGCAACGAGTCACGCGGCGGCCACTTCCGCGAAGACTTCCCGCACCGCGACGACGTGAACTTCATGCGTCACACGATGGCCTACAAGGACGGCGGCGACATCCGCCTGGACTACAAGCCCGTCGTCCAGACCCGCTACCAGCCGATGGAGCGTAAGTACTGATGGCGATCAGCGAGCAGGGGACAGCCTCATGACCGTCACGCAGGAGCGACCCGCCGTCGAGGTGGCCGACCACCAGCAGCTGGTGACCTTAAAGATCCGGCGCTACGACCCCGAGGTCGACCCGGAGGCCAACTGGCAGGAGTTCCAGGTCCCGGTCGAGAAGGGCGACCGCCTGCTCGACGCCCTGCACCACGTCAAGTGGTACCTCGACGGCTCGCTGACCTTCCGCCGCTCCTGCGCCCACGGCGTCTGTGGCTCGGACGCGATGCGCGTCAACGGCGTCAACCGGCTGGCCTGCAAGGTCCTGGTCAAGGACCTTGGCGGTCGAGATGGCGACACGATCACGGTCGAGCCGATCAAGGGGCTTGCGGTCCTCAAGGATCTCGTCGTCGACATGGACCCGTTCTTCGAGGCCTTCAAGAGCATCAAGCCGTTCCTCATCACGTCGGGCAACGAGCCGACCCGCGAGCGGCTGCAGTCGGCCGAGGACCGGGCCCGCTTCGAGGACACGACCAAGTGCATCATGTGCGCCGCCTGCACCACGGCCTGTCCAGTGTTCTGGAACGACGAGGCCTACTTCGGACCGCAGGCGATCGTCATGGCGCACCGCTTCATCTTCGACAGCCGCGACGAGGGCGCCGACGAGCGGCTCGAGATCCTCAACGAGAAGGAGGGCGTCTGGCGCTGCCGGACGACCTTCAACTGCACCGACGCGTGCCCGCGCGGGATCCAGGTCACCAAAGCCATCCAAGAGGTCAAGCGGGCTCTGATCTTCCGCAAGGTCTGAGCCTCGCCGGCCCTACGCGCCACCAGGCGTCGGGGGCTGTTCCGCTATCGTTTCGACATCATGCGGACCCCACGAGGCCTTCTGGTCACTGCTGGCCTGCTGCTCCCGTTGGTCCTGATCGGCCACGCCGCCAGTGCTGACACCTCCGCCCCGTTGGGGGGTGAGCAGCTCGCCAGCCACGGCGTGGTCGTGGCGGCCGGCGCTCCCGCGCTGCCGCCGACGTCCGCCGCGAGTTGGCTCGTCGCCGACCTCACGACCGGGGAGGTGCTGGCGGCGAAAGACCCGCATGGCCGGTTCGCGCCCGCGAGCACGCTCAAGATCCTCACGGCACAGACCCTCATCCCCCGCCTGAACCCGAAGCGGATCGTCATGCCGACCTGGCAGGACGTCAACGTCGACGGCTCGAAGGTGGGGCTCAAGGAGAGCTTGCGCTACACCACGGCGGAGCTGTTCACAGCCATGCTTGTCGTCTCGGGCAACGACGCTGCCAACACGCTGGCGTCCGCCAACGGTGGCATCCCACAGACAGTCCATGAGATGAACGCCGAGGCGACGCGGCTGCGGGCCCTGGACACCCACGCGGTGAACGCCAACGGCCTCGACGACCCACGCCAGCTCACCAGCGCCTACGATCTCGCACTGATCAGCCGGGCCGCAATGCAGCTGCCCGACTTCCGCACGTACGTCGCGACCAAGCACTCCTCGGTGCGCAGCGTCGGGCGTGCCCGGATCGCGCTCAGCAGCCACGACAAACTGCTGTACAACTACCCGGGCGCGATCGGCATCAAGAACGGCTACACCATCAAGGCACGCGCGACCTTCGTCGGCGCGGCCACACGTGGCGGCCACACCCTCATCGTGACGCTCATGCGCACCGATCCCCGCTACTGGCCTGAGGCCGCAGCCCTGCTCGACTGGGGCTTCGCCGCGACCAAGGCACAGGTGATGCCGGTCGGGACCTTGGTGTCGCCCGTCGGGACGGACGCCGCGAGTCCTGAGCCGAGCGTCGCCGCCGACTCCCAGGCCGCACCTGCCCGCCTGTCGACCACCAGGGAGGTCGGCGTGCCCCTGCTGCCCGCGGGGATCGTCGGCGGCGGGATGGTCGTCATCGCGGGCAGCCTGCTGCGGGGCCGCTCCCGCAACCGGCGCGGGAAGCTCACCCTCCCCAGGCTGTAGGTCGCCACCAGCCGGCAACCACCCACTCGAGGTCGGTCAGCGGCGCAGCAGGTGCTGCACGGTCCTCAGGCCGTAGACCGCCACCGCGAGGACCGCCGCGACGCCAACGACGGCGGTGACCTTGGCGGCCCGTTCGACCTGCTGGGCACCCGCCGGCACGACCAGCTCGGGGGTCCGGGTCTGCAGCGACGGTTCCCTCGGGTCCTGCTCGGGGGTCGGCTCAGCGGAGGCTGTCACGGCGAAGGCCGCGGCGTACAGGACCAGCCGCGAGACGAGGTTGAGGAACAGCAGCAGACCGACCACCACCGCAAAGGTGCCGTACGTCGCCTCGCCCTTACGGGTCGTGTGTTGGACGTAGAAGCCGCCGACGAGCTTGAGCGCGCCGAATCCCACTGCCCCGAACACAGCGCCCTTCAGGACCTGCCGGAAGGGCGTCTGGACCCGGGCCAGACGCAGGAACAGGAACAGGAACAGCGCCACGTCAGCGAGGCCGGCCAGGGCGATGCCGAGCACCTTGGTGAAGGCGACGGCCGCGCTGGTCTTGTCGAGCCCGGCCTGAGACAGCACGAAGGCCGGGCCGCTGCCTGCGAGGCCGGTGATGAACACCGACGCGGAGATGGTGGCGATCAGGCCGAGGAGGGCGGCGATGTCGACGAGCTTGCGCACCACGAGGTTGCGAGCCGTGGTGGGACGGTGCCAGACGGCGCGGATGGCCGAACGCAGCGCGTCGATCCAGCCCAGGCCGGCGAACAGCAGGCCGGCGACACCGAGCAGCCCCGCTTTACCGGCGTTCTTCCCGATCGTGGTGCTGATCGTCTTGACCAGGTCCCCCGGCAGGTAGCCCGACAGGCCGGACTGCACGTCGGCCGCCGCGGAGTCGCCATTGACCTGTCGGAAGACGTAGATGGCGAGCAGCAGGATCGGGAACAGCGACAGGAACCAGTAGTAGGAAACCGCCGCAGCAAGCCGGTCACCGGTGTCGGCCTGGTACCGGCTGTAGGTGCGGAGCAGGTGGTCGAGCAGCGGCAGGCGCTGGCGGAGCCGGGTGATCACGTGGGGGTCCTACCCCAGCAGCCCGGGAGGAAGCGCCGGGCCCGGGAGCGGCGCACCGAACGGGCCCCTGCGGGAGGTCGTCATCGGCTAGCTCGACGGCAGCAGGCCGACCCGATCCCGCACCTGCGCCATCGTCACCGATGCCACCTCCCGGGCCCGGGCCGCCCCGTGCTTGACGACCTCGTCGAGATAGCCAGGATCGGCGACCAGCTCGGCGAAGCGCGACCGGATCGGAGCGAACTGCCCGAGGACCGCCTCGGCAACGGCCGCCTTGAAGTCGCCGTAGCCCTTGCCCTCGAACTGCACCTCGAGGTCGGGGACGGCCGTGCCCGTCACCACCGACAGGATCGTCAGCAGGTTGCTGATGCCCGGCTTGGTGTCGACGTCGTAGGTGACCTCGCGACCGGCGTCCGTGACGGCGCTCTTCACCTTCTTCAGGGTCGCCCTGTCGTCCTCGATCACCCACAGGGTGCCCGAGCCGCCCTTGGAGGTGCTCATCTTCGCGGTCGGGTCCTGCAGGTCCTTGATCCGCTCGGCGGTCTTCTGCACATAGGGGTCCGGGACGGTGAACGTGGCGCCGTACCGGTGGTTGAAGCGCTGGGCCAGGTCGCGGGTGAGCTCGAGGTGCTGGCGCTGGTCCTCACCGACGGGCACCCGGTTGGCCTGGTAGAGCAAGATGTCGGCGGCCTGCAGGATCGGGTAGTTGAACAGGCCTACATTGCCGCCGTTGCCGCCGCCCTTCTCCTTGAACTGCGTCATCCGGCTTGCCTCACCGAAGCCGGTCAGGCACGACATCACCCAGCCGAGCTCGGCGTGCTCGGGCAGGTGGCTCTGGAGGAACAGCGCGCTGCGGTCCGGGTCGACGCCCATGGCGAGTAGCTCCGCGATGAGCTTTCGGGTCTGCGCCCGGAGCTCTGCCGGGTCCGGTGTGATGGTCAGGGAGTGCAGGTCGGCGATGAAGTAGAAGCACTCGTTCTCGTCCTGCATCGAGGCCCAGTAGCGCACCGCCCCGAGGTAGTTGCCGAGGTGTTTGCCCGCACCGGTCGGCTGGATCCCGGAGAGCACACGCGGTCGAGAGGACATGCCGACCAGTCTCTCAGAGTCGGGATCTAGTGTTCACCGCATGTACGACGTAGCGGTGGTCGGCGCCGGTCCGGCAGGTGCCGCGGCAGCGCTCAGCGCCCTGCGCTCTCGTGCCGGCGCCCGGGTCCTGCTGCTTGACCGCAGCGACTTCCCCCGCGACAAGTCCTGCGGGGACGGGATCGCGCCGCACGCGCTGGACGAGCTGGCCCGCCTCGGGGCTGCACACGTCCTCGCCGACCGGGCACCGATCTCCCGGCTCAGACTGGTGTCCCCGCGAGGGGTCGAGGCGGTGTCGACCCTGCGACGCCCCGACGTAGTCGTACCCCGAACCGTGTTCGACGCGAGGCTGGTCACGTGCGCCGTAGAACGCGGTGCCGAGCTCCGACGGCACACCGTGCGGTCAGTAGAACTGCGGCCGGACCGGGTCGTACTGGACGGCTCGATCGAGGCGCGCGTGGTCGTCGCGGCGGACGGCGCCAACGGTGTCGTCCGTCGATTGCTGGGCTTCCCCCGCCAGGCGGCCTCGACTGTCGCCGTCGCTGTCCGGGGCTACATCCCCTGGCAGACCGACGATCCCGAACAGTTGATCGTGATGGACGGCCGCGACTGGCCGGCCTACGCATGGCGTTTCGATGCCGGGGACGGCACTGCCAACGTCGGCTTCGGGATGCTCCTGTCGCACCTGGCCGCCCTCGACCACGGCAAGGATGCCCTGCAGTCCCGACTCGTGGAGCTGCTGCCTGAGGCTGCGGGGGCCGAGCGTCTGCGATCCCACCACCTACCGCTGTCCACAGCTCGTCCGGTGCAGCCGACCGGGCGGGTCCTGCTCGCTGGCGATGCCGCTTCGCTGGTCAACCCGCTGACCGGTGAGGGGATTTTCTACGCGCTGCTGTCAGGTCGCCTGGCCGGTGCGTGCGCGGTCGGCGGGGGTGACGCGGGGGCGTCGTACCGCAGTTCGTTGGGGCGTGAGCTGGGCAGGCACCTTCGCCACACGACGCTGCTCTCCCGGCTGGTGACCAGCCAGCGGGTGCTCGAGGGAGGGGTGCGGGCAGCGGGCAGGTCGACGCCGGCGATGGATGCCCTCGTCGAGGTCGGCCTCGGTCGTGGCCTGATCACGGCGCCACTCGTGCGCGCGATGGCGGCGGAGGTCGGCCGCAAGCTCAGGGGTTGAGGACCTGGCGGACGACGCCTGCCTCGGCGTCGGCAAGGCGGACGAGCTGGTCGGCGATGAAGGACTCGGCCTTGCCGCCGATCAGGGGCACGGGGACGCGCACCTCCCCGTCGATGGTGTGGCGGTTGCCCGTGGGGGTGGGCTCGATGGTGATCGTGCCGCGCACCGAGGCCGGCGTGCCGGCCAGCACGACGCTCCACGTGGCGCGGCGGACCCCGTCGACGGACGGTCCCCAGATGTCGGTCGTCGTCACCCGGGGGTCCGACGGCAGGAACTTCTGCAGGAACCCGGGCCCGCCGGCCGGGACCGCCCGGGTGATGACGAGGCTGACCCCGCCGTCGGGGGTCTCGACCCGCGAGACGAGCTCGGAGTCATCGCCGAGCGCCACCGCGCGCTGCGCCGCCCAGTCGGGGCCGGAGAGCACGGCGTAGACCGTCTCGACGTCGACCTCGCCGTCGGTGCTTCGCGAGAACCTCTTGCCCACGTCAGCCGTCCACTGCGGTCGGGACGTCACATCCCGGACCGATCTTGCTAGGCATCTGCTGCGTCCTTCCTGAAGCTCTGAGCGGGCAGTCTGTCAGGAGCCGTCGCTCTCGGTCTCGTGGAGAACGCGGGTGACGCGCACCCGGGCGACCCGTCGGCCGTCGAGCTCGCTGACCTCGAGCCGGTGGCCGTCCGCCTCGACGGCCTCCCCTACCCGCGGCACATGGCCGAGCGAGGCCATCACGAAGCCCGCAAGGGTCTCGTAGGGCCCCTCGGGAAGGGCCACGCCGGTTTGCTCCTCGACCTCGTCGAGGTTGAGCAAGCCGTCCGCCTCGACGGCGCCCCCGCGAAAGCGCAGGGGGTCGTCACCCGGCGCGTCGTACTCGTCGCGGATGTCGCCGATGACCTCCTCGATGAGGTCCTCGAGGGTGACGATGCCGGCCGTGCCGCCGTACTCGTCGACGACGATCGCGAGGTGGTGGCCTTCGCGGCGCATCTCCGACATGGCCGGCAGCACCTTCTTGGTGCCCGGCAGCAGCTTCACCTCGCGGGTGACCTCCACGACCTTGGTGGTACGGGCCTGGGCCGCAGGCATCAGCAGGTCACGGACGTGCACGAAGCCCAGGATGTCGTCCTGCGAGGCCTTGATGACGGGATAGCGCGAGTGCGGCGCGGTCGAGGTGACCTTCGCGGCCCGGGACACCGTCATCGCGCTGTCGAGGAACTCCACCTCGGTCCGCGGGATCATCACCTCACGCAGCTGCCGCTCCCCGGCGGCAAAGACCTCGTCGATGAGCTTGCGCTCGTCCTTGGTCAGCGACTCGTGGCTCGCGACGAGCCCGCGCAGCTCCTCCTCGGTGATCGCGTCCCGCCTGGCGCCGGGGTCCCCGCCGAGGGCGCGTACGACGATGTCCGTGCTGCGGCTCAGCACCCACACGACCGGTCGCATGATGGTGGCGAAGCGGTCCAGGAACGGCGCCAGCAGCATGGCCGCGCCCTCCGCCCGCTGCAGGCCCAGCCGCTTCGGCACCAGCTCGCCGACGACGATGGCGACATAGCTGATGACCAGCGTGATCAGCACGAGGGCGAGCACCTCGGCGACACCGGAGGGCATCCCGGCGTCCTCGAGGACCGGCTTGAGGTGGCTCGACAGCCGGGCCTCGCCGAACGCCGCCGACATGAAGCCGGTGAACGTCACGCCGATCTGCGCTGCAGCGAGGAAACGGTTGGGTGTCGCGGTCAGGGCCGCGACGCGCTCACCTCGGCGACCGCCTTCGGCGAGGTTGCGGACCTGGCTCTCCCGCAGGCTCACCAGGGCGATCTCGCCAGCGACGAAGACCCCACCGAACACGATCAGCACCAGGATGAGCCCGATGCTGAAGAGGATGTCGTTCACGGCGCGACCACGTCGTTCCGTGGACGCGCCGGGCTACTCGGAGGGTGATCCACGCGGGCAGCCTATCCGGGACCGTGCGGGGTCAGAAGGACGCGAGCGCAGCGTTGAACGTCTCGCTCGGCCGCATGACCGCGTCGGTCTTGTCCTTGTCGGGGTAGTAGTAGCCGCCGATGTCCACCGGCTTTCCCTGGACGGCGAGCAGCTCCGTCGTGATGACGTCCTCGTCGGCCGCGAGCCGCTTTGCGAGGGCCGTGAACAAGGCAGCCACCTGCGGGTCGTCGGTCTGCGTGGCGAGGGCCTGTGCCCAGTACAGGGCGAGGTAGAAGTGCGAACCGCGGTTGTCGATCTGGCCCACCTTGCGGGCGGGGCTCTTGTTCTGTTCGAGCAACCGGCCGGTCGCCATGTCGAGCGTGCGGCCGAGCAGCGCCGCGCGGGCGTTGCCGGTCTTGTCGCCGAGGAACTCGAAGGAGACCGCCAGCGCGAGGAACTCCCCGAGGGAGTCCCACCGCAGGTAGTCCTCCTTGACGAGCTGCTGGACGTGCTTGGGGGCCGAGCCGCCGGCGCCGGTCTCGAACAGACCAC
The DNA here is from genome assembly GCA_025352005.1 of Frankiales bacterium. GTDB lineage: Bacteria > Actinomycetota > Actinomycetes > Mycobacteriales > SCTD01 > RYN-111. Next base: position 8,424 of record JANXUE010000287.1, read on the forward strand.
CACCGGCCATCAGCGGCACGATGCTGAGCATCTTGGCGCTGGTCCCCAGCTCGAGGATGGGAAACAGGTCGGTGAGGTAGTCCCGCAGCACGTTGCCAGTGACCGAGATGGTGTCTTCGCCCTTGGCGGCCCGCCCGAGGGTGTAGCGGGTAGCCGCCGCGACGTCGAGGAACTCAAGGGTGAGGCCATCGGTGTCGAGCGTCGCCAGGACGGCGCGGACCTTGGTGAGGACCTCCGCGTCGTGGGCGCGGGTCTGGTCCAGCCAGAACACCGCCGGGGACCCGGTGGCGCGGGCCCGTGTCACGGCCAGCTGCACCCAGTCGGTGATCGGGGCGTCCTTGGTCTGGCAGGCCCGGAAGATGTCCCCCGCCGCGACCTCCTGGGACAGCAGCACCTCACCGGCGGCGTTGACGACCTGCACCGTGCCGGCGGCGCCGATCTCGAAGGTCTTGTCGTGGCTGCCGTACTCCTCTGCCTGCTGCGCCATGAGCCCGACGTTGGGGGTGGTGCCCATCGTCGTGGGGTCGAAGGCGCCGTGCGTCCGGCAGAACTCGAGCGTCTCGGCGTAGAGCGGCGCGTAGGACGAGTCCGGAATGACGTAGAGCGTGTCCTGGAGCACGTCTGCGGCATTCCACATCTGGCCGCTGGAACGGATCGCGGCCGGCATCGAGGCGTCGATGATGACATCGCTCGGGACGTGCAGGTTGGTGATGCCCTTGCTCGAGTCGACCTGTGCGAGGTCCGGACCGCTCTCGTAGGTGGCCATGATGGCCTTCTCGATGGCGGCATGGGTGTCGGCCGGGAGCTTGTCCAGGGCGGTCAGGACCGAGGCCAGCCCGTCGTTGGGGCTCGCACCGACCGCGGCGAGGTCCTCGCCGTACGTGGTGAAGACGTCAGCGAAGTAGGCCCTGACGACGTGGCCGAAGATGATCGGGTCGGAGACCTTCATCATGGTCGCCTTCAGGTGCACCGAGAACAGCACGCCCTCGGCCTTGGCGGCCGCGATCTGCTCGACGAGGAAGGCGCACAGCGCGGCCTTGTGCATCACGGCCGCGTCGACGATCTCACCGGCCAGGACGTGCAGGCCCTCCTTCAAGGCGGTCGTGGCGTCAGCCGTGACGAGCTCGATCCTCAGTGTGTCCGCTGCGGGCATGGTGACCGAGGTCTCGCAGTGCCGAAAGTCGCCGTCGGTCATCGTGACGACACGGCTCCTGGAGGCGCTGCTCCAGGCGCCCATCGAGTGCGGGTGCTTCTTGGCGTAGCCCTTGACCGACAGCGGCGCGCGCCGGTCGGAGTTGCCCTCGCGCAGGACCGGGTTGACGGCGCTGCCCTTGACGCCGTCGTAGGCCGCGCGGGCGCTTTTGTCCTCGTCGGTGACGGGGGCCTCGGGGTAGTCGGGGAGCGCAAAGCCGGCAGCCTGCAGCTCCGCGACCGCAGCCTTCAACTGCGGTAAGGAGGCGCTGACGTTGGGCAGCTTGATGATGTTGGCCTCGGGCGTCTTGGCCAGCTCGCCGAGCTCAGCCAACGCATCGGGTCCGAGGTCGAAGGCGGCGAGAACCCTTGCGGCCAGGGAGATGTCGCGGGTCTCGACCTCGACGCCCGCCTTCCCCGCGTAGGCCTCGATGATGGGGAGCAGCGAGTGCGTGGCCAGCGCCGGTGCCTCGTCGGTGTAGGTGTAGATGATCTTCATCGGACCCGGCATCAGAGGAGCCCGAGCTCACGGACCGCGTCGCGCTCCTCGGCGAGCTCCGCGACCGACGCGTCGATCTTGGAGCGGCTGAAGTCGTTGATCTCGACGCCTTGGATGATCTCCCACTCGCCGTCCTTGGCGCGGCACGGGAAGGAGCTGATGAGGCCCTCCGGGACGCCGTAGGAGCCGTCGGAGGCGACGCTGGAGGACGTCCAGCCGGTGCCGTTGACCCAGTCGTGGACGTGGTCGATCGCGGCGTTCGCAGCGGACGCCGCGGACGAAGCCCCACGAGCCTCGATGATCGCCGCGCCGCGCTTGGCGACGGTCGGGATGAAGGTGTCCTTGAGCCACGCCTCGTCGACCTGCTGCGCCGCGCTCGTGCCGCCGACCTGGGCGGTGTAGAGGTCGGGGTACTGCGTCGCGGAGTGGTTGCCCCAGATGGTCATCTGGCTGATCGCGCTGACCGGAACGCTCAGCTTGGCGGACAGCTGGCTGAGGGCGCGGTTGTGGTCGAGCCGGGTCATGGCCGTGAAGCGGCCGGCCGGGACGTCGGGGGCGTTCTGCTGGGCGATGAGTGCATTGGTGTTGGCCGGGTTGCCCACGACGAGGACCTTGATGTCACTGGCGGCGTGTTCGTTGATGGCCTTGCCCTGCGGACCGAAGATACTGCCGTTGGCGCTGAGCAGGTCGCCGCGCTCCATGCCCGGTCCGCGCGGGCGTGCACCGACCAGCAGACCGACGTTGGCGCCGTCGAAGGCGGTCTTGAGGTCGTCGGTGATGTCGATGCCGGCCAGCAACGGGAAGGCACAGTCCTCCAGCTCCATCGCGGTCCCCTCTGCGCCTTTGAGGGCGGGCGTGATCTCCAACAGCCGCAGGCGCACCGGGGTGTCGGTGCCGAGCAGGTGACCGCTCGCGATGCGGAACAGCAGGGCGTAGCCGATCTGGCCGGCCGCTCCGGTGACGGTGACGGTGACGGGGGCGATGCTGCTGGCCATGAGGGCTCCTCCGTGAGTGCTTCGTGGGCTCACCGGTCACCCGGGAGACGTGTACGACAGCCTAGGAGGTCCGATCAGTTGGTCACCGGGATGGTGTTCGCCAGGACCACCAGTGCGAAGCCGAGCACCAGAAGGACGGCAGCGTCGACTCCGCGCGAGCGCACCACGAGCAGACCCAGCTGACGTGCGGGCAGGGTGAGGCGCAGGGCTGCGCCAAGGCAGAACCCGAGGCCGAGGACCAGCGTGCCGACCCGCCAGGCGTGCAGGACGCCGGCGCCGAACAGCCCAGTGGCGACGACCAGCAGGACGCAGGCACCGGGCAGCTCGGTGAGGTACCTCCTGGCGCTCACGGGTTGGTCGTGCCCGGCCGGTGCGGTGGGGGCTCCTCCCCGCCGAGCACCGCCACCGCCAGGTCGGCCTGGGCGGCCCGGACGAGCACGTGGTCCGTGGTGAACCCGGCCATGCTCGTGAAGGGGATCTGGGCACCCGCCAGCCGGGTCGCGACGTCGGCCAGGAAGCCGACCTGCTCCCATGGCAGCGGCCCGGCGAAGGTCACCCGCCGCCAGCCGACCTCGAGCTGCTCCGGCTCCCCGAAGGAGCTCAGGGCTGCCTCAGCGCAGACCAGGGTGACCTCGTCCTCGTCCTCGACCAGCCCGAAGAACCCGGTCGGCAGCAACGCCGGGCGCCAACCCACCGGCCACCGGGCCACCACAAGGTGGGTCGGGTCGAGCATGGGACGCAGGTCCTTCAGCGCGGTCACGCAGGCCTCCAGGTTCACCTCGAACAGTAGCGACCGTAGGCGGGGTGTGACGTGGTGAGAGCCGGGTAGGGCCTAGGGGATAAGCACCTACCGTGCCACGACGGGTCCCTGCCCTGGCCCGAAGCAGGGGATCGCACAGCTACCTCCAGCACAAGGAGCTCCGGCACGCGATCCACGAGGCTCAAGGAGGACACACGTGGACACGCCCCACCTTCGACTCGAGGAAAACGGGGAGAGTTTCGCTCTCCTTGACCCCCTGACGACAGTCGGCCGCGGCGAGGGCGTCGACATCGCCCTTGCGGACCCGAGCGTCTCGCGCCTGCATGCCGAGATCATCCGCCGCGGGCCGCACGTCTACGTGTGCGACCTCGGGCTGTCCGCCAACGGCACCCGGGTCAACGGCCGCCCGGTGGGCAAGCGTGTGCTGGTCGAGGGCGACGTGCTGTCTTTCGGGACCGTCCGCTCCCGGGTCGGCGGGCTCGTGGCCCAGGTCGACGACACGGTCGAGCTGCGCCGCATCTCAGCGCCAGACCTGACCCGCCGGGAGGTCGAGGTGCTCACCGCTTTGTGCCGACCGTCCCTCCAGCAGGACGCCTTCGTCGCGCCCGCGACAGCGCACGACATCGCCGACGAGCTGGTCGTCACCGAGGCCGCGGTCAAGCAGCACCTGCTTCGGCTTTACCAGAAGTTCCGCATCGCGGAGGGCGTGAACCGGCGTACCCGCCTCGCCAACGAGGTCATCAGCGCCGGCGTCGTCCGTCCGCTGCCCGGTGACGGCGAGGGCGACATGAGCCGCGCCAGCTAGTCGCGCATTCCCGCAGCCCGCTCCGCCATCTCGATGCAGTTGCGGAACAGCATCGCGACGGTCGTCGGACCGACCCCCCCGACGCGGGGCGTGATGGCCCCGGCAACCTCGTTGCAGGCCTCGTCGACATCCGGCAGCAGCCGCTTGCCCTCGTAGCGCACGCCACCGCCGATCACGGTCGCGCCAGGAGTGATGTGCTGTGGTTGCAAGATCCCGGGTACGCCGGCGGCCGCGACGACCACCGACGCCCGCCGGGTGTAGACGTCCCAGTCCGGCACGCCGGTGTGGACCACGGTGACGGCGGCGTTGGCGGTGGGCCGCTTCTGGGTCAGCAGCAACGACAGGGGACGGCCGAGCGTCGTACCCCGCCCGAGGATGCAGACCTCCTTGCCGCTGATCGCGATCTCGTAGTGAGCCAGGAGCGCCTCGATGCCGGCCGGGGTGCAGGGCACCGGGCCGGGCAGGCCGAGCGCGAGCCGACCCATGTTGGTGGGGTGCATCCCGTCGTTGTCCTTGTCGGGGTCCATCTCCGACAGCGCCGCGTCGAAGTCGACCTGGGGCGGCGTCGGGTGCTGGAAGATCATCGCGGTGACGGCGGGGTCGTCGTTGAAGCGACGGATGACGGCGATGACATCGGAGGTCGTCGCGTCCTGCGCCAGGTGGGCGTGCGGACTGCCCAGGCCTAGCTCGGTGGCCTTCGCCATCTTCATCCCGACGTAGCCGGCGCTGGCACTGTCGTCGCCGACCAGGATCGTGCCGAGACCGGGCGTGACGCCGGCGGCTTTGAGGGCGGCGATCCGCGGGACCAGGTCGGCGAACACCGCCTCAGCAACGGGCGCCCCGGGGAGCAGGCGGGCGGTCATCGGGTCTTCGCGAGGTAGAGGGAGGTCACGGCGCGACAGCCTAACGTGATGGCCGTGCCCGTTCCCCCGCCTCCGGTTGTCCTGCTCGCCTACCGCCTGGTCGGGTGGCGCGTCGGTCCGGCACACGTGGAGTGGGTCCTCGACGACATCGTCCGCCGCGGCTGGCTGCTCAGGCAGGGCCTGCCCGCTCTGGCGCTGATCATGATGACGGGGGGGCTGCTGGCCGCGGCTGTCGGCGGTGACGCCAACCGCCTCGTCGGCCTGATCGCCGTCCTCGGTGCGGTGAGCGCGTTCCTGCGCCACCAGCTGCGCGACCGCGCGCTGCGCCAGCAAGGCATCGACGCCAGCGGCACCCGGCTCGTCGACGCGACCTGGTACGACGACGAGGTGGCCCGCCGTCGCCGCAACGTGCTGTCGACCGTCGCGACCCTGGTGACGCTCGCCGCCGGCCTGACGATCCTGGCGCTCCGCTCCCGACCCTGACGTCCCGCCCCTGAGGCGAGGAGGCTAGTGGAAGAAGTGCCGGGTGCCGGTGAAGTACATCGTGACCCCGGCGGCCTTCGCGGCGGCGATGACCTCCTCGTCGCGGACCGACCCGCCGGGCTCCACGACGGCCCTGACGCCCGCGTCGAGCAGCACCTGCAGCCCGTCGGCGAACGGGAAGAACGCGTCCGAGGCGGCGACCGAACCGGCAGCCCGGTCACCGGCGCGGGCAACGGCGAGCTTGGCGGAGTCGACCCGGTTGACCTGCCCCATACCGACGCCGACGGTTGCACCGCCGGAGGCGAGCAGGATCGCGTTGGACTTCACAGCCCGGACGGCGCGCCAGGCGAACTCGAGGTCGGACAGGTCCGCGAGCGCCTCTCCCGTGACCAGGGTCCAGCCCGACGGGTCGTCGCCAGGGGCGGTCACCGCGTCGAACTCCTGGACCAGGACGCCGCCGCAGATGTGCCGGACGTCCAGACCGCCGGGGTGGCCGGTGGTCTGCAGGACCCGGATCGAGGGCTTGCGCGACAGGACTTCGAGCGCGCCCGCCTCGTACGACGGCGCCACGATGACCTCGGTGAAGATCTCCGCGACCTGCTCGGCCATCTTCAGCGAGACCGGGGCGTTGACCGCGATGACGCCGCCGAAAGCCGACACCGGGTCGCAGGCGTGTGCCTTGGCGTGCGCCTGCTCGACGGTCGCGCCGGTCGCGATACCGCACGGGTTGGCGTGCTTGATGATCGCGACCGTGGTCCCGGGGAAGTCGTTGGCTGCCCGCAGCGCCGCGTCGGTGTCGACGTAGTTGTTGTAGGACATCGCCTTCCCGTGCAGCTGCGTGGCGGTGGCGAGGGTCTGCGCCGCGTCGGCACCGACGTAGAGGGCGGCCTTCTGGTGCGGGTTCTCGCCGTACCGCAGGACCTCGGAGCGGGAGAAGGTCGCGCCGAGGAAGGACGGGAAGCCCTCGGTCGCGTCGGAGGAGTCGTAGGAGGAGGCGAACCAGGAGGCGACCGCGACGTCGTAGGCCGCAGTGTGCTGAAAGGCCTTGGACGCGAGGGCCCGGCGCTGCTCAAGGGTGAAGCCGCCGGCAGCGACCGCCTCGATCACCGAGGCATAGGCCTCCGGCTCGACGACAACAGCGACGGACGGGTGGTTCTTGGCGGCGGCGCGGACCATCGTGGGGCCGCCGATGTCGATCTGCTCGACGCACTCGTCGGGTGCGGCGCCGGAGGCCACGGTGTCGGTGAACGGGTAGAGGTTGACGACCACCAGGTCAAAGGGCTCGACGCCGAGGTCGGCGAGCTGCTGGACGTGGTCGGGCAAGCGGCGGTCGGCGAGGATGCCCGCGTGCACCTTCGGGTGCAGGGTCTTGACCCGCCCGTCGAGGCACTCGGGGAAGCCGGTGAGGGCATCGACGGCGGTGACCTCCACGCCGGCCTCGCGCAGGCACGCGGCGGTCGAGCCGGTGCTGACGACCTCCACGCCGGCCTTCGCCAGAGCACGGCCGAGCTCCTCGAGGCCCGTCTTGTCGTAGACGCTCACGAGAGCGCGCCTGACGGGGAGGGCAGTCATGGGATGGTGACCTTTCGTCCGGTAACGGTGAAGCCCTCGCGGGCCATGCGTCCGACGGCGTCGACGAGCATCGCGCGCTCAGCGGTCTTGATGCGCTCGTGCAGGGCGTCCTCGTCATCGACATCCAGGACGGGGACGGCGGCCTGGGCCACGATCGGCCCGGTGTCGATGCCGTGGTCGACGACGAACAGCGTGCAGCCGGTGACCTTGACGCCGTGGGCCAGGGCTGCCGCCGGGCCGTGCATGCCCGGGAAGCTCGGCGACAGCGCCGGGTGGGTGTTGAGGGTGCGGCCCTCGAAGCGGTCGAGGAAGGCGTTGCCGACCAGCTTCATGAACCCGGCCAGCACGATCAGATTCGGCTCATAAGCGGCGACGACCTCGGTCAGCGCAACGTCCCAGTCCTCGCGGGAGGCGTGGTCGTCAACCTTCACGACGAACGTGGGGATCCCCCGGTCCGCGGCCCGCTTCTCGCCCAGGGTGCCGTCGCGGTCGGCGCCCACCGCCACGACCGACGCACCCCAGAAGAGCTCGTCCGAGGCGTCCAGCAGTGCCTCAAGGGTGGTGCCGCTCCCCGAGACGAGGACGACGAGGCGGACGGACAGCGGTCCTCCAACGAGCGGGACGAAGTGAGCCGCCAGCCTAGCGGGGACCGCTCCCCGCCCCGGACGGGCTCAGGTACGGCGGTGGGTGGCGATCGCCGCGGCCGCGGCGGCGGGGGCAGCCACCTCGACCAGGACCGCGAGACCGACCCGCCAAGGACTGGGGCCGACCGCGGCAAGCCGGGCACTACCGAGTGGGCCACCGGACAGCAGGCACAGCAGCGCGGTCGCGACACCGGCGCACGGCCCGACAGCGCAGGCCTCCAGAGCCGCCCGGCCGGCGGACCCAGACAGGCGGCTCGCGACCAGCAGCCCCCCGACGACGCCAGCGCCGAGCGGGATCAGCAGGAGCAGCCCCCCCACCCAGACCGACACGTCCCCACCGGGCAGGGCGGCCAGCAGCGGGAACGCCGGCACCGGACCGAGGACGATCGACAGCGGCCCGACCGACGTACCGACGCCGACAGCGAAGCCGGGGCCGGTCGCGAAGCTCAGGCCCCACACGGCGGCATTGGGCACCAGGGACAGGCCGAGCACGAGCAGGCCCAGGCCACCGACCAGCCCGGGGTCGCTCGCGCCGGCCAAGGTGGTCGCCCGGCCGCCGTGCACCGCCAAGCTGATGCCGACGACCAGGGCACCACCGGCCAGAAGCACCCCCACCGATGCCGCCGTTGCCCGGGCAAGGACCCGGACGCGATCTGGCAACCGTGTGGAGCGCAGCACGCCGGCCTCGCGCACGATCCCCGACCCGGCGCCGAGCGCGGCTACCAGCAGCGCCCCCAGCAAGGCCCGAGGCGCCTCGGGACGGACCGCCTTCGTCGCGGCCAGGGCGGCGACCGTGGCGGCAGCCAGGGCATAGGGCAGCGCCGTCGCAAGCAGCAGCAGGCCGGAGTCCTTGAAGGACCCCACGCCGACGGTCCGGGCACCGTGCCGACCGGCCCGGTACAGCAGCATCAGCGGCAACGCGACCAACCCGAGGGGCGCCAGGCCGACGGTCCCCCCGGACAGCGCCAGCGGGGTGCCGTGAGCCAGCAGCCAGAGCTGTCCGGCGGTGCGGGTCGCCTCCGCCGCCCCCGCCCCCGAGCGCCCGTCGCTCGCCCAGGCCAGCAGCACGGGTACGGCGAAAGCGACCAGTCCGGCCCCGACCGCCCACGCCGCCGCTACCAGGCCCGGCACCAGCACGTTGGGGGCGGGACGCAACTCGGGACCAGCGGGCCGGCCTCGCGGCGGGCGGGCGCCGCCGCCAGGGACGGGCTTGCTCGTGGTGACGGTCATGGCTGTGCGACTGTCCCAGCCCATCCGCCTTGATCACCGGCACCACGCCGAAACTGCTTTGACCGAGAGGGCGCCCGCAGCGAAGGTGACCGCAGGAGGACCCCCGTGCGCTCCTGCCTGGAGCGCGCTCACAGCGAGACACGTCGCCGCATGCATGCGCGATAAGCTCCGCAGGAGGAAGGTGAGGACATGGACGACGTGTTGGTCCTCAACGCCTCACACGAGCCGCTATGCGTCATTGACCTCGGCAGGGCCGTCACGTTGGTGCTGTCCGGCCGGGTCGTGACCCTCGAGACGACCGGTCGGGTGCTGCACTCCCCCAGCACCTCGGTGGCGGAGCCGACGGTCATCCGGCTGGTCCGGTTCGCCGTGGTGCCCCGCCATCAGGCGCCCGTGACGAAGCGGGCCGTCCTCGCGGTCTACGGCTACCTCTGCGCCTACTGCGGACGGGCAAGGGCGGACAGCGTCGACCACGTCATTCCGGTGTCCCGCTCGGTAGGGCCGCCGAACGTGTGGTCCAACGTCGTCGCGGCCTGCCAGTCGACCCGCCGGGGAAGGGGCTGCAACGGCGCGAAGGGCGACCGGCTGCTGTCCGAGCTCGGCTGGCCACCGGTGACTCCGATCGTGCCGACCCGCGCACAGATCCTCGCCGCCCTGCACCGCGGTCACCCCACGTGGGCGCCCTACCTAGCGGCCTGATCCTCTGGTCGGTCAGAGGCTCTGCATGATCTCGCGCATCAGGGCGGCGGTCGCGGACGGCGTCTTGCCGACCTTGACCCCGGCGGCCTCCAGGGCCTCTTGCTTGGCTTGCGCCGTTCCCGACGAGCCGCTGACGATGGCGCCGGCGTGGCCCATCGTCTTGCCCTCCGGGGCGGTGAAGCCCGCGACGTAGCCGACAACCGGCTTGGTGACGTGCGCCTTGATGTAGTCCGCCGCGCGCTCTTCGGCGTCGCCGCCGATCTCGCCGATCATGACGATCGCGACCGTCTCGGGGTCGGCCTCGAAGGCCTCGAGGCAGTCGATGTGCGTCGTGCCGATGACCGGGTCGCCACCGATGCCGACGGCCGTGGTGAAACCGAAGTCCCTCAACTCGTACATCATCTGGTAGGTGAGGGTGCCTGACTTGCTGACCAACCCGATCTTGCCGGCCGTGGGTGCGATCGTGGCCGGGATGATGCCGGCGTTGGAGGCACCGGGGCTGATCAGGCCCGGGCAGTTCGGGCCGATGATCCTGGTGGACCGGCCCTGGGCGCGCTGTTGCTGGGCGTAGGCCCAGAACCAGGCGGAGTCCTGCACCGGGATGCCCTCGGTGATGACGACGGCCAGGCCGATGCCCGCGTCGATCGCCTCGACGACGGCGCCCTTGGCGAAGGCCGGTGGCACGAAGATCACCGAGACGTCGGCGCCGGTCGCGGCCATGGCCTCGGCGACGGTGGCGAAGACGGGGATGCCGTCCACGTCGCTGCCGGCCTTCTTCGGGTTGACGCCACCGACGACCTTGGTGCCGGAGGCGACCATGCGACGGGTGTGCTTGGTGCCCTCCGCTCCGGTGATGCCCTGGACGATGACCTTGCTCTCGGCGGTCAAGAAGATGGCCATTTACTTCGCCCCTGCCAGCTCGGCGGCCTTGTCGGCCGCGCCATCCATGGTGTCGACGACGGTCACGAGGGGGTGGGCGGCTTCCGCGAGGATGCGGTGACCTTCCTCCACGTTGTTGCCGTCCAGGCGTACGACCAGCGGCTTGGTCTCCTTGTCGCCGAGCATCGCCAACGCCTGCACGATGCCGTCCGCGACCGCGTCGCAGGAGGTGATCCCCCCGAAGACGTTGACGAAGACCGACCTCACGTCAGGGTCCGACAAGATGATCTCGAGCCCGTCGGCCATGACCTGCGCCGACGCGCCTCCACCGATGTCGAGGAAGTTGGCGGGCTTGACGCCGCCGTGCGCCTCACCGGCATACGCGACCACGTCGAGGGTGCTCATCACGAGCCCGGCACCGTTGCCGATGATGCCGACCTGGCCGTCGAGCTTGACGTAGTTGAGGTTCTTCTTCTTCGCCCGGCCCTCGAGGTCGTCCTCGGCAGCGACGTCGGCGTAGGCCGCGAAAACAGCCTCGTGGCGGAACTCGGCGTTGGCGTCGAGGGTGACCTTGCCGTCGAGTGCGACGATCCGCCCGTCCGGGGTCTTCACCAGCGGGTTGACCTCGACGAGGGTGCACTCCTCCTCGACGAAGACCTTCCACAGCGAGACGAGCACCGACGCGACCTCGGCAGCGACGTCGGCCGGAAAGCCGGCTGCGGCGACGATCTCGTCAGCCTTGGCCTGGTCGCAGCCCACAAGGGCGTCGACGGCGATCCGGGCCAGGGCCTCCGGGCGCTCGACCGCGAGCTCCTCGATCTCCATGCCGCCCTCGACCGAGGCCATCGCCAGGTAGGTCCGGTTGGCCCGGTCGAGCAGGAAGGAGACGTAGTACTCCTTGTCGATGTCACTCGCCTCGGTCACAAGGACCTTGTGCACGATGTGACCTTTGATGTCCAGGCCGAGGATGTCGGTCGCCCGGGCGACCGCCTCGTCGGGGGTCTCAGCCAGCTTGACGCCGCCGGCCTTGCCGCGCCCGCCGGTCTTGACCTGAGCCTTCACGACGACCGGCTTGCCGATGCTCTCGGCGATGGCGCGTGCAGCCTCCGCCGTGTCGACGGTGTCACCGGGGAGCACGGGAACGCCGTGCTTGGCGAAGAGCTCCTTCGCCTGGTACTCCATGAGGTCCACTGAGGGGTCCTGTCTCGTTGTCTGCGGGGCCGGCGTGAGGCTGGTCGAGCGTAGCCATCAACAGGTACCCGCCACACACGGGCCTTCTCGCCCCTCACACCGCCTGTGACCTGGGACACGGACGTGGGTCACATCCTTCGGCGTACTCGCTCGTTGCACGCAGCGCAGACGCAACACCGTGTGCCCCGAGCCGCCCGGAGAGTCGTGAACCGTCGCCCCGCCCTTGCCCTCGCTCTGCTCGTGACCGCTCCGCTGCTGGGCGTCGGTGCCGTCTCGCGGCTCCCGCCTTCACCAGCGCCCCCAGCTACCCCCTCCCCGGTACGACGACGCTCTACGGCTCCGGCTCCGCGTTGACCACCTCCAAGGCAGCCATCGTGGCGGGCTCGGCCACCATCGCGGTGCCGCCCGGTGGCGCCCCTCTCAGCTACACCGAGACCTCCGCCCTCGACCAGTCCCAGCCCGTCACCGACGCCCCCGGGGCGACCACCTCGCTGTCCACGGGCCCCCTGGCGCGCGCCGTCGACGTCGTCGGCATCCCCACCGCCACGCTGCGGCTGTCCTCCCCGACCGCGACCTCCGCGGCCGGCCCCGGGGGGATGCTCGTGGCTTTCGTGAAGCTGTACGACGTGGCGCCGGACGGGACTGTCGTCCTTGCCCACCGGGTCATCAGCCCGATCCGCGTCGCCGACCTGTCCAAGCCCGTCACGGTCTCCCTTCCCGGCACGGTGCACCGGTTCGCCAAGGGTCACGCCCTGAAGCTCGTCGTGTCGCTGTCGGACGCGGCGTACAAGGGCAACATCGGCGCGATGGTGCTGACGTTGTCGACGTCCAAGGCGGCGCCGACCACCCTGACCCTGCCGGGCAACCTCTCGGTCCGGACGGTCGGCTCGGCCGCTGCCGGTCCCGCTGCCGGTCCCGCTGCCGTTCGTCGGTCTCAGCCTGCTCGGGCTGCTCGGTCTCGTCGTCGCCCGCCGCCGAACCACCTGACGCTCCGGTCAGACAGAAGGCGGTCAGGCGGGGGTACGGACGTTGGCGCGGACCCACTCGACGATGGCGCTGGGGGACGCTCCGGCGGTGAAGATCTTGGTCACGCCGGCGGCCTCGAGCAGGGCGATGTCGTCCTCAGGGATGATCCCACCACCGAAGACGATGACGTCGTCCGCGCCCCGGGCCCGGAGCAGCTCCACGACCTTCGGCATGAGCGTGAGATGGGCCCCGGACAGGATCGACAGGCCGACGCAGTCCGCGTCCTCCTGGATGGTGGTCTCGACGATCTGCTCGGGCGTCTGGTGCAAGCCGGTGTAGATGACCTCCATGCCGGCGTCACGCAGCGCGCGGGCGACGACCTTGGCCCCGCGGTCGTGGCCGTCAAGACCGGGCTTGGCGACGACGACGCGCACTCGGCCGGTCACGGGGGTCCTCCTTCAGGCGGGCAAACGCTGCGGTGGGAGAGTACGCGCCCGTGACCACCGACTGGCGTGAACCCCTGCTGGCCGGGGCCTCCGTTCTGGACGTGCGCCTGGCCCGGCGCAACCCTGCCCGCTGGCCCGACTACCACCCGCAGCCGTCGGTACGTGCCTACCGGCTGGCCGGGAGCCCCGACGCCCCCGGGCCGGTGGCGGTGGTGTGGGACTTCGCCGTACAGGGGGGGAGCTTCGGGGAGGACGACGCGACGGTGCTCGTGGCCGCCGTCCGGCACGCCATCCGGGAGCAGGTGCCCGTCCTGACGCTCGTCAGGACGGGCGGCACGAGGTTGCAGGAGGGCGTCGCCGGGCTGGTGGGGATCCCGCGGTCGCGGCTGGCGCTGCTCTCGCTGGCCGAGGCGGGGCTGCCGCACCTGAGCGTCGCCGACGCCCCCACCACCGGGGGCGTCTGGATCTCGGTCGTCGCGGCGGCCGACGTACGGGTCGCCGTGGCCGGCGCTGTCGTCGGGTTCGCCGGCCCTCGGGTCGTGGAGGCCTACACCGGAGCGCTGCCCGGGCCCGACAGCCACACCGCCGAGAGCGCGTACGCCGCAGGTCTGGTCGACGCGGTGCTGCCCCCGGAGCAGGTGGTCGGCTGGCTCCGGGCCACGCTGGCAACACTGGCACCGTCCACCGCCGGTGCCCTGGCGGCACCGGTGGTGAGAGTCCCCTCGGTCGTGGGCGGCTGGGAGCAGGTGCTGCGCTGCCGGGCCCGGACCGAGGGTGGCCGCGAGTTGCTGACCAAGCTGCTCACCGACCGGGTGCCGCTGCGGGCGCGAGGCGGTGACCCCAGCGTCGCGGCCTGCGTCGGCCGGTTGTCAGGCCGGCCCGTCGTGGGCGTGGCCGTGGCCGCCGAGCTCAGTGGACGGCCGACGCCCGACGGCTTCCGGCTGGCCGCCCGGGCGTACCGGCTGGCGGGGCGTTGGGGACTGCCGGCGCTGACCCTGGTGGACACTCCCGGCGCCGAGCCCGGCCCCGCGGCCGAGCGGGACGGGATCGCTCCCGCCATCGGTGCGGCCCTGGACGCCCTGCTGAGCTGTCCGAGCCCCACCTTGACTGTCGTCCACGGAGAGGGGGGCTCCGGGGGTGCGCTCGCGGTCGCGGTCGCCGACAAGGTCCTGGTGACCGACGAGGCCTACTTCGCGGCGATCGGTCCGGAGGGGGCTCAGGCAGCACTGCGCATGTCACGCGAGGACTGCGCCGACCGGATGCGGATCGTGCCCGCCGACCTGCTGTCCCTCGGCTTCGCGGACGCCCTGGTGACGCCCGCCGACCTGGCCGCTCAACTGGCGACGCTGGTGTCCGTACCGGATGACGTACGTTTGGATTTGCGGCTTTCGCGGTGGTCTGGCCCGATCCTGGGCACTCTCTAGGTCGTGACAGTCGCCCGGTTGATCAGCAGAGCGTGTGGTTCACATCACGTCGGGTACTCACCAGGTCCTAAGGTTCGTGATGACCGCATGACCTTCGTGGAGGACCGACCCGTGCTTGACCCCCGACCCCGGCTGCAGCGGGCCGCGCGCACGACCAGGCGCGGCGTCGAGACGGTGTGCACCCCGGCCGGCCTGCGCGGTGCTGCCACCGAGTTGGCCTGGATCACCGCCCACGGCGCGCTCTACCCGCTGGCGATGTCGACCGAGCGGCGCCGCGAGCGCGGCCGGGAGGAGCTCGACCGGTTTACCCTGAGCGACCTGCCACCCCTGCAGCGGGGGCTGCTCATGGGCGACGTCGTCGCGGCCGGCACGCCGATCATCTTGATCCACGGGCTGGTCGACAACCGGTCGATCTTCACCCTGCTGCGGCGGGCGCTACGCCGGCGTGGCTTCGGACGTGTCCTCACCCTCAACTACAGCCCCTTCACGCAGGACATCCGGAGCGTCGCGACCCGCCTGGCCGTCCTGGTCGAGAAGACCTGCGAGGAGACCGGCTACGAGCGGGTCCACGTCGTGGGCCACTCACTCGGGGGCGTCATCGCCCGCTACTACGTGCAGCGCCTCGGCGGTGACGCGCGCGTCCACACCGTCTGCACCCTCGGCTCCCCGCACAAAGGCACCTTCGCCGCGCACCTGATGCCCCAGAAGGTCGTCAAGCAGCTGCGCCCCGGCTCGGACGTGATGCTCGAGCTCGCCGAGCCCTGCCCGGGTCTACGCACCCGGTTCATCGCCTTCTGGAGCGATCTCGACCAGCTGATCGTCCCGAAGAGCTCCGCCCGCATCGACCACCCGGACCTGCTGGCCCGCAACGTCCTGCTGCGGGGAGTCGGGCACATGTCGCTGCCCATCGACGGCCGGGTCGTCCGGGAGATCGCCGCGGCGCTCGCGCACCTCGACGAGGACGGCTCGACCGTCACCGCCGGGGTCACCCCGATCGACGCGGTCGCCGTCCCCGCGGGCCTTGCGGTCCCGGCCCGCGGACGGTTCCGGATCCGGCGTACCGCCGCGCAGTAGCCGCGAAGGGTCGCACCCCCCCCCGGCCGCGTCGTGGACCTCTCGCCGGCGGCATCTTTGCGGTAAGCGGCCTAGTTGGATAACGTTGTGGTAACGGACCGCGCCCGAGGCGTGGTCGACGCCACTCGTCGCACGAGTCCGCGCGGACGGCGCCCCCGACTGGAAGCCCCCCTTTTGCCATGACCCACCTACGGCGCGTCCTTCCTGCCTGCCCCCGCTCACCGCTGCTGGTCCGCGGCCTGCTCGCCGGCGCCTGCGTTGCCGCTCTGGCCGGCGAGGCACTGCCCTCGACCCCTGTCGCACCGACGCTCGCCGTGGTCGCTGCGGACCGGGCGGCTGACGACCGCGCCGTCGTCACCTTGGCTCCGCACGTCATCGTGCTGCGCGCCACCCGCACCCGCACGCTGCCCGCCAAGCCGGCGCGGGTCGCGGCCCCAAAGATCACGTCGCGCCCCGTCACGTGGTTGCGGCCCTGCGCGGCGAGCGTCAACAGTGCCTACGGGATGCGTTGGGGGCGGATGCACAAGGGGATCGACTTCGGCGCGTCGTACGGCGATCCCCTGTACGCGATCGGCGACGGCGTGATCGTCGGGGTCGGCCAGCAGAGCGAGGAGGACGGCTACGGCCAGATCACCCTCATCCGGCACGTCGGCGGCATCGTCAGTGCCTACGCGCACCAGTCACGGATGGTCGTGCAGGTCGGCGATCATGTCCGGGCAGGCCAGCTGATCGGCTACGTCGGCGCGACCGGGCACGTCAGCGGCCCGCACCTGCACTTCGAGATCCGCACCGAGACTCACGGCGGCCAGGTCGACCCACGGGCCTGGCTCGCCGCCCACGGCGTCGACGTCTGACCCCCTTGTGCTGCTGCCCGCCGTGTTCGGGCTGTGGCAAGACGGCCTGCTCGGCAGCGCCTTCAACATCGTGGGCGTGGGCCGCCAG
>JANXUE010000230.1 GCA_025352005.1 Frankiales bacterium
TGATGACCACGGCCCGCGGCAGGCCCACCAGGGCGCACTCGTGCCAGAGCGAGATGGTGACTGCGTCGATCCCGTCGACGGCCGAGACCACGAACAGCGCTGCGTCCGCGGCACGCAGGCCCGCGCGCAGCTCCCCGACGAAGTCGGCCGTGCCGGGCGTGTCGAGCAGGTTGACCTTGACGCCGGCATGTTCCAGCGGCGCCAGCGACAGGGCCACCGATCGCTGCAGCCGCGTCTCGACCTCCTCGCTGTCGCTGACCGTCGTCCCCTCGGTGATACTGCCCGCCCGCAGGATCGTTCCGGCGCGCGTCAGCAGTGCCTCGACCAGCGTCGTCTTGCCCGCACCGGCATGTCCCACGAGCGCCACGTTGCGGATCAGCTCCGCGGCCCTCGGCTCGGGCGCCGGTCCTGCCTGTCTGCTTGTTTTGGACACCCGTCCAACCTCCCACGTCGTGCCACGCCGCCGTAAGCAGCCTCTCGCCCTGCGGATCCAGGGACAAGGCAGCCGCGCCGCTATCGTTCGCGGGTGACGTCGACGAGCCAGGCCCCGCGGTGATCGGTGCCCAGCTGCGCCCCCTGGTCGGCAAGGTCACCGGCCCCCTGGTCAACCGCCTGCACGCGTGGGGTGTGACCCCCGATGCCGTCACGGCGACCGGCACGGTCGGAGTCGTCGCCGCTGCCCTCACATTTTTCCCCGGAGGTCACTTCCTGGTGGGGACGCTCGTGATCACGCTGTTCGTGCTCACCGACACCATCGATGGCGCGCTCGCGCGCAAGCGCGGCATCTCCAGCAGCTTCGGTGCGTGGCTCGACTCCAGCTGCGACCGCGTTGCGGACGGCGCGATCTTCGGTGCTCTCCTGCTCTGGTACGCCGGGACGGGCGACGATGACGTCCTTGTCGCGGTGACCCTGTTCGTGCTGCTGTGCAGTCAGGTCATCTCCTACGAAAAGGCCCGCGCGGAGGGGCTGGGGATGACCTGCAATGTGGGGATCGCGGAGCGCCCCGAGCGCCTGATCATCGTCTTGGCTGCCACCGGGTTGGTCGGCCTCGGCGTGCCCGACGGGTTGCTCGCCGTGTCGTTGTGGGTGCTCGCGGTGCTCTCGCTGGTGACCGTCGGTCAGCGCCTGCGCGAAGTCCGGCGCCAGGCCGGTCTCCCGACCACGTGAACCCGGTCGCGGCGCTGGCCGGTGCGCTGAGTTCCGGCGGCTACTCCGCGGGTTGGGCGCTGGTGAAGGGCATGCCCGAGCCGATGGCCCGTCGTGCGTTCGACGCGGCTGCCGACCTGGCCCTTCTCCGCGGCGGCAAAGGCGTCGACCGGTTGCGGGCCAACCTGGCGCGCACGGCTCCCGGTCAGGACCTGACGAGGGAGGCTATGCGCTCCTACGGCCGGTACTGGTGCGAGGCCTTCCGGCTGCCCACGATGAAGCCCGACCGCATCATCGGGTCGACTCACACGGTCCGCGAACAGCTGTTGCGCGACTCCGTCGCCTCGGACCGCGGCACCATCCTGGTGCTGCCGCACAGCGGCAACTGGGACGCTGCCGGGGCCTGGTGCGGTGTCACGGGCGTGCCGTTCGCGACGGTGGCCGAGCGGCTGAAGCCCGAGTCGGTCTACGAGCAGTTCGTCACCTTTCGGCAGTCCCTGGGGATGGAGGTGCTGGCTCTGACGGGCGGCGACCGACCGGCGTACGAGGTGCTGACAGAGCGGCTGGAGGCGGGCGGGACGATCTGCCTGTTGGCCGACCGGGACCTCACGCCACGTGGGGTCGACGTGGAGTTCTTCGGGGCAACGGCGAGGATGCCCGCGGGACCTGCACGGCTCGCGCTCGAAACGGGGGCGAATCTGATGCCGACCACCCTGGCCTTCGCGGGACCGCGCGACTGGGAGATCACCTTTCACCCGTACGTCGAGCCGTCCGACCTGCCCGCCATGACGCAGGGCGTGGCGCGGGCCTTCGAGACCGCCATCGTCCGGAACCCGGCCGACTGGCACATGCTGCAGAAGCTCTGGCTCGATGACCTCGATCCCTGCGACCCGCGCCGGAGCGTTGCGTGAGGATAGGAATCGTCTGCCCCTACACATGGGACATGCCGGGCGGGGTGCAGGCCCACGTCCGGGACCTCGCCGAGAGCCTGATCGGCCTGGACCACCAGGTGTCGGTGCTCACCCCGGTCGATGACCCCGACGCGGATCTGCCGCCCTATGTGGTGCCGGCCGGCCGCGCCGTGCCCGTGCCTTACAACGGGTCGGTGGCGCGGCTGTGCTTCGGGCCGGTGTCGCTGACGAGGACGCGGCGCTGGCTGCGGCGCGGCCGCTTCGACGTGCTGCATCTGCACGAGCCGACCGTGCCGTCCCTGTCGATGATCGCGTGCTTCGCGGCCCGTGGGCCGATGGTCGCGACATTCCACACGGCGACGGCGCGCAGCCGGGCGCTGCAGGTCTTCGGCACCACCCTCCAGCCGGGTTTGGAGAAGATCGCGGGCCGGATCGCCGTGTCCCCCGCCGCCCGCCGCGTCGTCGTCGAGCATCTCGGGCACGACGCCGTGCTCATCCCGAACGGGGTACGGGTCAGCGCCTTCGAGGGGGCGGAGCCGCTTGCGGACCTCCCCGCGGGACGTCGGGTCGTGTTCCTCGGCCGGATTGACGAGGACCGCAAGGGGCTGAGCGTCCTGCTCGCCGCCCTGGCGTTCCTGCCGGCCGACGTCCAGCTGCTCGTGGCCGGTCCCGGCGACGTCGAGGAGGTCCGCTCGGGGCTCGACCCGGCGACAGCCGGCCGGGTCCACCTGCTCGGTCTGGTGAGCGACGCCGACAAGCCCCGGGTCTACGCCAGTGGCGACGTCTACTGCGCGCCCAACACCCACGGGGAGAGCTTCGGGATCGTGCTCATCGAGGCGATGGCCACCGGTACGCCGGTCGTAGCGAGCGACCTGGAGGCGTTTCGACGGGTCCTCGAGGACGGCGCCGCCGGGGTCCTCGTACCCGTCGGTGACCCGGTGGCCCTCGCTGCTGGTCTCACCGCCCTGCTCGACGACCCCGACCGCCAAACCACGCTCGCTGCCGCAGGGTCCGTGGCCGTCCGCACGTACGACTGGTCCCAGGTCACCCGACAGATCGTCGAGGTCTACGAGACGGTCGCCGCGTTCGCCGCCGTCGAGCTCGACGACACCGCCGAGGACCCCGACGTGGAGGACTTCGGCCAGGAGGACGACCCCGGCCGGGTCTCGGAAACCCTGCGCCGCTGGCTCGCTGTCGTCCGGGAGCGCGTCGCCCCGTGACGCCGGCCGCCCCCTCTCCGTGGCAAATCCACACGGTCCTGGCCGTGTGGATTTGTGTCGGGGGAGCCCCGTGACCGGGGCCGCCTGGACCGTCCTTGCGATCGTGCTGCTCGCGTCCTACGTGACGTGGACCGCTGGCCGGCTGGACCGGATGCACGCCCGTGTCGACGCCACCTGGGCCGCGCTGGACGCCCAGCTGGTACGCCGGGCCGCCGCCGCCCGTGCGCTGATGCCGCTGCTCCCGTCCGGCCCCGAGGCGCAGGCCCTGGAGGTCGCCGCGTCCGCTGCGCTGGATGCGGGGGAGAGCGGGCGGGACCTGGTCGAGAACGTCCTGTCCCGGGCGCTGCGCGCCGCCGTACCCCTGCTGCCTGCAGGGAGCGAGGTGGAGCACGCGCAGGCCGAGCTCGAGACGGCCGCGACCCGGGTCGGGCTGGCCCGGTCGTTCCACAACAACGCGGTCAACGACACCCGGGCGCTACGCCGCAGACGCCTCCCGCGGGCCCTCCGGCTGGCCGGCCGCCGGGCCATGCCGACGTTCTTCGACGTCGACGACACGGCGCTGCGCCCGGCCGCCTGACCCGCTGCGACTGCAGGCCCCGTCGAAGCTGGAGGCTGCTGGCGCCGACCAAAAGGTCGCTCTCGTTCTGGTGAGCTTCTGGCAGGGTGGGGACGACCGTTCTCGCCTACGATGTGGGGTATGAACACGACTGGAACTCCCCTCGTCAAGCGCGGCATGGCAGAGCAGCTCAAGGGCGGCGTGATCATGGACGTCGTCAACGCCGAGCAGGCCCGGGTCGCCGAAGACGCAGGGGCCGTGGCCGTCATGGCGCTCGAGCGGGTCCCTGCTGACATCCGCCGCGACGGCGGCGTCGCACGGATGAGCGACCTCGACCTGATCGACGGCATCAAGGCCGAGGTCACCATCCCGGTCATGGCCAAGGCCCGCATCGGACACTTCGTCGAGGCCCAGATCCTCCAGGCGATCGGCGTCGACTACATCGACGAGTCCGAGGTCCTCACGCCCGCCGACTACGCCCACCACATCGAGAAGTCCGCCTTCACGGTGCCCTTCGTCTGCGGCGCCAGCAACCTCGGCGAGGCACTGCGCCGGATCTCCGAGGGCGCGGCGATGATCCGCTCCAAGGGCGAGGCCGGCACCGGCGACGTCTCGCAGGCCACGACCCACATCCGCACGATCCTCAGCGAGATCAGGCGCCTGACCACGATGGACTCCGCTGAGCTCTTCGAGGCGGCCAAGGAGCTCCGCGCCCCGATCGACCTGGTCCGCGAGACGGCGTCCCTGGGCCGGCTGCCGGTCGTCCTGTTCGTCGCAGGCGGCGTCGCCACTCCGGCCGACGCGGCGATGATGATGCAGCTCGGCGCCGACGGCGTCTTCATCGGCTCGGGCATCTTCAAGAGCGGAGACCCGGCTGCACGGGCGCGTGCGTGTGTCGAGGCCACTGCCTACTACGAGGACGCCGAGCGGATCGCCAAGGTCTCGCGCGGGCTCGGCGAAGCGATGGTCGGCATCTCCGTCGATTCCCTCGGCGCGGGTGACCTGCTGGCCCAGCGCGGTTGGTAGCCCGCGTCGGAGTCCTTGCCCTGCAAGGTGACGTCCGGGAGCACGTCACCGTGTTGCGAGCCGTCGGCGCTTCCCCCTGTGAGGTACGGCGGCCCGCCGACCTCGACGGGCTGGACGGGATCGTGCTGCCCGGTGGCGAATCCACCACGATGGGCAAATTGCTCCGCATCTTCGACCTGCTCGCCCCGCTGCAGGACCTCGTCGCGTCGGGGTTGCCGACCTACGGCACCTGCGCCGGGATGATCCTGCTGGCCGCCGAGGTCGTGGACGGCCGGCACGACCAAGAGCTGCTTGGCGGCCTCGACATCACCGTGCGCCGAAACGCCTTCGGCTCGCAGGTGCACTCCTTCGAGGAGGACCTCACCGTGACCGGCGTCGGGGACATCCACGGCGTCTTCATCCGGGCACCTTGGGTCGAGCGCGCCGGACCGTCCGTGGACGTGCTCGCCAGCGTGGGGGAGCACCCGGTCGCCGTACAGCAGGGACACCTGCTTGCGACCTCGTTCCACCCCGAGCTGACGGGCAGTCCGGCGATGCATCGCTACTTCGTCGATACAGTTATGGGCGACCGAGGAGGACAGCAGTGAGCGGCCATTCGAAGTGGGCGACGACCAAGCACAAGAAGGCCGTCGTCGACGCCAAGCGCAGCAAGCTGTTCGCGAAGCTCATCAAGACGATCGAGGTCGCGGCGCGGACCGGTGGCGGTGACCCCTCGGGCAACCCGACGCTCGCCGACGCGATCCAGGGCGCCAAACGGCTCTCGGTCCCGGCGGACAACATCGAGCGGGCCGTCAAGCGCGGCTCCGGCGAGATGGGTGACGCCAACGCCTATGAGGAGATCACGTACGAGGCCTACGGACCCGGTGGCGTCGCCTTCCTCATCGAGTGCCTCACCGACAACCGCAACCGGGCCAACGCCGAGGTCCGCACCGCGATCACGCGCAACGGGGGCAACCCGGCCGACCCGGGATCGGTGGCCTACCTGTTCGAGCGCAAGGGCCTCGTACAGGTTGTCAAGACCGACGGGCTCACCGAGGACGACGTGCTGATAGCCGTCCTGGATGCCGGCGCGGAGGACGTCACCGACACCGAGGAGTTCTTCGAGGTCCAGTGCGGGGCCACCGACACCACCAGCGTGCGCAAGGCCTGCACCGAGGCGGGGCTCACCGTGGACGCCGCCGACATCGCGTGGGTCCCGGGTACGACGATCGAGCTCGAGGACGAGCCGGCCCGCAAGGTGCTGCGTCTCGTGGACGCCCTGGAGGACCTCGACGACGTCCAGAACGTCTACGCCAACTTCGACGTCTCCGACGAGGTCCTGGCCAGCGTCTGACGGCCCCCGCTCCCGGTGATCTACCGCTCCCGGTGCCCGACACGCCGCCGGCCACCACCACGAGCGGTAGATCGTCGGTGCTGCGGGTGACCCTAGCGGGCGGGCGCCAACGGGGGACAGGACGGACGCGCTCGTCGTGCGCGGCGCGCCGACGCAGTCCTCCCATGCAACGCGTGACGCAAGCCCTAGGCTCCGAACACGTGATCGATGGGCCGAGGGAGGTATGGCGACGATGCGGGTGCTGGGAGTGGACCCCGGGCTGACCAGGTGCGGGCTGGGCGTGGTCGACGGACGTCCCGGCCGGGCGAGCCTGGTGGCCGTCGGGGTCGTCACGACCCCGGCGACCGATGAGCTCGGAGCCCGGCTGGTCGCCCTCGAGCGGGCCATCGAGGCCTGGCTCGACCTGCACCGGCCCGACGCGGTAGCCGTCGAGCGGGTCTTCGCGCAGCACAACGTCCGTACCGTGATGGGCACTGCCCAGGCCGGGGCGGTCGCGATCGTCTGTGCCGCCCGCCGGGGGATCCCGGTGGCGCTGCACACACCTAGTGAGGTGAAGGCCGCCGTGACCGGCTCGGGCCGGGCCGAGAAGGCCCAGGTCGGAGCCATGGTCGTCCGGATCCTGCGCCTGACCGAGCTGCCCAAGCCCGCCGACGCTGCCGACGCGCTGGCGCTGGCGATCTGCCACAGCTGGCGAGCTCCCATGCTCGCCCGGCTCGGGTGATCGCCAGCCTGACCGGACGTGTCACCGGTCACAGCGCGCAGGGAGTCGTGCTCACCGTCGGGGGGGTCGGCCTCGCGGTCCTCACCACCCCCGGGACGCGCGCCCGCCTGCGGCTAGGGGAGGAGGCGTTCCTCGCGACGACCCTGGTGGTCCGCGAGGACTCGTTGACGCTGTTCGGCTTCGAGACCGACGACGAGCGCGACCTGTTCGAGCTGCTCCAGACCTCCAGCGGCGTCGGCCCCAAGGTGGCCCAGGCGGTGCTGACCGTGCACACCCCCGACGCGGTACGCCGGGCGCTGGCCACAGAGGACCTCACGGCGCTGTGCCTCGTGCCGGGCATCGGCCGCAAGGGTGCGCAGCGGATGGTCCTGGAGCTCAAGGACAAGGTGGCCAAGGTCGGCGATGGTGGGTCAGCCCCGGCGTCCGTGGCCTGGCGGGACGTGCTCACCGAGGCCCTGGTCGGCCTCGGCTGGACGGGGGCCCAGGCCGACGAGACCGTCGTACGCCTGAGTGCTGCCCATCCGGCGGCGACGGAGGCCGACGTGCCACGGTTGCTGCGGGAGGCGCTCGCCCTGCTGGGCAGGGCGCGATGAGGGGC
>JANXUE010000252.1 GCA_025352005.1 Frankiales bacterium
GAGAACGCCGACAACAAGCTCTACGGCAACCTCGGGCACCTGAAGGCCGTCAAGGACAGCCACCCCGGCATGCAGATCGCCGTCGGCGGGTGCCTGGCGCAAAAGGACCAGGGCCTGATCGTCACGAAGGCGCCGTACGTCGATGTCGTCTTCGGCACCCACAACGTCGGCAGCCTGCCGGTCCTGCTCGAACGGGCCCGCGTCGAGGAGCAGTCGCAGGTCGAGCTGCTCGAAGCCCTCGAGGTGTTCCCGAGCACCCTGCCGGCACGGCGGGAGAGCACCTACAGCGCCTGGGTCAGCATCAGCGTGGGCTGCGACAACACCTGCACTTTCTGCATCGTGCCGTCGCTGCGCGGCAAGGAGCAGGACCGCCAGCCAGGCGACGTCCTGCGCGAGATCGACGTCCTCGTCGAGCAGGGCGTCCTCGAGGTCACCCTGCTGGGGCAGAACGTCAACTCCTACGGCAGGTCCTTCGGCGACCGGGGGGCCTTCGGCTCACTGCTACGCGCGGCCGGCCGGACCGGCCTCGAGCGGGTCCGCTTCACCAGCCCACACCCCCGGGACTTCACCGACGACGTGATCGCCGCGATGGCCGAGACACCGGCGGTCTGCCCGAGCCTGCACATGCCGCTGCAGTCCGGCTCGGACGACGTGCTGCGGCGGATGCGCCGGTCCTACCGCTCCGAGCGTTACCTGGCGATCCTGGCCGCCGTGCGCGAGCAGATCCCCGACGCCGCGATCACCACCGACATCATTGTCGGCTTCCCGGGCGAGACCGACGCCGACTTCGAGGACACCCTCCGGGTCGTCGCCGCGTCCCGCTTTGCCGGTGCCTACACCTTCCAATACTCCCCGCGCCCCGGTACGCCCGCAGCCGACTACCCGGGTCAGGTCCCGCCCGAGGTCGTCGCCGAGCGGTACATGAGGTTGACCGAGCTCCAGGACCAGATCGGGTACGACGAGATGCGGGCCGAGGTCGGCCGTGAGGTCGAGGTCCTGGTGAGCCAGCGGGAAGGCCGTCCGGACCGCGCCCAGCGGATGACGGGACGGGCGCGGGACAACCGGCTCGTGCACCTCGCAAAAGTCGACGGGGTCCGCCCCGGCGACGTGGTCACGACCACCGTGACGTCGGCGGCGCCCCACTACCTGCTCGCCGACGGACCGCTCGCGAGCCACCGGCGTACCGCCGCGGGGGACCGCTTCGAGGTGGGTGGTGCACCGCGAACCCCGGGCGTTTCACTCGGGATGCCCACGGTGCGCGTGCCCGCGTGACGCGGGCCGAGGCGACGGACCCGGAGCAGCGCTGGACCGACCGGTTGCACCTGCGAGCGCTCACCGAGGCCGACGTCGACGCGGTCGCGGTGCTCGAGCACGAGGCCGGGATCACCCTGATCCCGGACCCGGCACGAGCCCGCCAGTACGTGCAGGACTGGGCGTCCGACGGCATGGGGGGCTGGGCCCTGGAGCACAACGGTCAGCTCGTCGGCGTCGCCGGGCTGCGCTTCTTGACGTTCCACCTGCGCAGCACCTGGGACCTTTGGGTCTGCATCACGCCCTCCGGGTGGGGCCGGGGGTACGCGCTGGAGGCCGCGCAGGAGGCGCTCGTCGTGGCGCAGGAGCACTCCAGCAGGATGCCCGTGGTCGCCCGCACCCGGCCGCAGGCGACGCACGCGTTCGACCTGGCCGCGCGGGCCGGGCTGGTGCGCCGCAAGGACCTCGACCGCGATGATCTCGAGGTGCACGTCACGCACTGGTGAGGGCCCCGGGTCGTTGACGCGGTGATCGGCTAGAAAGGCAGCTATGCCAGCCCCGGTCGTCGCCATCGTCGGCCCGACGGCCGCCGGCAAGTCCGACCTCGCCGTCGCCATCGCGCACCGGCTCGGCGGGGAGGTGATCAACGCCGACTCGATGCAGCTCTACCGCGGCATGGACATCGGTACGGCGAAGCTGACGGCCACCGAGCAGGACGGCGTGCCCCACCACCTGCTCGACATCTGGGACGTACGGGTGACGGCCACCGCTGCGGCATACCAGGGGCTGTGCCGTACGGCGATCGCGCAGCTGCAGGCACGTGGGGTCCGGCCCGTTGTGGTCGGCGGGTCCGGCCTCTACGTGCGGGCCGCGCTCGACGCCATGGAGTTCCCCGGGACAGACCCGGAGCTGCGGCGCGAGCTGGAGCAGGAGCTGGACGCTCATGGGTCGGGGCCGCTGCACGCCCGCCTCGCCGCCCTCGACCCTGAGGCCGCGACCCGCATGGAGCCGTCGAACGGTCGTCGCGTCGTACGGGCTCTCGAGGTGGTGCTGCTGACCGGGAGCATGCCCGGTGCCATGACGTCCTACGACATGCACGTGCCGACCGTGTACGTCGGCGTCGACCGGCCCGACCTCGCCGATCGGGTGGCGACGCGTGTCGACCGGATGTGGGACCAGGGGCTGCTGAGGGAGGTCGCCGGCCTCGACGGGCTGCGTGAGAGCGTCACCGCCAGCCGCGCACTCGGCTACGCGCAGGCGCTGGCGCAGCTCGACGGCACCCTGGACGAGGTCACGGCAAAGGAGCTGACGGTCGTCGCGACTCGACGGTTCGTGCGGCGTCAGCGGGCCTGGTTCCGGCGTGACCCGCGGGTGCACTGGCTCGACCCGGACCACGACCCGCTCGCGCAGGTGCAGGCACTGCTGCTGACGACGGGCTAGCGCGGGCCAGGGGCCTACGCTCGCCGATGTGGCACGTCCGGCACCACGAGGTGAGCGGCTGCGGGGTGACGTCCCGGTGGCCCGCCCGCCGGTGACCGTCCGCGACCCCCGCTCGCCGACGTACGTCGCCACGTCGGACTCTGCCTCGGTCACGACGAAACAACGAGCAGGCCTCCGCGTCGGTGAGCGGTGGGTGCTGGTGGGCACGGCCGTGGTTCTCGTCCTTGCCCTGGCGTGCGTCAACCAGGTGCGGGCCTCCCGGTCGGAGGGGTTGTTCGCGGTGACGACGACGACGCCGGTGGTGGTGGACGCCTCCGGGCGGGCACTGGTGGAGGGGCTGGTGGTGTCCTCGCGGGGGAGCGAGGACCGCGTCATCCAGGGGGTCTCGGTCGACCATGGCTGGCAGGTGGTGCCGGGAGGGTTCGGCAGTGTCCTGGCAGCCGGGGGGAGCCGGGCCCTCACCCTGCGTCGGGAGGTCGACTGCACCGGTCCGGTCCGGCCGCCCGGTGAGCTGACCGTGCACCTGCTAGGGCGTACGGCGCACGTGCGCCTTTCTCGGGTAGCGGTCAGTGACGCCGACGTGTGCGGTCGCCTTCCGGCCAAGGCTGCGCTGAGGGTGAACGCGGCCAGCATCTACCGGGAAGCGGGGCGCAGCCTGGTCGTGCTCCGACTCGGCAACGTGAGCCTGCAGGCGGTGAGCGTGCAGGCCGTGACCTTCCCCGGCTTCGTCCTGACCCCCGACCAGCCGCTACCGGCCACGTTGCCCGGGCGCGCTCCAGGCGTGCTCGATCCGGCAGCGCTGGCCGACCTGCCGCTCACTCTGCGCGCCGGCGTTGCCGACTGCGCCGTTGCTCTTCAGGTGATCACCGACGCTGAGTCGAACAGCTCTCCCGACGTGCTTGAGGTGTCCGTGGACGGCAGTGGCGGCCCTGCTCTTACCCGCCTTGTTGTTCGCGGCCTGGAGGACTTCATGGCCCAGCAGCTGCGCTCCGAGTGCCCCTAGCGGGGGTTCTTTGCCACACCTCGCCGATGTCGAGAGTGCGCAACCCGGCAGCGCCGACGACGACGGAGCTCAGGGTCGCGGCAAGCAAGGACGGCAGGACGGTGTTGCCCCACATCAAGTGGCTCGCCCCGAGAACGCAGGCACCGCCCGCGATGGCGACAAAAGGCAAGCCGAACCGGCGCGGCGGGAACGCCCGCCCGAGTCAGCGCCGCAGCCCCACCTGCTTGAGCAGGTTGTGCACGGTGAGGCTCAGCCCGACCGCGAGGGCCGCCCTGAGGGCGCCGTACCGGGGGATGAGCACGAGCCCGAGACCGAGGTTGACCACGACGGCGAGCGCGTTCACGACAAGGGTGAACCGCAGCAACCCGAAGACCCGGGTCGTGAGCCCGTTGAAGCCGACTGCCGCGCTGACGTAGCTGCCTACTGAAAGCAGGACGAGGTACGTCGAGCTCGTCGCGTACCGCTGCCCGAACAGCAGCGTCGTCAGGGGCTCGGCAAGGACGGTGGTAACGGCCAGCACCGGGAAGGTGAGCACCGCAATCCAGGTGGTCGTCCGCCAGTAGAGGTCCGCGACGGCGTCGAGGTCACCGCGGGCGTGCAGCCGGGAGGCGGCCGGGGCGTAAAGCAGCGTGAAGCTGGTGAACACCAGCAGGTTCAGGGCGGCCAGCGGCGCGATGACGCGCAGCGCACCGACGACCGAGGCGTCGCGGTAGTGCCCGAGCAGCACCCCGTCCACGCTGGTGAAGCAGACCGCGACCAGATCGGTCGTGAGCAGCGGCAGGGTGTAGCTGAGGACCTGGCCCCAGGGAACGATGGGGCGCAGCCCGCGCATCCGCTCCCGCAGGCCGCGCTCGTCCAGGGCACTGCGCAGGGCACGGCCGTAAAGCAGGAGCCCGACGGAGCTGGCGACGACGTAGCCGAGTGCAAGGGTCCGGACGTGGCTACCGGTGAGGACGAGGGCCGCGACGACCGCGAGCTTGAACCCGGGCTCGAGCAGGTACTGACGGACGAAGATCGCCCGGGCCTTCCCCAAGTAGGCGAGCAGCCCCGAGACGAGGTCGTCGCCGCCCTGCAAAGGTGCGAGGACGACGAGGATCGCGAGCAGGCTGGAGGCCAGCCGGTCATCGAGCAGGTGCCCGCCGGTGAGCGCCTGACCGGCGAGCACCGTCACCACGAGCACACCCGCCGAGGCCACGATGGTCAGCGACACCAAGCGGAGCAGCCCTAGGCCCGCGGGATCACCCCTGTCGGCCTCGTCGATGGCCTTGACGGCGGCGCTGGCGAAGGCCTCGGCGCTGGCGAAGGCCTCGTCGATGGCCTCATCCTGGCAGGGACCGACCAGTCGCTGGCCGATGAGGTCCTGCGGGTCCTCACCAGCGGCGTCGACCACGCCGCCTCCGGAGGGGGCGGTCCTTCCTGGGACCAGATGGTCCGGTCCTACCTCGGGCTGCTCACCGCGGCGGCGCGGTTGCCGCAGGCTGGCCCCCGCTGACGCCGTACGCTCCGGTGGTGCGTTTCTTGAAGGGGCACGGCACGGAGAACGACTTCGTGCTGTTGCCCGACCCCGACGGCACCCTGGTGCTGACCCCCGAGCTGGTGCAGCGGCTGTGTGACCGGCGCGCAGGCATCGGCGCCGACGGAGTCCTGCGCGTGGTGCCGACGGCGTACGTGCCCGAGGCCGCTGCCCTGGCCGACCAGGCCGAGTGGTTCATGGACTACCGCAACGCCGACGGCTCGATCGCGCAGATGTGCGGCAACGGGGTGCGCGTCTACGCCCGGTACCTCGTGAGCGCCGGACTCGCCTCCGAGGGCGGCTTGCGCCTCGCGACCCGCGGCGGCGTCAAGGAGGTCATGGTCAACCGAGACTCCGTGGTCGTCGACATGGGGCTCGCCATGGTCGGCGACCCGGTCGACATCGACGGTGCACCAGGCACGTTCGTCGACATGGGCAACCCGCACGTCGTCGTCCACGTCGCGTCGGTGGCCGACCTCGGTGTGCTGGACCCTGCCCGCAAGGACCTCAACGTGGAGTACGTCGAAGACGTCGCCCCCGACCACCTGCGGATGCGAGTGCACGAGCGAGGAGTCGGGGAGACGCGTTCGTGCGGCACCGGGGCCTGTGCCGCGGTGGTCGCGACATTGCTTCGGACCGGTACGCCGCGCGGGTCCGCGTTCCTGGTCGACGTGCCGGGCGGCCGGCTGGTCGTGACGTGGCAGGAGGACGGTCACGTCCTGCTGGAGGGTCCCGCCGTCCTGGTTGCCGAAGGAGAGCTGCTGACGTAAGCCCTGGGCTGACCGTCGGGGTGGGCGCTGTCAGCAGCTGGCGGCGAGCAGGGAGCCGACGGGTAAGCCGGTCGGTGCCGCGGCCGTCGGGTCCTGAAGGAACACCTCGGTGGTGGCCCGTTCGGCGCCGTCCCCGACCACAACCCGAAGGGCCTGCAGAGCGGCGGGGGTAAGGGCTTGCAGCTGCTCCTTGGTGATGTGCTGAGGCGAGCCGAGCGGCAGCGAGGTGCCGTCCGAGGCGGGGGTGATGACCTGTTGGGTGTCCAGGCGGGCGGCGATGCACGAGGCCACCCGCAGGTGCAGGAGCACGTCCTGGTGGGTGGGGGCACCGGGGCCGGCCGGGGCGAACCGGAGCGGCAGGGGCGTGTCGAGGGTGACGTGGAAGCCCTGACCTGTACCCACCGAGATCAGCTCGCGGGGAAGGGCGGTGAGGTTCTCGAAGCGGACCTGTACGGCGAGCTCGCGGCCGTGCAGGGCGACGGACCGCACGAACGCCTCGAGCGAGCTGTCCAGGGGGTAGAGGGCGCAGGTGCGCTGCTGCGCGAACGCGTACCTCGCGGCGAACCCGCTGTCGGACGTGTCGATCCGGAGCGTCCTGTGCTGCCCCCGCGCAGTTGTGACGGTTATCTGTACCGATCCGGGCCTGGCCACGGGCGGACGGCTTGGGCACTGCTCCGGCAGCGGCACGGTGACCTCGAGGCGCTCGCCGTGCTGCACCGTGAGGTCCAGCGGGTGGGCCGGGGAACCGGCGACGTCGACCCGCTCGGAGGTGACGTGCAAGGCCTGCGGGCCGTCGTTGCGCAGCAGCAGGAGCGCCCCGTCCTGGGTGCCGGGGAACTCGACGTCGGCATCCACCAGCGACAGCTGCACGGAGCGCAGGTCCTGCCTGTCGCGCGCTGCGTCGAGGCTGCGGTGTCGCAGGTACAACGCCGGTGGGCCGCTCAGTACGGCGAGCAGGACCGCACCGATCAGGGACCGTCGCTGCCACCGCGAGAGCCGCCAGGACCGGATGGCTGCGGTCCGCCGTACCGGCGTCTGGTGCCCCAGGGCGTCGAGCGGCCTGACCGGCTGGTTCGGGTCGCTGATCGTGACGACCGGAGCGGGGCGACGGTCCACCTCAACAGGCTCGCGCCACGAGCTGCCGCCGCGCAACCAGTAAGGGGTCGTCGAGGTAGACGTCGGTGTCGGTCTCGCCCCCGTCGTTGCGGACCGTCAGCCGGGCAGCGTTGCTCGTCACGACCGTCTGGCGTCGCCTACCGCCCGAGGGAGGTTCCACCACAAAGCCCATGCTGCCGGGACAGCCAGGTGCAACCATGGTGTGGAGCGGCCTTGGTGGGCCGCAGGGAGAAGGTGGATGTTGACGGAGCAGTCGAGCAGGCGCCCGCGCCCCCAGGCTGCTGACGCGACGATCCACCTCGACCCGGCCGGTGGCTTCGAAGCCGAGGGAAGCGATCATGACTGGCACGACCTCGAGGGTGAGGGCTTCGATCTCGAGGAGCGCAACGCCCTTCGACGCGTCAGCGGTATCCGTACCGACCTCGAGGACGTCACAGAGGTCGAGTACCGCCAGCTGCGCCTCGAGCGGGTCGTGCTCATGGGGGTCTACGACCGCAGCGACGATGCAGACACCTCCCTGTTCGAGCTCAAGGCCCTCGCCGAGACCGCTGGCTGCGAGGTCCTCGAAGGCCTGATCCAGCGCAAGGACAAGCCGGACCCCAAGTCCTACGTCGGGTCCGGCAAGGCCCAGGAGCTGCGCGACGCCGTCCTGGCGAGCGGCGCGGACACCGTCATCTGCGACGGCGAACTTAGCCCCGGGCAGCTGCGCGCACTCGAGGACATCGTCAAGGTCAAGGTCATCGACCGGACCTGGCTGATCCTCGACATCTTCGCCCAGCACGCGACGTCGAGGGAGGGCAAGGCGCAGGTCGAGCTGGCCCAATTGACCTACATGCTGCCTCGCCTGCGCGGCTGGGGTGAGTCGCTGTCCCGGCAGGGCGGTGGCGCCGGAGGCTCGGGCGGCGGCGTAGGCACCCGCGGCCCAGGTGAGACCAAGATCGAGACCGACCGTCGGCGGATCCGAAACCGCAAGGCGAAGCTGGCTGACGAGATCAAGCTGATGAAGACCGCGCGGGACGTCAAGCGCCAGGAGCGCAAGCGCCACCAGATCCCTTCGGTCGCGATCGCGGGGTACACCAATGCTGGCAAGTCCTCGATCTTGAACCGCCTCACCGGTGCTGGCGTGCTGGTCGAGGACGCGCTGTTCGCGACCCTCGATCCAACGGTCCGTAAGGCTCAGACGCCGTCCGGACGCGAGTTCACCTTCACCGACACCGTCGGCTTCGTACGCCGTCTGCCGCACCAGTTGGTCGAGGCCTTCCGCTCGACGCTGGAGGAGGTCGCCGACGCCGACCTTGTCCTGCACGTCGTCGACGGCTCGCACCCCGACCCGGAGGGCCAGCTGTCCGCCGTACGCGGGGTATTTGCCGACATTGGTGCCGGGGACGTGCGCGAGATCGTCGTCGTCAACAAGGCTGACGCCGCGGATCCCCTTGTCCTGTCGCGGATTCAGCGGCACGAGAAGCACTGCGTGCTCGTGTCTGCCAAGACCGGAGCCGGGCTACCGGAGCTGCTGCAGATCCTCGAGGAGGAGGTGCCGCACGCCGAGACGCTGGTGACCGTGGTGCTGCCATACGTGAACGGCGCACTGGTGTCGCGGATCCACTCCGAGGGGGAGGTCCTCACCGAGGAGCACCTCGCGGAGGGCACCCGGCTCGAGGCGAGGGTCAAGCCTGGCCTCGCGGCCGAGCTCGACCCCTATCTCGTGGCCTGAGCAAGCC
>JANXUE010000260.1 GCA_025352005.1 Frankiales bacterium
CGCTTGCGGTCGATGCGTACGCCGACCGCGTCACGCTTGTCGATCTCGAACTCGAGCCACGCGCCGCGGCTCGGGATCACCTTGCAGGAGTAGGTGTCCTTGTCGGTGACCTTGTCGATCTGCTTGTCGAAGTAGACACCAGGGGACCGGACGAGCTGCGACACGACGACGCGCTCGGTGCCGTTGATGACGAAGGTGCCCTTGTCGGTCATGACCGGGAAGTCACCCATGAACACGGTCTGGCTCTTGATCTCACCAGTGGTGTTGTTGGTGAACTCCGCCGTGACGAACAACGGAGCGGCGTACGTCATGTCCTTGTCCTTGCACTCCTCCACGGAGTACTTGGTGGGCTCGAAGCGGTGGTCCCGGAAGCTCAGGGACATCGAGCCGGAGAAGTCCTCGATCGGGGAGATCTCCTCGAAGATCTCCTCCAGACCCGAGGTGGTCGAGACTTGGGAGCCGGCGACGGGGCTGGCGTCGAGGGCGGTCTGCACCCTGGCCCGCCAGAGCTCGTTGCCGACCAGCCAGTCGAAACTCGAGACCTGAAGGTCGAGCAGGTTGGGCACTTCCAGCGGTTCACGGATCTTGGCGAACGACATACGGGTGGACGGGCGAGGGACGGCCAACAGAGGGTCCTTCCGGGGGCGGCCGGGGGTCACCCGGCTGCCGAGGGATCTCAGCGGCGCTTACACACTCGACCGACTGCAGACATCATCGGGACGTGAGCAGATATATGACGGGAGGCAGCGCGAAGGAGAACACTACGTGGGAAACCGCGACCTGTCCAAAGGAACGCCTTCGGGCGGCGGTCCGTCGCTTGCAGCACGTCCTGCCGCGCCCAGCGTCACCGCCTGACAACAGTGGGGCTGGAACCCTCCCGCGTCAAGACCCCGCGCTCACCCTGTGGACGCACGCGCCTCGCTCTGGGCTCTAGCCAGGTATTGCCGCGTGAGCCCCGGTCCAACCCTTTCCGTTCACAGACCGCAGCAACGACGACGGGGCGGCCCCCTGGAGGAGAGCCGCCCCGTTGAACGTCAGTGCCGGATCGTGCGGTCGTGCGGGTCGCTGATGACTACTTGACGGTGACCGTCGCTCCAGCAGCCTCGAGGGCAGCCTTCGCCTTCTCGGCAGCCTCCTTGTTGACCTTCTCCAGGACCGGCTTGGGCGCCGCGTCCACGAGGTCCTTGGCCTCCTTCAGGCCCAGGCTCGTGAGGGTGCGCACCTCCTTGATGACCTGGATCTTCTTGTCGCCGGCAGCCTCGAGGACGACGTCGAACTCATCCTGCTCTGCCTCGGCCTCGGCCGGGGCGGCAGCGCCACCACCCGCGGCGGCGACGGCAACCGGGGCTGCGGCGGTGACGCCGAAGGTGTCCTCGAACGACTTCACAAACTCAGAGAGCTCGATCAGCGTCATCTCCTTGAACTGCTCGAGCAGGTCGTCCGTGCTGAGCTTCGCCATGAGGGCGTCTCCTTCTGGTTGGTGCCGAACCACGAGTGTGGGGACCGGCGTACGGGGTTGGTGGGTCGGCCGGAGCCGGTTACTCGGACTCAGTGCTGGTGTCGGTGCTGGTGTCGGTGCTGGCCTCGGTGCTGGCCTCGGTGGTGGTATCGGTACTGGCGTCCGCCGCGGGGGCTTCCGTGCTCGCCTGCGTGGTGGCTGCCTCCGCCGGGAGGTCTTCCTCAGCTGCGGAGGTCGGGTCCTCGGGAGCGACGATGCCGGCTCCCCCAGCGAGGACGGACGGGTCCGCCGCGGCCTTGGCCTCCAGAGCACCCAACGCGCGAGCGGCCTGCGCCAGCGGGGCCGCGAACAGGTACACCGCGTTCGTGAGCGAGGCTTTCAGCGCGCCGGCCATCTTGGCCAGCAGGACGTCGCGAGACTCGAGGTCGGCGAGCTTCTTGATCTCGTCGGCCGTGAGCGGCTTGCCGTCCATGATGCCGCCCTTGACGACCAGGGCCGGGTTGGCCTTGGCGAAGTCGCGCAGCGCCTTGGCTGCGGTGACCGGGTCACCGGACACGAACGCGACGGCGGTGGGACCGGCCAACAACGCGTCGAGGCCCTCGAGCCCCGCGTTGCCGGCCGCGATCTTGGTGAGGGTGTTCTTCACGACGGAGTACGTCGTGTCGGCACCCAGCGCGACCCGAAGGTCGGTGATCTGCTTGACCGTGAGCCCGCGGTACTCGGTGAGGACCGCAGCGGAGGAGCTGGTGAAGCTCTCGGTCAACTGGGCGACGGTATCGCTCTTGTCGGGGCGAACCGTGGCCCTCTTGTGCTCGACCACGCTGGTGTCAGCCATGGGCTTCCTCTCGTTCGGCGACCGCAGGGGCATCCCGGCCTGCCACGAAAGACGCCCCGGCGCAGGAGGCGCACGGGGCGTTCAGGCCCCTGACGGGGCTGGCGCTCGTGTTCACACCTGCGCGGGTCGCCCGCCGGAGCGGGACCTTTTGCCAGCTCCCGATGAGGGAGTCGACGACCTGCGGTCTTGGGCTGCGATGAGATTAGCAGTCCGCTGGCCCGGCCTGAGGGGCGTGGGCCAGCGAACCGTCGTACCGACGTCCGGATATCCGGGAGGGCAGCCGTCAGGCGTCGGCGGAGTCGTCGAGGAGCAGGTTGCGGGTCTTGTTCGGGTCAACGTTGATGCCGGGACCCATGGTCGTGGAGAAGACGATCCGCTTGAGGTACTTGCCCTTGGAGGACGAGGGCTTGGCGCGCAGGACCTCGTCGAGGGCTGCGGCGTAGTTCTCGACCAGTTTGGTCTCGTCGAACGACGCCTTCCCGACGACCATGTGCAGGTTGTTCTGCTTGTCGACGCGGAAGTTGACCTTGCCACCCTTGATGTCGTTGACGGCTTTGGTGACGTCAGCGGTCACCGTGCCGGTCTTCGGGTTGGGCATCAGGCCACGCGGGCCGAGGACACGCGCGATCTTGCCCACCTTGCCCATCATGTCCGGCGTCGCGACAGCGGCGTCAAAGTCGAGGAAGCCCTTCTGGACGCGCTCAATGAGCTCGTCGCCGCCGACCTCGTCGGCGCCGGCCGCAATCGCCTCAGCAGCCTTGTCACCCTGGGCGAAGACGATGACGCGCGAGACCTTGCCCGTGCCGTGCGGCAGGTTGACCGTGCCGCGGACCATCTGGTCGGCCTTGCGGGAGTCGACACCGAGGACCATGGCGACCTCGACGGTCGCGTCCCAGGCGGTGACGCTGGTGTCCCGGGCGAGTCGTACAGCCTCGAGGGGGGTGTAGATCTTGTCGCCGTCGATCTTGGCGGCGGCGGCGGTGTAGGCCTTGCTGCGCTTCATGGTGGTGCCTCTCCTCCCGGTGCGAACCGGGACAAGCAGTGGTCCTGACGGGCACCGGACGGTCCGGGCCCTCCCACGTGGGCCTTTGGCGCAAA
>JANXUE010000278.1 GCA_025352005.1 Frankiales bacterium
CCGGCACGGTGGCCAGCTCCGGCTCGCGCCTTCGACCGGGGGCACGACCTTTGAGCTAGTCCTCCCGCTGACCTGAGAAACACCGCTCCAAGAAAGGCCCAAGAATCGGCGGGCATCGTTTACCTCATGCTTAAGGCCGACGAAGACCCGCAGGACCGCCATGACGGCCGCCCGGCACATCTCCGGCTACCGCAAGGGCCCCGAGAACCACGTCGTCCCACCCGTCCTCGGCGCCGCGTTCTCCCTCCTCGTCGGTGCCGACCGCGACAAGGACGAGCGGCGCGTCAGCAGATGACCGGATGACCACCTCCGTCCGGACAGCCCGGCCACAGGGCCTGCGCGTCGCCCCCGTACCGCTGTGGTGGCGCGACGCCGTCGGCATCGCCTGCTGGGCCACTGCCCTGGTCGTTGCTGCGCTGTGGCTGTCTGGACGGGGACTACAAGGACTCACCACAGGGACGGCAGGCGCGCTCACCTCCGTCGGCCGGCTCACCGGCCTGGTCGCCGCGGACCTGCTGCTGGTGCAGGTCTTCCTGATGGCACGGGTCCCGTTGATCGAGCGCAGCTACGGCCAGGACGAGCTCGCCCGCCGGCACCGGCTGGTCGGCTTCTGGTCGTTCAACCTGCTCATGGCACACGTCGTGCTCATCACGCTGGGCTACACGCTGGCCGACCACAGCGACGTCTTCCACGAGACCTGGACCCTCGTCACGTCCTATGGCGGGATGCTCCTAGCGCTGCTCAGCACGCTGTGCCTCGTCGCGGTGACGGTCACCTCGATCCGGGTCGCCCGGCGAAAGCTGCGGTACGAGTCATGGCACCTGCTGCACCTCTACGCCTACCTCGGTGTCGGCCTGTCGGTACCGCACGA
This sequence comes from Frankiales bacterium, assembly GCA_025352005.1. Lineage (GTDB taxonomy): Bacteria > Actinomycetota > Actinomycetes > Mycobacteriales > SCTD01 > RYN-111. Next base: position 872 of record JANXUE010000278.1, read on the forward strand.
GATCTGGACCGGCGCGGACTTCACCTCCTCACCGCTGGCCCGGCTGTACTGGTGGTCGAGCTACGTCGTCGCCGCCGGCGCGGTGCTGGTGTGGCGGGTCGGCCTGCCCGTCTGGCGGACGCTGCGGCACGGAATCACGGTCACCTCCGTGACCCGTGAGAGCCGCGGCGTCGTGACCGTCCGGATGGGTGGACGCGGGCTGAACCGGCTGCCCGTAAAGTCGGGCCAGTTCTTCATCTGGCGCTTCCTCGACGGGCCGGGCTGGTCCCGTGGCAATCCCTACTCGCTGTCGGCTGCCCCGCGGCACGACTCGGTACAGATCACCGCGAAGGACCTCGGCGACGGCAGCGGCCGCCTCGGATCGTTGCAACCGGGAACGCGGGTGCTCATCGAGGGTCCGTACGGGCGGCTGACCGGCGAGCACCGGGTCGGTGACCGGGTCGCGATGATCGCCTGTGGGATCGGGATCACGCCGCTGAGGGCGCTGCTGGAGGACCTGCCCTACGCCCCCGGCGACGCCACCCTGGTCTACCGCGCACACGCGGAACCGGACCTCGTCTTCCGCGCCGAGCTGGAGGCCCTCGCGACCCGGCGAGGCGTCACCGTCCACTACCTACTCGGTCCTCGGATGCACGGCCGCGCCTCCTGGCTGCCGGAGTCCGCCCGCCGCTGGCGGGATGCGTACGCGGTGGAGCGACTGGTCCCGGATCTGCTCCGCACCGACGTGTTCGTCTGCGGGCCCGATCCTTGGATGGATGCCGTCGCCGCTGCGTGCACCGCGGCTGGGCTGCCCCCGGAGCAACTCCATCAAGAGAGGTTCACCTGGTGACAGGACTCTCCATGCAAGCGATGTCGGGCGTGGCAGGCGCTCCGTGACGGGGCTGCGCAACGCCGGCGTCCTCGGCGCCTCGGTCGTCACGGTCGGGCTCGCGATGCTCTACCCGACGAGCAGCCACAGCACCGCCATGCACCGCCGCCCAGGAACGGCGCTCGCACCGGCAGGGGTCGTCCCTGCGCCCTCCTCCGGCACGGTCCCCTCCACGGGCACCGCCCCCGCGACCGGACCCTCGGCCAAGGCCGGGGCGAAGGCGATACCCACCGTGGTGGTCAACGGGTCTTCGGTCGACACCCAGTACGGCCCGGTGCAGGTGCAGCTCACGGTCCGGGCAGGCAAGGTCATGAAGGCCGTCGCCATCGACTACCCGCAGTCCGGTGGACGCGACCAGGAGATCAACAGCTACGCCGTACCCATCCTGCAGAAGGAGACGGTGGCGGCGCAGAGCGCCAAGGTCGACACGGTGTCCGGCGCGACGTTCACGTCCGCCGGCTACCGGACGTCGCTGCAGGCCGCGTTGGATGCCGCCCACCTCGGCTGATCGTCAGGCGTCGGCGGCGTAGGACTCGGGGTCGGAGTGCTCGCCGGTGACCAGGTAGGTCACGGCGTGGCTGACGCTGACCGCGTGGTCGGCGAGGCGCTCGTAGTAGCGGCCGAGCAGGGCCAGGTCGACCGCGGCCTCGACGCCATGATCGAAGTTCTCCGACAGCAGCCTGGTGAACAGGTCGGCGTGCAGGTCGTCGATCGTGTCGTCGTCGGACAGCAGCTGGGCGGCGAGCGTCAGGTCGCGGGTGGCGATGACGGTGCCGGCCTTGACCGCGATCCGGGTCGCAGCCTGGCCCATCTCCAGGATGATTGCGCGTAGCTCGACGGGCACGACGCTGGCCGGGTACTTCCGCTTGGCGACCTTGGCGATGTGGACGGCGTAGTCGCCGACCCGCTCGAGGTCGGAGCTCATCCGCAGGCCGGTGACGATGGCCCGAAGGTCGGTTGCGACCGGCTGCTGACGGGCCAGCAGCTGTACGGCGACGTCGTCGAGCTGGCGGTAGAGCGCGTTGACCTGCTCGTCAGCGGCGATCACGCTCTCGGCGGCCACGAGGTCCGCGTCCAGCAGGGCGGTCGTGGCCTTGCTGACCGCGGAGCCGACCAGGCGGCTCATCTCGATCAGGCCGTCCCCGACCTCTGCTAGGCGCTCGTGGTAACTGTCTCTCATCGGATGTCGCAGCCCTTCATCGAATGTCGCAGTAGGGGGCGCAGCATCAGCCGAACCGTCCCGTGATGTAGTCCTCGGTGCGCTTCTCGGTCGGGTTGCTGAAGATCTTCTCCGTCGCGTCGATCTCGACCAGGCGGCCGGGTTGGCCCGGACCGTCGATGGTGAAGAAGCCTGTCGAGTCCGACACCCGTGCCGCCTGCTGCATGTTGTGCGTGACGATGACGATCGTGTAGCGGTCCTTGAGGTCGGTCATGAGGTCCTCGATGGCGAGGGTGGAGATGGGGTCGAGCGCGGAGCACGGCTCGTCCATGAGCAGGACCTGCGGCTCGACGGCGATCGCCCGGGCGATGCACAGCCGCTGCTGCTGGCCGCCGGACATGCCCGCACCGGGCTTGCCGAGGCGGTCCTTGACCTCGTTCCACAGGTTGGCGCCGCGCAGGGACCGTTCGACGGCCTCCTCCAGAAGTTGCTTGTTCTTGACGCCGTTCAGGCGAAGCCCGGCCGCGACGTTGTCGAAGATCGACATCGTGGGGAACGGGTTGGGCCGCTGGAAGACCATGCCGATGGTCCGCCGGACGGCCACGGCGTCGACCCCCTCGCCGTACAGGTCCTCGTTGTCGAGCAGGACCTTGCCGGTGACGGTCGCGCCCGGGATGACCTCGTGCATGCGGTTGAGCGTGCGCAGGAACGTGGACTTGCCGCAGCCCGACGGGCCGATCAGCGCGGTGACGCTCTTGGGCTCGATCGTGAGCGTGACGCCCTCGATGGCCTGCAGGGAGCCATAGCAGGCTCCCACCCCTTCGGCCGTGATGCGCTTGGCCATGGTCTACCTCCTTGCCAGGCTGTTGCGGCGGGTCAGCAGGCGGGCTCCGACGTACAGGGCCAGCACAATGATGATGAGTGTGAGGGCGGCGGCCCAGGCGCGGTCGTAGGTGATGTTCTGCCCCTGACCGGCCTGGTCGAAGATGAACGTCGGGATCGCTGTCTGCTTGCCCTGGAAGGGGTTGGTGTTGGTCGATGGCGTGACGAAGGCGGTGAGCAGCAGCGGGGCGGTCTCGCCGGTCACGCGGGCGATCGCGAGCATCACCCCGGTCGTGATGCCGGCGCTGGCGGCGGGAAGCACAATGCGCACGATCGTCTTCCACTTGGGGATCCCCAGCGCGTACGACGCCTCCCGCAGCTCATCCGGGACGAGCTTGATCATCTCCTCCGAGGACCGGACGACCACAGGCAGCATGAGGATCGTCAGCGACAGCGCGGCGGCAAAGCCTGAGTAGCCCTGCTTGAGGCCGATCACGAGGAACGCGAACACGAACAGGCCGGCCACGATCGACGGGATACCGGTCATGACGTCGATGACGAACCGGACGCTGCTGGCCACCCAGCCACGGCCGTACTCGGTGACGTAGACGGCCACGAGCAGGCCGAGTGGCACGGCGATGACGATGGCCATGATCACCATCTCCAGCGTGCCGATGATCGCGTGGTACTCGCCGCCGTTGGTGTCCAGCGGGCCGATGCCGGTGAGGTTGTGCGTGAGGAAGGGGACGTCGAGCTTCTTGACACCCTTGACCACGGTGTAGCTCAGGACGGCGACGAGGGGGATGAGGGCGGCGAGCAGGGACAGGTGGACGCCCAGGCTGAGCAGCCGGTCGGCAGCGTAGCGGCGCCCCTCTAGCGTGAACGACGCGATGCTCTGGACGATCGCGTAGGCGATGACCAGGAAGACGACGAAGTCAGCCCGGCCCTGCAGGTTGGTCACGGCGAACAGCAGCAGGCTGACCAGGACGGTCCCGGCGAGCAGGCCCAGGCGGAACGGGCGGGTCAGCCGCTCGCCCCCGCTGCTGAGCGCTGGTGTGGTGGTCTCCAGCGTGCGGGCGCTCACGAGGAGACCATCCGACGGCCACCACGGCTGACGACGTAACGGGCCAGGCCGTTGACCGCGAAGGTGATGACGAACAGCACCAGACCTGAGGCGATCAGCGCCTGCTGTCCGAGCGGCTCGGCCGCCTGGTACTGCGCGGCGATGTTTGCGGCGATCGTCGTACCGCCGATGTTGGCGTCGATGATGTGGAAGCTGGTCGTCGGTGCCAGCGAGAGCACCAGCGCGACAGCAATGGTCTCTCCGAGGGCCCGGCCCAGCCCCAGCATGAGCGCTCCCGTCACCCCCGAGCGGCTGTAGGGCAGCACGGCAAGGCGGATCATCTCGAGCTTGGTCGCACCGAGCGCCAGCGCGGCCTCACGGTTGGCGGCGGGCACCTGCAGGAACACCTCCCGGCTGATCGCCGCCACGATAGGCAAGATCATGATCGCCAGGACCACCGAGGCGATGAGGACGCTGCGCCCCACCACGCCGTTCTTGCCGAGGTCGAACAGCGGGATGAAGCCGAGGTGGTCGGCCAGGAACTGCTGGAACTTGTCCGCGTGGGGCACGAGGAACAGCAACCCCCACAAGCCGTAGACGACGCTGGGTACGGCGGCCAGCAGGTCGACCAGGTAGCCCACGAACGTGGCCAGGCGGCGGGGGGCGTAGTCGCTGATGTAGAGCGCGATGCCGATGGCGACCGGGCCGGCGATGAGCAGGGCGATCACACTCGACAGCAGGGTGCCAAAGACGAGGGCCGCGATGCCGAAGACCGGCGGGACGTTGTCGGGCTGCCAGAGCTTGGTGGTGAAGAAGCTGGTGCTGTCGGCCCGGACCGCCGGGATGGCCTTGCGGACCAGGAACACCGCGATAGCCACGATGATCACCAGCACCAGGACGCCTGCGCCGCTCGTCAGGCCGGCGAAGACCTGGTCGCCCACCCGGCGACCGGGCCCGGACAGCGCTGAGCTGGTACTGCCGCTCTCGGAGCGGGACGCGCCGTCGGGAGCGGGGCCGGTGGCGCGCGGGTTGGTCTCCACGGCGTCCTGTCTACTGGATCGGCGACGCGACTGGGTGGGCGACGGACCGTCGCCCACCCAGCCGCGGTGGTGTTCTGTTCTGCTTCGTGCTGGTTTGCCTAGGCGAGTGTCTTGACCTGGGCGACAGCCTGGGTGCTGATCGCGTCCGGCAGCGGCGCGTAGCCCAGGCCGTCGAGGACAGCCTTGCCGTCACCGAGGACGTAGCTCAGGTAGGCCTTGATCAGGGCGGCGTTCTTGTTGCCCTTGTTGCAGGTCAGCACGTACGACGGAGCGCTCAGCGGGTAGGCATCGGCCGTCGTGGTGGCGTAGTCCGGGGTGATCCGCAGGTCGCCCTTGCTGGTGTCGACCTTGGCGCTGCCCAGTGCAGAGGAGACGCTCGTGCCGGAGGCGGCCACGGCCGCACCGCTTGCGTTCTTGATCTCGGCGAACTTCAAGCTGCGCTGCTTGGCGAAGGACAACTCGGTGTACGTGATGCCGCCCTTGGACTGCGACACCGCCGTCGTCACGCCGTCGGAGCCCTTGGCGGACTGGCCGCCGGGCCAGGTCAGGGTTTCGTCGGCGCCCAGCTTCCAGTCGGCCGCGGCGTTTGCCTTCACCCAGGAGGAGAAGATCTTGGTCGTACCCGACTTGTCGCTTCGGTGGACCGTGACGATCGGGATGCTCGGCAGGGTCACGCCCGCGTTGTCGGCCTTGATGTCGGCCGCGTCCCACTGCTTGATGGTGCCCTGGAAGATCCCGGCGGCTGTCTTGGCGGACAGGACGAGCTTGTCGACGCCCGGCAGGTTGTAGGTCAGGACGACCGCGCCCGCGACGACGGGGGTGACGATGCCCTTGTTGCCGGCTCCGCAGCGGGTGTCTGCCGCAGCCTGCTCCGGGTCCTTGGGCAGCGAGTCGGTGCCGCCGAAGTCGGCGGTGCCGTTGCCGAAGGCGGTCTTGCCCGCGCCGGAGCCGGTGCCCTGGTAGGCGACCTGGGCGCCGGAGCACTTCGCGGCATAGTCCTTGCTCCACTGCAGTTCGGCGTTGCCCTGGAACGTCGAGCCCTGGGCGCTCAGCGAGCCGGTGGCGCAGCCAGCGGTGCTACCGGCCGTGCCCGTGCTCTTGGGGCTCGCGGTGGTGTTGTTGCCACTGCCACAAGCTGTGAGGGCGAGAGCGCCCACCACCGACAGTCCGGCGAGCTGGCATGTGCGCGTGAGCTTCACGTGGGGTCCTCCGTGGTTGCTCGGCCTGTGCCGAGAGGTGTGGGGGGCAGCCGACCAGGGGACGTGCTGCAGTCACGGCGCGCGTGACGTTGTGCTCTGTTTACCCGTGGCGGGTGAAGCGCAAGGCGGTCCCAGGTGGACAACAGATGAACGACCATCGACGGTTTCTTCATCTTGTGTCCATGCGATGGCGGTGCCTGACGGAGCAGGAGCACCGGAGAGCTAGCGCTCGAGCTTGTATCCGAGGCCGCGGACGGTCATCAGGTGAAGGGGTACGGCCGGGTCCGGCTCGATCTTGGCGCGCAGCCGTTTCACGTGGACGTCGAGCGTCTTGGTGTCGCCGACGTAGTCGCTGCCCCAGACCCGGTCGATGAGCTGGCTGCGCGTGAGCACCCGGCCGACGTTGCGCAGCAGCAGCTCCAGCAGGTCGAACTCCTTGAGCGGGAGCTGCACGGGCTCGCCCTGGACGGTCACGAGGTGCCTGTCCACATCCATCCGGACCGGTCCGGCTTCCAGGGCCGTGCCTTCCTCGAGGGGAGCGCCGCCGTGCCGGCGCAGCACGGCCCGGATCCGGGCCACCAGCTCACGGTGGCTGAAGGGCTTGGTGACGTAGTCGTCGGCGCCGAGCTCGAGGCCGACGACCTTGTCCACCTCGCTGTCCCGTGCGGTCAGCATGATCACCGGGACGTTTCCGTTGACCGGTCGGGTCCGCAGCTCGCGGCAGACCTCGGTCCCGGACAGGCCCGGCAGCATCAGGTCCAGCAGGACCAGGTCGGCACCTTCGCGGTCGAACGACGCCAGCCCAGCAGGGCCCGTCTCGGCGACGGTGACCTCGAACCCCTCCTTGCGCAGCATGTAAGCGAGGGGCTCGGAGATCGAGTCCTCATCCTCGACGACCAGGACTCGAGTCATGGGATCTCCTTGGCAGCAATCGTGGGAGCCGGGTTGGGGACGTGCGTAGGCGTAGGTGCAGGTAGCCGCAGGGTGAACGTCGAGCCGTAGCCCTCGGTGCTGCGGACGGTGACAGTGCCGCCGTGGTTGTTGGCGACGTGCTTGACGATGGCCAACCCCAGACCGGTGCCGCCGGTGGCCCGGGACCGGGCTGGGTCGGCCCGGTAGAACCGCTCGAAGACCCGCTCGACGTCCTTCTCGGCGATGCCGATGCCTTCGTCGACGACGTTGACCTCGACGATGGATCGATCCAGCTCCTGGACGGTCCGGGCACCGATGAGCACCCGGGCTCCGTCGGGGCTGTAGTTGACCGCGTTCTCCAGCAGGTTGCCGAGGGCGGTCGTCAGCTGGGCCTCGCTGCCGTGCACCTGTACGCCGTGGTCGCCGCTGCGGACGACCGAGATGCCACGGGCCTGCGCACTGGTCCGCACCCGGTCGACGGCCTCGGCGACGGCGCGGTCGAGCCGAATCAGCTCCGGCTCGGGCTGTCGCTCGGCGCCCTCGAGCCGGGACAGGGCCACGAGGTCCTGCACGAGCGAGCCGAGGCGGGCGGACTCGCGCTGGGTACGCGCGGCGAAGCTCCGGATGGCGACCGGGTCGTCGGCGGCTGCCTGCATGGCCTCGGACAGCAGGCCGAGGGCGGCCGCGGGGGTCTTGAGCTCGTGCGAAACGTTGGCGACGAAGTCGCGGCGCACCTCCTCGAGGCGGCGGGCGTCGGTGACGTCGACGAGCAGGACCGCGACGGTGCCGTCCGCGATCGGGGCCAGCCGGGCACGGAAGGTCGCGGGCCGTCGGCCGGGTCGTACCAACGGGGAGGAGAGCTCGGCGTCGTAGGGCCGGCCGTGGACGCGGGTGTCCCTGACGAGTTTGCGCAGCTGCGGGAGCTCGGCCAGGACGCCGTCCTGCACGAGGCCGAGGTCGCGGGCAGCGCGGTTGCCGACCAGGACCTCCTCGCTGGCGTCCACGACGAGGACGGCGACGGGAAGGGCCTCGAGCACCGTGGAGGCGCTCGGTCCAGCGGCCCCGACGGGGCGGCTCGCCACGCCGTGCGGGCGGCGGGCGGTGGCGACAACGAAACCGAGAGCTCCCCCGGCGAGGGCACTTCCGGCCGCGAGCAGGACCCACCCAGTGACCACGACCCTGATGCTAGGGCGGCTGGGCCAGCGTGGGTCACTCCAGCGCAGGTGTTCGTGCGTCGTTCACGCGACAGACACCTCGTGGGTGCGGCCAGCCGTGGTCCGGACCAACCGCAGGGACGCGGCCACGGCCAGGGCGAGGCCCGGGTCGTCGGTGCGCGAACCGTCACAACCGGGCGCCACCCGGCTGATCGACAGGCAGGCCAGCAGCCCGCTCCGGTCGGTGCCCGTCCCGCCGCCGACCAGCCACAGCACCTGGGTCTGGTCCGGCTCACCGGTCTCGACCGCACTCCGCACGAGCACGGCCGGGCGCTCCGGATCACCCGCGAGAGCGCCTCGGCCCAGGGACAGCAGCACACCCTCGGCGACCACGTGCGGCTTGTTACCGTCGCAGACAGCCGTCATCGTCACGACCAGGGCGGCCACGATCCGCACGGACTCCACCGCACCGCACGGACCACCCCGAGGCGGGTCGACCGCCACCTGCACTGCCGCGAACAGCGATCCGGAGTCCCCATCGGGTTGCAGGGCCACGGGCTGCCAATTCGCCGGCAGGTCCAGCCGAAGCACGTCTTGGCGGACTCCCTGCGCTACCGCGGACGCACCCGGCAGGGTCATCGCGCGTCCGCCAGCTCCGCCGTACGGTGGTCGGCATCGCGTTGGGCGCGGTCCACCTCGGCGGCGATGTCCCCTGCGTGGGACAGGTCGACGATCCCGAGGGCGCCTCCGGTCAGGTCGAACTGGTAGGTGATGGTGCGCGTCACCAGCGCGGGGAACGTCATTGTCGACCCACGGGCTCCCGCGTCCGCGCCCGACGCGATCGCCCTCAGCGGATGCCGGACAGTGCTGAGCGCTTCTGCCGCGCCGAGCGTGGTCTGCTCGCCCAGGTCCCACCCAGCGCGGGTGGCGACCCGACCGGTCACCGCCTCGACCCCACTCGGCGCGACCACCGTGGCAAGCGCCACGGCGTCGAACGCGACCGTTCCCCAGCTGCCACCGGCGTAGGTCGCGAGCGCGGTGTGGCCCAGCAGGGCGACTCCGCCGGCGACCAGGGACCCGGTCAGGGCTAGGCCCCCGACAGCCTCGCCGAGGACAGGGATGGGCCCGAGCAGCATGGCGGTCACGGCCAGCACCGAGCTGGCCTCCGAGCAGACAGCAGACAGGGCCGCCAGAGCGGCGGCATGGTCGCGGACGAAGGCGCCGACCTGATCGTTGACCCGTTGGGCGTCGCGGCTGAGCTTGCTGAGCTCCTGGGCGAACCAGCTCGGCGGCCGTGGCGCGTGCCGGGTTGCGTGCTCGAGGACGCGGTTGGTGCGGGACGCCTGTGCGGTGACTGCGTGGCGCAGGGTCTGCGCCTGCCTGACGAGGTCGTCGCGGGCCATCGCGTCAAGTTTCGGAGCTTCAAGCTGTCGTACGAGGTCGCGGGCCAGTCGCTGCTGCCCCTCGAGGGCGCTGCCGAACTTCGCCAGGGCCAGAGCGGCCTCGTCAAAGGCCTCGCTCGCGCGGTCGAGTTCCTGGGGCAGCGTCCCCACGCAGTGACGGAAGGCCTCAGCGGCCCGACCGGTCCAGACCCCCAGGTCGCGCATCGCCCGGGCTCGGCGTGCGTCGTCCGCGAGCTCGAGCGAGAGGCCGGTGCAGGCCCGGCTCAGGCTCGCCAGCTCGAGGAGGTCGCCTGGCGCCGGGTCGAAGCCGAGAGCGGTCATGGGCTGCTCAGCTGACGAGCCAGCAGCGCCTCGTGCTCGGCGTAGCCGGTGTGGACAACCACCAGGGCGTCGTACAGCTGTTGGACGCCGTCGCGCAGGACGTCCAGTCCGTGGTGCCAGTGCCGGGCGAACCCGTCGACCCCGACCTCCACGTCCCCGAGACCCGAAGCGGTGGCAGCGTGTCGGAGCTCGCCTTCGGTGCTGCCGAGATGCCGCTCGAGGGCCCGGAGCCGACCGAGGGTGACCTCGAGGTCGTCGAGGCGGACGGCAAGCCTGGTGTCGGTCACGGACCTGAGCGTGGCACCGACCGGGACCGACGGCCCTGAGTTATCCACAGCCCTCGGTTTCCGTGGCCGTTCGGCCCGCCCGCTTCTTGCTGAAGGTCCGCCTCGGCTACGTCCTAGACACCGCCCCCGAGGCTGGGCGTGGTCGCTAGGACGTTGCGTAGGTGGGGCGGAGCATCGCGGGGTGCAGCTGCAGGGCGTGGCCGCGCTGGTAGAGGGCTGCCGGCCGGCCACCTTCGGGCCCGGGGACGGACTCGCGGCCGGCGGGGACGAGGAACCCTTCGGCGCCGGTCGTCTTGCGGTGGAAGTTGCGAGGGTCAAGCGGCACCCCCCAGACCGCCTCGTAGACCCGCCGCAGGTCCGCGATCGTGAACTCCGCGCCGCAAAAGGCAGTAGCGACAGGGGAGTACTCGAGCTTGGCCCGGGCTCGTTCGACACCGGCCGCCAATACCGCCGCGTGGTCGAAGGCCAGCCGGTCGGGCTCGACCGCGCGGACGGGCACCCACGCCAGCCAGGACACCCGAACGCCCGGGACCGGCGCGGGCAGGTCCGGTGCGAACACCAGGTACGGCACCGACACGACCCGCATCCGTGGGTCCCGCAGGGGGTCACCGAAGGCGCCGAGCTGCTCGACGTGGGCGACTGACCGACGTACACCGGTTTCTTGCTCCAGGCGCCGCACGGCAGCCTGTTCGAGGTCCTCGTCGACCTGCACGAAGCCGCCCGGCAGAGCGAGCCGTCCGCGGAAAGGGTGCGTCTCACGCTCGACGAGCAGCACCGACAGGACGCCCTCCCGGACGGTCAGGAGCACGACGTCCACGGTGACTGCAAACGGCGGGAAGGTCCGTGCGTCGTAGGCGGCGAGGAAGGCCCGCTCGTCCCGTGCGGCCTGGCCGTCCATGGCGTGAGTATCCCCGGTGCGGCTACATCCCGCTCCGTCGCGCCTGCTGATCTGAGCGGATGGAGGGAGCCCGTTGCTGCTTCGCTGTCCCTCGTGGCAGCGTGGGGTGCGTGCCGGAGCTGCCCGAGGTCGAGTCGCTGGTCGCGTTCCTGCGGGAGCGCGCCGTCGGGCGGGTGGTGGCCCGGGTCGACGTACCGGGGATCCACGTCCTGAAGACCTACGCGCCGCCGGTCACCGCGCTCGCCGGGCTGGAGATCACCGGTGCGAGCCGGCACGGGAAGTTCCTCGACCTCGACGTCAGCGGCCTGCACCTGGTGACGCACCTGTCGCGTGCGGGCTGGCTGCACTGGCGGGCGGCGCTGCCGCCGGCGCCGCCGAGGATGGGCAAGGGCCCGATCGGGGTTCGCGTCCACCTCGACGACGGCTCTGGCTTCGACCTGACGGAGGCAGGCACCCAGAAGCGCCTTGCCGTGTACGTCGTTTCCGACGCCTCCGAGGTCCCGGGGGTGGCCCGGCTGGGGATCGACCCGCTGTCGCCGGAGTTCACCGCCGAGCGGCTGGGGGAGCTGCTCGCGGGGGTCCGCGCGCAGATCAAGGGTGTCCTGACCGACCAGTCGGTCATCGCCGGGGTCGGCAACGCCTACAGCGACGAGGTTCTCTGGGAAGTTGGCCTGTCCCCCTTCAAGCCCGCCGGCCACCTCGCGTCCTCGGAGGTGGCCGTGCTCCACGCGGCGCTTGTCAGGACGCTGCGGGAGGCGGTCGTGCGGGCCGAGGGAATGGCCGCGGGCGAGCTCAAGGCCGAGAAGAAGTCGAACCTCCACGTGCATGCGCGCACCGGTGTCCCGTGCCCGCGCTGCGGCGACACGATCCGCGAGGTGTCCTTTGCGACCACGTCCCTGCAGTACTGCCCCACCTGCCAGACCGGCGGCAAGCCCCTCGCCGACCGTCGGATGTCAAGGCTGCTCAAGTAGGGCCGCTCCCCGCGGCCACCTGACGGGTTCCCTGCCAGACTGCAGCCATGCACCCGCACGAGATCCCGACGGTCACCCCCGGGCAGGCCAGCGGCGAGGTCCTGCTCGACGTCCGTGAGCACGACGAGTGGAACGCCGGGCATGCGCCGCAGGCCGTCCACATCCCGCTGTTCGAGCTGCCGGGCCGCCTCGCGGAGGTCCCCGCGCACCGGCCGCTGTCGGTGGTCTGCAGGGTCGGCGGCCGTTCGGCGCAGGCCACCGCGTGGCTGCTTGCACAAGGTGTCGAGGCCCGCAATGTCGAAGGCGGGATGTTCGCATGGGCCGCCCAGGCCCTTCCCGTCGTCAGTGACGCCGGGCAGGCCCGGATCCTCTGAACGGCATGGACAACCTCGACCAGCCCCACGGCCCGGGGCCGGAGGTGGCCGGCGCCCCGCTAGTCGCTGTGCCCTGGCGGCTGCTTGCCCTGCCACCGCTGCCGCACGACCTGCTCGAGGCGTTGTTCGGCGACCCCCGGATCGAGCTCGTCACCCCCGCTGAGCGCACCCAGGAGCAGGTCGACGCGCTGCTGCCCACGGTCGACCTGGTGCTGGGGGACTGGTCACCGCTGCTGACCCTGAAGGACCCCGGTCCCAGGGTGGCCCTCGTCCAGCAGCCCAGCGCAGGCGTCGACGGCATCGACCTCGACGCCTGCACCCGGCGCGGTACGCCGGTCGCCAACTGCGCCGGTGCCAACGCGACCAGCGTCGCCGAGTGGTGCGTCAGCGCGACCTTCGCCCTGGTGAAACGGACCGTCGAAGCAGATGCGGCGGTCCGCCGGGGCGAGTGGCCGCAGACCTCCCTCGGCAGCCGCGAGCTCGCCGGACAGCATGTCGGGGTCGTCGGCATGGGAGCGATCGGACGCCGGACGAGCAGTCTTTTCCAGGCCCTGGGCTGCACCGTCACCTACTGGTCCAGAAGCGAGCACGCCGACGCACCCGTCCCCTACCAACCGCTCGACGCGCTGCTCGCGACCAGCGACATCGTGGTGCTGGTCATCGCTCTCGGCCCGCAGACCCGGGGCCTGCTCGACCCGACCCGGATCGCCACCCTGAAGCCCGGCGCCCTGGTCGTCAACGGCGCCCGCGGTGACGTCGTCGACGAGCAGGCCCTGCTCGAGGCGCTGCGCAGTGGCCGGATCCGGGCCGCCACGGACGTCTACGCCGTCGAGCCGCTCCCACCCGCGAGCGGCCTGCTCGACGTACCCGGGCTGTTGCTGTCACCGCACGCGGCCGGGTCGACGCAAGAGGCCGCGATGCGGATCATCGGGCAGGCCAAGGCCAATCTGCTTCGGGCGCTCGACGGCGAGCCTGTGCAGGACGTCGTCAACGCGGTGGACCCCTTCGTACGCCGGCGATAACAGCCCCGGGATGCGCGGATGTGCGGGCGCACGTGGCCGTGCTCGGGCACGATGACGGCGTGACCTTGGTCGTGGCCCACAGGGGCTCCTCCGGCGCCCATGCCGAGCACACCCTCACCGCCTACGAGAAGGCTCTCACCGAGGGCGCCGACGCCCTCGAGTGCGACGTGCGCCTGACCCGTGACGGCGTCCTCGTCTGCGTCCACGACCGCCGCATCGACCGCACCTCCGATGGCCGCGGCGTCGTGTCGACCCTGGAGCTCGCCGACCTCGCTGAGCTCGACTTCGCGTCGTGGAAGGCCGGCGACCAGCTCCTCGAGGCTTCCTGGGAGCAGGCCGAGCAGGACCATGGCACGGTCCTCACCCTCGAGCGTCTGGTACAGCTCTCGCAAAACTACGACCGCCCCGTCGAGCTGCACATCGAGACCAAGCACCCCACCCGGTACGGCGGTCTTGTCGAGCGTGCGCTCCTGGACCTGCTTGCGCGCTACGGGCTGGCGTCCCCCGTCTCCCGCTCGGTGTCACGCGTGACGGTCATGTCGTTCGCGGCCACCTCCCTGCGACGGATCCATCTGATGGCCCCCGAGCTGCCGACCGTCCTGCTGATGGCCCGCGTCCCGCTGCGCTATCGCGACGGCACGCTGCCCCCACAGGTCGACATCGCGGGCCCCTCCCTCGACATCGTCAAAACCCATCCCCGGTACGTCGAACGCGTCCACGCCGCCGGGAACCGACTGCACGTGTGGACGGCCGACAGTCCTGAGGACATCGCCTTCGTCCTCGGCCTCGGCGTCGACGCAGTGATCACCAACCACCCACGACGGGCCCTGCGGCAGCTCTCCCGCTGACCCTGCCGCGTCACTGCGGGGACGTCAGGTGAGGGCCTCGCCCAGGAGGGTGCCGGACAGCCAGGCGCCTTCGACGCGGGAACGTCCCCAGCCGTCTCCGCACAACCCGAGACCGTCCTCGAGGAAGAACGCGGGCTCACGTGGTCCGACCGGCTTGGCGAAGGTCCACCGCTGGACCCGCAGGACCTCCGCCGGCTCGGGAACCCCCAGGGCGGCCAGCCCCGCGACGAGGTCCGGGGCGGCGTCAGCGGGCACAGCGAGGCGGGTGGCGGCGAAGGCTGGTGTCGAGTGGGCGGTGAGCACGAACGCCCCGTCCCCACGGCGGGCGCCGTCGTCCGCGACCCAGGACAGCACGTCGGACCCGTGCACGAACACTCCGTCCTGGAAGTCCCAGGCCTTGCTGTCCCACCGGGCGGCCAGGACGAGCACCGGGTCCCACGCCCGGTCCGCGAGGCTCGGCAGCGCGCTGTCCAGGAGCAGGGCGGGGTCCAGCACGGCGAGCGCCTGCGGGTCGGGCACGGCGAGGATGACCGCGTCGTACCGGTCGCCATCCACCTCGAAGCCGCCGCTCGAGGTACCGGCCGGCCGGGACACGCGCTTGACGTGGACCCCCTGCCGGACGTCGAGCCCCTCGGCGAGCGCGGCGACGAGGGACCGGAGCCCGCCGGGGGAGGCCCAACGCACCGGCCCGTCCTTGGGGGCGCCGAAGGTGCCGTCCCAGACCGCGAAGCGGTGGGTCCACGGCCTGGCCAGTCCGGCGGCTTCCCAGGCGTCGACGACCACGCCGAACGCAGGCTCGCTCACCGTGAAGTAGGACGCCCCCAGGTCGACGTACCGGGAGCTCGCGAACCGGCGCGACGCCATCCGCCCGCCGGGGACCCGCCCGCGGTCCAGGACCACGACCTGGTGGCCGGCGCCGACGAGCACCCAGGCACACGCGATCCCGGAGATGCCCGCTCCGATGACACCGACTCGCATCCGGTCATTCTCAGGCCTACTACGCTCCGCCGGCGAGCCGAAACCAAGCCCCCCGCAGATTACCCAGGAGAGCGACATCAGTACCCGACGCAAGCTCGCCAAAGCTGACAAGGCTGACCGGGCTGACCGGACAGCCACGTCGGCGTTCGTCGCACGACCGTTCGCCGGGCGGGCTGACGAAACCGACTGGGTCGCCCTGCGCGAGGTGGTCCCGGCAGCGACGGCGCCCCTGACTCTGAAGGGCAGCGAGCTCACCGTCACCCTCTCGACCGTCCTGCCGATGGCCTGGCCCGGGATGGTCACCGTCGACGGCCGCCGGTTCCTGGGCCTCCAGGTCAACAGCCGTTCCGGCGACGCCAGCCGCGACCTGGCCGCCGTCCTGGAGCAGGTGGTCACCGCCCCACCGGGGACCAGCGTCAACCCGACGGACCTGCCCGGGCCCGGCCTCCGACTGCAGGACCTGCTCGAGGACGCCCCGATCGAGGTGACCGTCCACGACGGCTTCGACTACTGGGTCGAGGGCGCCGAGGACCCCGACGGTGAGGTGGCCGCGTCGATGGAGCGCGCCAACGCCTCCGTCGTACCCACAGTCAAGCTCACGAGTGTCCCGAGCGGCTACTGGTGCCGGATGAAGGAGCGCGCGCACCTGCGCTGGGTGCTCCCGGAGGACGAGGACGCCCTGCTCGACGCGATGGCCCGCCTCGGCGTCGCCGGCCTGTCCCTGGGTCCCTCCACCCGGTACGTCGGATCGTTCCGGGCCCATGGCCTGCTCGTTCCCGTGTGGGATCTGCCGTGGGAGACCGAGGCTGACCAGCTCGAGGCGCCTGTTGCGGCCCTGCGAGTCCGCCTCGACGAGGCCCTTGCCACCTCCGGTGGCCTCAACGAGGACCAGCGTCGCGCCCGCTCCGGATTGCTCAGCCGGCAGTTGACCCTACGGTGACCTCAGGCTGACCCTGGGGTGACCCTGCGCCGGCTGGTCAGGGCCCCGACCGCCGCAAGCAACAGGGCCGCAGTCTCGAAGTACGCCGCGTTCTTCGCGCCCTCGACGCTCCAGTTCTCCGAGAAGCAGCCGTCGAAGCCGTAGATGGGCAGGCAGTTCGAGCGGCTGTAGACGAGCACCGCCAGCGACCCGGCGGCAAAGCCGGCGGTCGCGAGCCACACCAGCAGGCGTGGGCGAACCAGCAGGGCCAGCGCGAGCAGGGACGCGATGACGGCCTGCGCGTAGAACTGGTCGTTCAACGCCAGCGGGTGCTTGCCGAGCCCCGCGTAGTTCCCGGCGATGCGCAGGTGGACGATGGCGAAGCCGACAAGGGCAGCGGCTGTCAGGGCTCGCAAGATCACGGATCGGGTCACATCGCGTCGTTCGCCTGCCGAGGTGCTGCGGTTCACCCCGTCCGCGTGTTCGCCGGGTCGGGCGCGTCGCATGCGGGTCAGGCCACCGGGTCGCGCAGGACCGGGCACGACATGCAGCGCGGACCACCCCGCCCCGAGCCGAGCTCCGACCCGGCGATCCGGACCACCTCGATTCCGGCGGACTCCAGGGCCTGGTTGGTGACGACGTTGCGCTCGTAGGCGACGACGAGCCCCGGCGCGAGCGCAAGGGTGTTGTTGCCGTCGTCCCACTGCTCACGCTCGGCGGTGACCGGGTCGAGGCCGGTGTCGACGACCCGCAGCTCGTCGACGCCCATCGCCTTGGCGGCCGCGACGAGGAACGGCTCCGGTCCGCTGACATGCACGGACTCATCGAGGGCCGTGACGGTCCACGCCTCGAGCGTGTCGGCGACCGCGGGGAACATCACGATGGCGTCGACGTCGACCATCGTGCAGATGGTGTCGAGGTGCATCGTCGCCCGCTCCTGCG
>JANXUE010000298.1 GCA_025352005.1 Frankiales bacterium
CCCAGGCCGCGCGCTTCGACCCGCACTACCTGCTTGCGCAGCAGGCCGTCTCCTACTCCGACCAGGGCGACCACGTCCTGATCGGGACCGCCTCCGGCACGGTGGTGAAGGCGCGTGCCGTCGTCGTCACGGGCGGCATCGGCACCTTCACGCCCCGGCCGCTTCCCGGCGGGGACCTCTGGGAGGGGCGCGGCCTGGAGTACATCGTTGCGACGTACCTGCCGTATGCAGGTAAGGACGTCATCGTCGTCGGGGGAGGTGACAGCGCTGTCGACTGGGCCCTCGGGCTCGAGGGTGTCGCGTCCTCGGTGACCCTCATCCACCGGCGCGAGCAATTCCGCGCGCATGCCCACTCGGTCAAGCTGTTGCGGGACTCGAGCATCGCCGTCATCACGCCCGTGTCGCCGATGGCGATCAACGGCGAGGCAAGCCTGGAGTCGATCACCGTCCGGGATGTCAAGACCAGGCAGCTGCGCGATGTCCCCTGTCAGGCGATCGTCGCTGCGCTCGGCTTCACCGCTGACATCTCGCCCCTGGAAGCCTGGGGACTGGCTGTGCAGGAGCGGCATGTGATCGTCGACACGACCATGGCGACCAACCTGCCGCGGGTTTTCGCCGCCGGTGACATCACCGACTACCCCGGCAAGGTCCGCCTCATCAGCGTCGGGTTCGGGGAGGCGGCGACTGCGGTCAACAACGCTGCCACCGTCATCGACCCCGAGGCCACGGTCTTCCCGGGCCACTCCACCGAGGGAGCAGTCGCTTGACATATGTGATCACCTCGTCCTGCGTGGACATCAAGGACATGTCCTGCATCGAGGAGTGCCCGGTCGACTGCATCTACGAGGGTGACCGCAAGCTCTACATCCACCCCAAGGAGTGCATCGACTGCGGTGCCTGCGAGCCGGTCTGCCCGGTCGACGCCATCTATCCCGACCGCTCGATGCCGGCGGAGCTGACCGACGACAAGGAGGACAACCGGGTGTTCTTCTACGAGGTGCTCACCGGCCGCGACGCGCCCCTGGTCTCGCCCGGCGGTTCGATGAGGACCGGGCCCATCGAGGCCGACACCGAGCGCACCGCGGCCCTGCCCCCCAACCCCGCAGCCGACTGATCCACCTGCGAGTGACCTTCGCCTTCGCCCACCGTGGCGGCCTGGACAGCGGCGCCCCGCAAAACACCCTTGCTGCCTTTGCCGACGCCCTCGCTCGGGGCTGCGACCTCGAGTCCGACGTACGGCTGGCCGCAGACGGTGTGCCCGTACTGGTTCATGATGCGGTGTGGGTCCGGGGCCCCTGGCCGGTGGTGACCGCCGCGCTGCCCTCGGGCGTTCTGCGGCGGTGGGGCGTCTGTACGCTCGAGGAGCTGTTTGCCGAGCTGGGGACGGACTTCGAGCTCTCCCTCGACCTGAAGTCCCCCCGCGCCATCTCGCCGCTGCTCGCCGTACTGCGCAAGGCCACGATGCGGGGGCGCACCTGGGTGACGCATGACGACCTCGGGCTGCTGGGTCGGGTGCGTGCAGCCGACGAGGTGGTGCGGCTGGCGCACGAGGCGCCGATGGGCCGGATCCGGCAGGCCGGACGCACCGCTCCCGAGCACCTGGCTCTGCTCGCCGCCTGCCGCATCGACGCCCAGAACACCACCTGGACCGGCTGGTCGCAGGAGCTTCTCGCCCGCGCCCGCGGGCATGGTCTCCGGGCCTTCGGTTCGCTGGCTCAGACAAAGGCGGAGTTGGCGGACGCGGCGTCGCGTGGGCTCGACGGCATCTACTCCGACCACCTCACCGACATGAAGGCAGCCCTCGGGGCCGCTTTAGGATGACGGCAGGCACCCGAGCCTGACGAGCGGCGTGACCGCGGCGGAACCGACCGGCGAGGCAAGGGAGGAGCGTGACCGTGAGGGAGCCTGCCGACTACGACGTCGTCGAGCCGACCGAGATGCGTCGTGTCCTGGGTGCCTTCGCCAGCGGGGTCACGATCGTCACGGGCACGTCGCGGGGACGGCCTGTCGGGTTCGCCTGCCAGTCCTTCACGTCCGTGTCGCTTGAACCACCGCTGGTGTTGTTCTGCCCTGCGCGCACCTCGAGGACCTGGCCGCTGCTCCGGGATGCAGGTGCCTTCAGCGTCAACGTCCTCGCCGAGGATCAGCTCGAGCTCTGCAAGGCGTTCGCGGTCAGCGGCGGTGACAAGTTCGCTGGGCTGGACTGGCACGAGACCCTCTGGGGCCCCTCACTCGACGGGGTCCTGGCCACGGTGCACTGCACGATCGAGCAGGTTCACGAGGCCGGCGACCACGACGTCGTCGTCGGCCGGGTGCAGCGTCTCGTGATGCACCGCGAGGTCGGGCCGCTGCTGTTTTTCCGCGGCCAGTTCGGGCCGACCTGGATCTGACCGGACGTCACCCCTGGCGCCGGCGGACCTGGGACAGTTACTGCGTGAGGCGGGCTCGCGCCGTGTCCTTCGCTTCCGTCACGGTCAGCGACGTGCCCGCCTTGGCCAGCCCGATGACGGGCATGTTCTGGTAGATCGCCTCGTAGCTGCCAGCGACGACCTGGAACGTCTCGTGCCGGATGCCGGCTCCCGCCCGGTCGTCCTCGGAGAGCAGGTTCCAGGCCTGCCACACCGGGGCATGGTCGACCATGGCCATCAGCAGGGCGCCGGCTTCCTCGGCACCGTCGGGGTCGTGGGCCGCGGCTCCGATGAGGAACACGACGAAGTCACCGTCGAGCTGGGCAGTCGTGCGCGCGCGGTCGAGACGTTGCTGGCGCGCAACGGGCTG
>JANXUE010000302.1 GCA_025352005.1 Frankiales bacterium
CGCGCGGCCTGGGCGACGAGGTTCTCGACGAGGTCCTTGCCCTTCACCGCGGGGAAGCCGGCGATGTCATAGATCAGCTTCTCGGGGTACAGCGCGGTGATCTGGCCGCCTGCTTCGGGCAGCCCGTCGACCACGGCCACGCTCAAGCCGCGAAAACCGGCGTAGTAGGCGGCGTAGAGCCCCGAAGGGCCGGCCCCCACCACGAGTACGTCGACGTCGACGTCAACCACAACAACCCTCCCAGCCCGGCCACAGGAACACGTCGCAGTTTGTCACGGGTCTCACGACCCCTCCAGCGCAGCGCGGGCGGCCGCAGCCAGGCTGCGGACCCCGACCCCGATCGCCGCCTCGTCGACGTCGAACGACGGCTGGTGCAGGTCCATCGGATCGGTGCCGCCGACGGGCCGGACGCCGAGCCGGCCCAACGCGCCGGGGACCCGCTCGAGATACCACGCGAAGTCCTCCCCGCCCAACGACTGCTGGGTCGGCGCGGCCGCGCCGGGACCGAGCGAGGAGCGCACGGCGGCGGTCAGCAGCGCGGTGGCCCACGGGTCGTTGACGACCGGTGGCACGCCCCGTTCGTAGCTCACGTGGACCTGCGCTCCGAACGGCGCCGCCAGCGAGCGGACGAGGCCGTCCACCAGGTCGCCCGCACCCGCCCAGGCCTTCCGGTCGAGGACCCGGACGGTGCCCAGGAGGATACCCTCCCTGGGGATGGCGTTGGCCGCCGTACCCGCCGCGATGTGGCCCCAGACCACAGACAGGCCAGCCCGTGGGTCGACCAGCCGGGAGAGCGCCGCGGGCAGCCCGGTGGCAACCGCCGCGAGCGCATGGACGAGGTCGACGGTGCTGTGCGGCCGGGACGTGTGGCCGCCGGGGCCGCTCAGCCTGACCTCCACCCGGTCGGCCGCGGCGGTGATTGCACCGGCCCGCAGCCCGACCCGCCCCACCTCCAGCGAGGGGTCGCAGTGCAGCCCGAAGACGGCGACCGCGCCGTCGACGAGGCCCTCGTCGATCACGTCGAGGGCGCCGCCGGGCATCTGCTCCTCAGCCGGTTGGAAGACCAGCCGCACCCGTCCGGGCAGGTCCTGCCGGGCCAGCGCAAGGCCCGCACCGAGGACGACCGCGGCGTGCACGTCATGGCCACACGCGTGGCACACGCCCGGGACCTGCGAGCGGTAGGGCACGTCCTTCTCGTCCTGCATGGGCAGCGCGTCCAGGTCGGCACGGAGCACCACGAAGGACGGACCCGAACCGACGTCGCAGACCAGCCCGGTGCCGCAGGCGAGCACCCGCGGTGCGAGCCCAGCAGCCCTGAGCCGGTCGCACAGCAGCGCCGTCGTACGGTGTTCCTGCCGTCCCAGCTCGGGGTGACTGTGCAGGGCGCGACGGACCTCGACGAGCTCGGCCTGGTGCTCGACGAGCCACTGATCGACGCCGGTCATACGAACGGCCGGCCCACCGCAAACTCCGCGAGCAAGCTGTCGACGACCGCGTGCAGGTCACCCTGGCTCGCCGCAGCAACGGCCCGCTGCCGTTGGTAGGACGCCCCACCGGCGACGACCTCGTCGACCCGCGCCAGCTCCTCGGTGCAGCCCAGGCGCTCTGCGGCCGGCCGCAGGTCGTGGGCGAGCTCGAGCAGGGCTTCCTTGACCGGGACCGTCGACTCGTCCTCGCGGATGATCTCGGCGTCCATGCCGTACCGCGCGGCCCGCCACTTGTTCTCGCGCAGCACCCAGCCCTTGGGGGTCGGCAGGGTGTAGCCCTTGTCGAGCTCGCGGTCGAGGGTGTCGACCAGGCACTGCGACAGCGCCGCGACCATCCCGACCTCGTGCAGCGTCGGCAGTCCGTCGCAGATGCGCAGCTCAACGGTGCCGTAGGTCGGGTGCGGCCGGATGTCCCACCACACCTCCTTGATCGACCCGATCGTGCCGGTCGAGATCAGCGTCTCCATGTAGGACTCGAACTCCCCCCAACCGGCCAGCTGGTAGGGCAGCCCCGCCGTCGGCAGGCTCTCGAAGACCTTTGACCGGCTCGAGGCCAGCCCCGTGTCGTGGCCGATCCAGAACGGCGAGGAGGCCGACAGCGCCAACAGGTGCGGGATGTACGCCGAGAGCGCGTTGACGATCGGGATGACCTTGTCCGGGGAGCGGACGCCGACGTGGACGTGCAGGCCGAAGATCTGCAGCTGGCGGGCCAGCCACTGCATGTCCTCCACCAGCTTCGCGTAGCGGGGGTCGGGGCTGATCGTCTGCGTCGCCCAGTCGGTCGTCGGGTGGGTGCCGGCGCACATCATCGCCAGCCCTCGGGCGGCGACCAGGGGGCCCAACTCCGCGATCGTGCCGGCCAGGTCTGCCGTCGCCTCGTTGACGGTCGTGCACACCCCGGT